>JASJDH010000367.1 GCA_030065175.1 Leptolyngbyaceae cyanobacterium MO_188.B28 | reverse complement strand
ATTCAGCGAATATTATTTTTTTAGAGGATAATCCTGAGGATACATCCTTCATTAAAACGTGCTTATTTGAATCTGGCGCAGAGTTGTATAAACTCACCCATGTTGACCGATTGACCCAAGCAATCCAGTGCTTAGGTAAACAGAAATTTGACCTAATCTTATTTTCATTGTCAGATGATCAAGGGCTGGACGAGCTTTCAGAATTACGGGATAGAGCCGATAGTATTCCTATTGTTGTTTTAACGAACCTAACGGATGACGCAGTCGCTATTCAACTAGCGCGCTTAGGGGTACAAGACTACCTGATTAAGGATCAGATCAGCGGTTGCTTGTTGAGGCGAACAATTCTCTTCGCCATCGAAAGAGCCCATTTTGCGAATAAAAAATTGAGTCGGTATGAAGCACATCTGCAAACCTTGAAACAGCGACTGCAAGTTCAAATGGAGAAATGCACGGCTGAGCTAGGGCAAACAAATGATCAGCTTAAGTTTTTTCAGACCCTTTCCGCCACCGACGCCCTGACCAAACTTGCGAATCGACGATACTTTGAGGAATTTCTTGAACTGGAGTGGAGACGAGCCCTCAGAAATGTTACGCCGATCTCGGTGATCCTCATCGATATTGACCAGTTCAAACAGTTTAACGATACCTATGGGCATCAGCGTGGAGACGAGTGTTTAATCAAAGTGTCACAGACCTTACAACAAGCCGTAAAACGGCCTCGGGATTTGGTTGCGCGGTATGGAGGAGAGGAGTTTATCGTGATCCTGCCGGATACCCCTAAGTTAGGGGCGACTAAAGTTGCAAAGTCAATCGGATGTAGGGTGGAGGCATTAGGAGTTGAACATTCCGCCTCAACAATCAGCGATACCGTGACGGTCAGTCTAGGGCTCTCCACTGCTATCCCGAAACAGGGGGTTTCCCAAACAGATCTGATTATAGAGGCGGATCAAGCGCTGTACCTGGCGAAACATGAAGGACGAAATCGACTAGCTTACTTTCACTCAACATCGAATGTGATGAAATTTTCAGACATGACTTCATGCCCGAATTATGGAGAGGTGGAAGTCCACACTTTTGAGTAAATTTTGTGGTCGTTGGACAAGCCGCCCTTCATCGGCGGTCACTTTGGCGAGTGGGGAACCCTCTTTACAGAGGGCATCCCAAATCTACCGCTTTACATAACCCTTGATCCTAAAATCCATACAAAGTAAGTCCCCAATCATCCTTTATAGGGTCCGAATGGAAGCCTTACCGTCTTTAACCTCGCCAATTAACACTTCAGTGGCGACCCCAACAAATAATCCATTCTCCAGCACACCTGGAATATTGTTGATGGTTTTCTCAAGTGCAGCAGGGTCGTCAATGGCGGTGAATTTTACATCCAAGATCATGTTGCCTTGATCGCTGATAACCGGGCCGTCTTTCTTGATGCCCATGCGAAGTTCGGGGGTTCCGCCGAGTTCAGTCAGGGCTTTGGTGACGGGCGCGATCGCCATTGGCAATACTTCCACCGGTAGGGGAAAGGTTGTGCCCAATTTGTCCACCAGTTTAGAGCTATCCACCACCACAATGAATTGTTTGGCCAAAGCATCGACTACTTTCTCGCGGGTATGAGCAGCGCCGCCGCCTTTAATCAGGTTCTGCTGAGGATCCACCTCATCAGCTCCGTCGATGGCGATGTCGATGTGGTCGATTTCATCTAGGGTAGTCAGCGGAATTCCATACTGTTTGGCTAACACCGAGGCTTGGAAAGAGGTGGGAACGCCCTTGATGTCTTTCAGCTCGCCAGACTTGAGCCGTTCCCCTAAGAACTGGATGGCGAAGGCAGTAGTGGAACCGGTTCCAAGCCCCACAATAGAAGAGGATTGAACCTTGGCGGCCGCCGCTCTACCGACTTCCTGCTTCATCAATTTAACGGGGTCCATTTCAGCGGTCATGGGCAAAACCTCCTAGGCGTCGATTTGTCAAAACTTCCGGTTTCTAGCATGACCTAAAGCGGCCAAGATTCCTAGTGCAGTTCAGCAGAAATCCCTAACCACCCATATTCCGAACCGCTCGGGCAAAATCGGCAGTTGCTGTTTCAGTGGCGGGCGCGTTGAAGAAGGCGGCGGCAATCTTAGCTGAAAACGTAAAGGTATCTAACCCCTGAGTCGCCAGCACTGAAATATCTTCAATATCTCGAATACTGGCCGTCAAAAGACGAGTGGGACTTTTCACCCCAGTTAGCGCCTGTTGCATTTTGGTCACCGTCTCTCGTCCATTCCCTCCCGCGTCATTTATCCGGCCCAGATAGGGGGCGACATAATCTGCCCCTAGCGCTGCTGCAATCAGCACCTGATGCACTGAATACACCGCCGTTAGGGTCACCCTAACGCCAGCGGCGATCAACTGCGAAGCCGCTGTTGTTCCTAGACGCGTAATCGGTGATTTTACGACCACACGGGGATCGATCGCCGCCAATTGTTTGCCGGTGCTGACCAAATCCTCAACCGAATCTCCCCAAGTCTGGAGTTGCATTTCTTGGGCGCCCAGCTGAAATGCTTCCTGGGCAAGTTTTTTGAGTGTAGGCAGATCGCATTTCACCTGGGCTCGTTCTAGCAGCAGCGGGTTGGAGGTGATTCCATAGAATAAGCCCGTCGGCATCCAGGCGCGCCATTCATCGGTGTCGGCGGAATCAAGATAAAGGCGAAGGTTCGGGGATGAGGACATAGGAAGGATTAACGGGACGCAGGGCGATTCAATTCTATTACAAACACTCTGTGAATTACGCGAGGCAGTTGCTGAAGACTGTTGACCTATTTGTTGAAAGTGAGAGTTAGAGTACCGGCGTTTAGTACACCAGCACCATGAGCGAGACATAAAGTGTCAGCGTCGAGTACACCGGTATCACGGGCGAGACTTAAAGTGTCAGCGTTGGATACACCAGTCCCATGGGCGAGACTTAAAGTGTCGGCGCAGAGTACGCCAGCACCATGGGCGAGACTTAAAGTGTCGGCGCAGAGTACGCCAGTACCATGAACGATGCTGCTTTAGCGCTCGTTCATGGTACTGGCTAAATTGTCAGGCAAAATCTTATCGCTATTCAGTCGAGTCCCTCTTCTACTATTGATCCCGATTAGATTTGAGAGAAGTGAGATCGCCCCTATTCATGCTTCGGGCGATCGCACTTCTTTACGATGTATTTGCGATCGCGGTCTGAAATTGAAAGGCGATCGCTTATGCCAATATTTGGAGGATTGAATACTTGAGTTCGATGGATTGTGCGATCGCGGTTTGAAGTTGAACTGCGATCGCGGTCTGAAATTGAAAGGCAATCGCTTTTGCCAATATTTGGGGGATTGAATACTTGAGTTTGATGGATTGTGCGATCGCGGTTTGAAGTTGAACTGCGATCGCTTCTAGTTTATGCTCTGGGCGATCGCATGCTTGAGTCTGATGAATTGTATTTGGGTATATCAATTAATTTCAACTCAGTAGAACACCTGTATTTATGAAGATCTATTGAAGTTTTCTGGATAACTCAGGCCTGAATGGAATTATCCAGATAAAAGCCGATGAATAAATAGTTAGGCGCGCGACTCGAAGTCGCTCGAGGGAGTTGGGAAGGACTCCTGAAATCCTTTCCCCGCCAGTGTTCAGGCGGATGTCCGCCTCGGAATGTTCACTCAGTAATGAGAGGGCAGCATCAGCAGACGAGGTTAAGTGTCCAACAAGCCTGGAGCCAAACTGGGTGAGAGGGCTAGGGCAAGGTTGCTAAGGATAATACCAGTGAATCCTTGATGAGGCTTCGTTAATTTATAGTTCTCGAAATGGCTGATACGAGAATATTGGAGCACATGGGGGTCGGCAGCGTCTAAATGTCGATTGAGAACACCCCGCTTCCGGAGTACAGAGGCGTCCTAAGGCAACCACATCTCCACCCCGTGCGGAACGAGGAAACCCCGATAGAGTCCTTAAGATGTCGTCATGGTCAGGTAAGCAAAGGGCGACCAATGCCGAAATCTCTAGCGGGAACAGGATGTCCCAAGAAGCGAAAGCTGCTGGCCGAAAGGCGACCGGAAATCATAACGGGGCAGATAGGGCGAATGCCCAACCTGAAAGGGTGCTGACGTGGGACAGGTGATCTCCGGAAGTAACGTTGAGAGGAGACCGAACGCTGAGGGAAAAGTTAGGTGCAGACCCGATTTGCAAACGTAACCCAGCGCACGACCGATTGGCAAAGCGTCAACTGGCGCAAAGCCCATCGGGTAGTGAAGAATCTGAGACAACGTATCTTCAAGGCGACCCGAAATGCAGATTGGAGTCGAGTCAGGAACCTACAACGGTTACTGCTCAAGAGTTACTCAAACGTACTGTTAGCGGTGCGTCGAGTGACTCAAATTAATGCTGGCAAACGAACGCCAGGAATCGACAAACTGCTAGTGAAAACCGGCCCTGCTAAAGCCATCCTGGTGGATGCGCTAAAGCAATGGATTCCTTGGCGACCATTAGCCGCAAAACGAGTGTACATCCCAAAAAGCAATGGCAAGCGCCGACCGTTGGGGATTCCCAGCATCATAGACCGTTGTTTTCAAGCGATGGTCAAAGCGGCGTTAGAACCCTGCTGGGAAGCTCAGTTTGAACCGACTAGCTACGGCTTCCGACCAGGTCGGAGCGCTCATGACGCCATTGCTCGAATCTATGTCACGGCAAGAGCCGCCAACCACAAGAAGTGGGTGCTCGACGCCGATATTGCCGGATGCTTTGACACCATTGACCACAAATTTCTGCTCAATCAGGTGGGAAACTTTCCTGCCCGGGGGTTAATCGCCCAATGGTTGAAGGCAGGGTATTTGGAAGATGGCGTCTTCCATCCGACCTCGGCAGGCGCGCCTCAAGGTGGGATTATCTCCCCCTTATTGGCCAACATCGCCCTGCATGGCATGGAAGCAGCCTTGGGGGTTTCAAGATATCCCCAGGGTTATGTCAAAAAGGATGTCCGGAAACTGATAGTACGCTACGCGGATGACTTTGTCGTTTTTTGCGACTCTAAAGCAGAGGCGGAGCAGGCTCAAGCCGACCTTCAACGCTTCCTCCGCGTCAGAGGACTGCAACTATCTGAGGAGAAAACTCGGATAGTTCATCTCAGTGAAGGATTCGACTTCCTGGGTTTCAACGTGCGTCATTACCAGAGCCAGAACACTCGCACCGGATGGAAGCTGTTGATTAAGCCTGCTAAAAAGAGTGTGTCCACCTTTCGTGAGAAACTCAGGCAGACCTTTAAGCGACTACACGGCAGCAACGCTAAATGTCTAATCAAGGTCCTCAATCCGATCATTCGGGGCTGGGCCAACTACTACCGGGGTGTCGTCAGCTCGGAAATTTTCCATAAGCTGGAATGCGACATCTTTTGGAAACTCAGACGTTGGATTAGCAAGACCCATCCGAACAAATCCTTCTCTTGGCGCGACCGTCGTTATTGGGCGCATCATCCCGCCTATCCTGGCAGTCAGTGGAGTTTTATGGATAAGGACTCAGGCATGGTGCTCTATCGCATCGGCTACACCCGTATTCAACGGCATCCCCTAATCAAGGGGGACGCTAGCCCGGATAATCCTGATTTGAGGGAGTATTTCGAGCAACGGGCCAAACGGTCGAGGCTGATTGAGGACTATCCCAAAGCTGCCCAACGGGTCATCCGGCGGCAGCAGGCGAAATGCCCGAATTGTGGCCAATCCCTATTCAATGGGGAAGACATCCATGTCCACCATAAAGTCCCACGATGTCAAGGGGGAACCAACCACAGCTCCAATCTTGTGGCGGTGCATTTGATCTGTCACTCACAATTGCATCGGCGAGCATTAGAGATTGCTTGAGCCGTATACAGTGAAAGTTGTACGTACGGTTCTGAGGGGAGGGGATAGGCTATATATTAAAACCTATCCCTTTACCCGACGGCGCAAGAGGGCGACGAGCAGACCCACATGATTACCATAAGTGAAGCCCATTTGTCCGATGTTTCAGCAATCAAGAACGTACTTTCTGTGACGTGGCAGGATACGTATCGTTCTTTCTTGAGCGATTCCGCAATCGAAAGCGTGACCTCCCATTGGCACGCACCTCAAGTACTGGAAAACGAAATCGAGCGCGACTCAACCTTCGTAGGGATAGCCAGATCTGGGAAGGATGTGGTCGCAATGATTACAGCTCACGAAAACGAAGATCTGATATTCGTCTCGCGACTCTATGTGCTACCGTCATTCCAACGCCGTGGGATCGGTATAACGCTCCTTAGCGCAAGCTATTCGGCTTTCCCGATGGCAAAGCGGGTTAAGCTCGAAGTGGAGGAGCAAAACCTAGTCGGACTGGCTTTCTATCGCAAGCTTGGCTTCGCCGAGGTCGATCGCACTGAAGACGACGTCTTTGGTATTCTCTTGCACTCCATTGTGATGGAGCGCGAGATTGAGCGCAACGCCGCCTAACCAGTCGTTGAAGCTGACGTGCCAGAATATCCACGCAGCTTAACTTAGCGTTATGCGGCGTAAGTTAAAGTGAAGAGCTTCGTTGCCATTTTATAGAAATCAGAAACAAGTATGAAAATTTACGTAACGAGTATTTTTGTAGATGACCAAGCTAAAGCCTTAGATTTCTACACTAGCAAACTAGGTTTCGAAAAGAAAACTGATATTCCTTTAGGAGAGTACCGTTGGCTTACAGTGGTTGCACCGAATCAACCAAACGGAGTTGAACTGCTGCTTGAACCAAGTGCACACCGCGCGGTACCACCGTTCAAACAGGCATCAAAGAGAGATGGAATCCCTTTCGCATCATTCGAGGTAGACAATATCGAGGACGAATTTAGTCGCCTTCAATCGCTGAACGTTGAATTCACTCAAGAGCCAACGCCCGCTGGCGAAGTAATAACAGCTGTAATAGATGATACGTGTGGAAACCTCATCCAGATCATTCAGCGTGTCGCGTAGTGCCAAATACCTCCGTCGGCTGAGCGCGGCGTTATGTGGAATAAGTCTCTTGCTGAATAAACGATTCAACCACACTCTGACAGAAACAGACCCCTAATAGGAGCTACCTAATGAAAGTACTTATTGTTTTAACCTCACACGACCAACTGGGCGATACCGGTAAAAAAACAGGCTTTTGGTTGGAGGAATTTGTCAGCCCTTATTACCACTTAAAAGATGCGGGTGTTCAAATTACGCTGGCCTCACCGCTTGGCGGTCAACCGCCGCTTGACCCGAAGAGTCACGAACCTGACTTTCAAACTGATGATACACGCCGATTTGATAATGATCAGGCTGTTCAAACTGATTTGGCGAATACTGCTAAATTGGCTGACATGAAAGTGGAAGAGTTTGATGCAGTATTCTACCCCGGTGGACATGGTCCATTGTGGGATCTTCACAGGGATAGATATTCAATTGCGCTGATTGAAGGATTTATAGCTGCTGGAAAGCCTGTGGCTACGGTCTGCCATGCGCCAGCGGTTTTGTTGAAGGCCAAGGACCAGAATGGTGATCCGTTGGTCAAAGATAAAAAGGTCACTGGTTTTAGTAACTCAGAAGAAGCCGCAGTGGAATTGACGGATGTC
Source organism: Leptolyngbyaceae cyanobacterium MO_188.B28 (assembly GCA_030065175.1). GTDB lineage: Bacteria > Cyanobacteriota > Cyanobacteriia > Phormidesmidales > Phormidesmidaceae > JAKSDM01. The sequence continues at coordinate 2,037 of JASJDH010000367.1, read as the reverse complement.
GTGCCCTATTTGGTCGAAGATCAGCTAATCGCATTGGGCGGCTTATATGAGAAAGTTGAGGATTGGAATCCGCTGGCTGTTGTTGATGGTTTGATAATAACAGGGCAGAACCCTGCTTCGTCAGCTGCTGTTGCTGAAGCTTTGATAAAGGCGATTAAGTAGTTTCAAACCACGTAACAAGCGCATGCAGAGGACTCGCTAATGCGAGTCCTTGATTCCTTGATGCTCCACGTTATGTTGCCGCCCTAACACTAAGATGATTCGTCTTTTTTAATTTTTTCTGCCCATGAAAACAGTTGGTATTATTGGTGGAATCGGTCCAGAGTCTACGATTGAATACTACCGTAAAATAATTTCATCCTACCTAAAGCGCCAGGCGACCGGTAACTACCCCCAAATAATCATTAACAGCATTGATATGACAAAAATGCTGGACTTGATTGGGAATGGGGAATTTGAGGAAGTATCACGTTACTTAGCCGCCGAAGTTAAGAAACTTGAATATGCTGGCGCTGAATTCGGTGTGCTGGCTTCAAATACGCCCCATATTGTCTTTAATAAAGTTCGGGAGTTATCGCAATTACCCCTGATCAGTATTGTGGAAGCCACCTGCAAAAAGATCTTAGATATCGGACTTGAGAAAGTCGCATTGTTTGGCACGAAGTTTACTATGCAAGGCGGCTTCTATGGCGAAGTTCTTTCGAGAAGCGGTATTGAAGTAATCATTCCTGATGAAGTTGATCAGCGCTTCATTCATGAGAAATATATGGGCGAACTGGTGAAAGGAATTGTCCTGGATGAAACAAGAGCGGGGCTAATTAGTGTGATCGAAAAGATGAAGAAAAAGGATAATGTCCAGGGCTTGATTCTAGGGGGTACAGAACTCCCCCTGATTTTGAAGCCCGGTGATGTTTCTGGTGTTTATGTTTTCGACACCACCGAGATTCATGTCGAAAGCATAATGGAAGTCTTAATGTAGACTCGAAGGCCATAGAATTTATTTTAGTATGACACGGATTATGTGAGTTAGAAAATTGTGAAAAAAGGCGAGGAGACGTCAAGATTATCTGGTAACCACACCAAAGCTTGAGGTCTCCTCATGACTATGATAGACGCCCCCACCCTCCTGACGGTTATTTTTGTTCTGGTTGATGATTGGTATCAAAACTATGGTCATCGGCTGAAGCCGACCTCACCGGGGCCTCAACCCACCTTCAGTGAGAGTGAGATGTTAACCCTACTGCTGGCGATGGATTACTTTCCCTTTCCTGGAGAGGAACAGTTTCTAGGCTTTATGCGGGCGAACTACCTGAGTCTATTTCCCCACCTGCTGGAGCAAAGTCAGTTCAATCGACGGGCGCGCCGCTTAGAAGGGATGGTAGAGGAATTGCGTCGGTTTTGGGTGAGGGAGTTGGATGCGGTGTTTGAGACTACTCTGATGCTAGACACCAAGCCAGTTCCCGTGGTCGGGTATAAACGCAGCAAGCGCCATAGTGATTTTGCCGGTAGCGCCAGTTATGGTCATTGCGCCAGTCGCCACTTAAAGTACTTTGGCTACAAACTGGTGGTCCTGAGCACCTTAATTGGGATTCCTGTGGTCTATGCCTTAGTGCCCGCTCACACCGATGAACGAGAGGCGGCGGAAGCGGTTTTGAGGTCTGTCAATGGCTGCGACATCTTGGCGGATAAAGGCTTTATTGGCGATGACTGGCAAGCGGATGTCTCCAGAACCACAGGCAATCGGGTGTTTACCGCTAAACGAGAAAACCAGCATGAGCAAACGCCACCCGCCTTTGCCCGCTTGTTAGGTCACTTTCGAGAGCGAATTGAGGGGGTGTTTAACGAGGTGCAAAATACTGGGCGTAATCTTGAAAGACTACTCAGGAAAACGGTGAGAGCTTTATGTGTTCACGTGGCGGCTAAGATGGCGAGCCATACCCTAAGAATCCTGTTACGAAAGCGTTTTGATATTGATGTGCTGACCTTTAAGCAGCAAACTCCTCAACTCAGCTAGAGATAACTCACATAATGCGTATA
>JASJDH010000366.1 GCA_030065175.1 Leptolyngbyaceae cyanobacterium MO_188.B28 | reverse complement strand
TCTCAGTTTTCCTTTGCCTAGAGTGATTGAAGAGCGATAAGTAGTCGCGCAAAATTAATTACATCGTCTGATGCGCAGTAAAAACAGGATGTCATGTCGAGTGGAGCATAGCGGAATCGAGACATCTCAGACTATCGCGGGAGATTGAGATTCCTCGCTTCTCTCGGAATGACACTTGGCCTCTATGTAATTTTCAATGCCCAAGTACTTAAGATCCACACTTTCGAATCTTATACATTATTTTTGCGTGATAATACTCACAGGTTGAAAGAACTTACACCAATTTTTTACGTATAGCTCCAGAAAATTAAGGTGTTATCCAGCTCTTCTGTCAGTGAAGTATGGGCGCCAACATAATAGCTGCTCGTCTAGGTTTGCCGCCAATTTTCGAGCTGTAAATCGGGAACCCGCTCGAACTCTCGTTGGTTTGCTGTAACCATAATCAAATCATGTTGAAGCGCGGTAGCCGCAATTAAGACATCGTATGCACCGATAGGTTGTCCTTGAGATTTGAGCGCAGCCCGGATTTGAGCCGCTTTTTCAGCTTCTGCGTTGCTGAAAGGCAGGCTCTTTACAGAAGATAAAATGCTGACGATCGCAGGTTCAACTTTCTGAGTACGTTGCGGATTGAGGGCTAAGCCATAGCGCAATTCCATCACGGTTACTGCTGAGATGGCCACGTCAACTGGTGGAGTTTGCTTGAGCCTGATAATTGTTCCGGCTTCGCCTTTGATGAAGTCACTGATGACGCAGGTATCGAGAAGATATCGCATTAAAACAGTTCCGGCTCCCGTGGGGGAAGCAGTTCATCACGGTAAGTCTCAAATGCTGGGAAATCGGGAATCCCTTCATAAGCCAAGACGATCTCCGACCATTGTGAAGTGGTAGCAGAAGTTGATTGAGTCACCCGACGTAAAGCTTGCAAAATCAGGGTTTGAAGTGGAACGTTTGATCGAGCCGCTTGTCGAATCAAATCTTGTTCTAGGTCTGGTGGCAAGTCGATTGTAATTTGCATGGAATGTCTCCTTTCTTTATAGAAAAGCAGTATCTAATACTGTGCGACCAGATAAGGTTAATTCTTCAGCGTGGCTATTGAAGAAAGTGTAGCGTTCCATTTGTCTTCATCCCTAAGTTCTTCCATGATCAACGTTGTGATCTCATCCTGTCTATCAGCATCTAATGCCTGAGATGTTCGATAGCTTGTTCTAAAAGTTCAGTCATAAAATCAAAGCCACACTAACCTGGCCTAATTATAACGAAGCTAATTTGAAGCATTTGATCCATCTGTTGGTATCTACTCAACAACTAACGCCCATCCTTTGCAGCTAGGTGTTAGCCTGCTCTAGACTTAGTTATATGCAAACAGCCTGTCTGTATTATGAGCTATCGTGACATCATTACTATTGAGCCAGACAAGCGTGGCGGCAAGCCCTGCATCCGCCGAATGCGAATTACGGTCTACGATGTTCTAAGTTGGTTAGCGGTTGGCATGTCTACTGCTGAGATTATCGACGACTTTCCAGAATTGACAGAAACCGATATTAGAGCATGTTTAGAGTTCGCAGCTGATCGTGAACATCGTTTAGTTGCGTCGGTGAGTGCTGCTTGAAACTCCTATTTGACCAAAAAACGCAACAACCAGAGAAGTTGAATATATGATTCGTTCTGGTGAAGAAGCAATTACTGATTTACACTGCTTGGAATTGCACTAACCCACATATAAAACGTACAACTTTGGTCAGCCTAATTCGACTAATTCAATTGCTAATTCAATTGCTTCATCATCAAGAAAATGTAGGTTGGGTTGAACGATAGTGAAACCCAACAATCCCTGCCCGAGTTGGGTTTCACAGGTTCAACCCAACCTACCAAATTTGCTGCCATCGGATCCCGGAAAGATTCTATTCCAGTCATAGCAAACTACTCAAAGCGCCTAATAAATTGAAATTGGATTGAGCATATTACTTAGTTACGATGCCAACTTGTAATCCCCCCAGCTTTGTCTATTAAAGTGATTCCTTCCGCCTTCAGCTCATCCCGAATGCGATCCGCTTCGGCGTAATTCTTCGCCTTCTTCGCATCGCGGCGCTGTTGGACAAGAGCCTCGATTTCGGCGTCGCTTAATCCATCCGTCTGGGCAGTTGCTTCCAACTGAGCTTCTAGCCCCAAGACCTGGGATAGGCAAACGAGGGTTTGCCACTCTTGCCGTAATGTGGCTGAATCAGCGTCCGCTTTCCCCTGATGGGTCAAGAGATTCCCCTGACGGCTCAAGTCCTTAGCCAGTTCAAACAAAACCACAACGGCGCTAGCGGTATTAAAATCATCATCCATCGCCGTTTGGAAATGCTGCACCGATGGACTATCGGTGTCTATACGCATCGAGGCGGCGTCGCCAAAGGCGCTATCGGCTACATCCGGCCAGCCCAGCTGTTCGCCATGCTGGTAGCCGAAGAGTAGTCCTTCTTTCAGGGTGTTCCAGCCGTTTTGGGCGGAGGCGATCGCGTCCCCTGTAAAGTCAATCGGCTTCCGATACTGCGCTTGCAGCACAAACAACCGCATCGCCATCGGATCAGGACTCTCCGGCGCGTCTAGCAGTTGGCGGATGGTGGTGAAGTTACCCAAAGACTTAGACATCTTCTCGCCCCCCACATTCACCATGCCGTTGTGCATCCAATAGTGGGCTAAGGGCTTGCCCGTGCAGGCTTCGGATTGGGCGATTTCATTCTCGTGGTGAGGGAAAACCAAGTCCGCACCGCCGACATGGATGTCAATGGTTTCGCCGAGGCGATCGCGCACCATAGCCGAACATTCGATATGCCAGCCGGGACGCCCCGGTCCCCAGGGAGATTCCCAAAACGGCTCTTCCGGTTTAGCCGCCTTCCAGAGGGCAAAGTCAAAGGGATCCTTCTTCTTTTGCGCTTCAGCATTCTCTACACTGACCCGACCACTGCCGCCCGCCTGCATGTCTTCTAAGCGGCGGCCCGAGAGCTTACCGTATTCTGGGAAGTTTCGCACAGTGTAGTACACATCTCCATCCGCTGCATAAGCATAGCCCTGCTGCTCCAACTCATGGATCAGCTGCTTGATGCCGTCTATGGTTTGGGTGGCGTAGGTATACTCATCCGCCTCTAGGATATTTAACCGTTCCATATCTTCGAAGTAGGCCTGGGTAAAGCGCTCCGCCACTTCTTTCATAGAAGACTTCTCCGCCCGCGCCCGATTCAGGATCTTATCGTCAATGTCAGTGAAATTCTGCACATAGAACACGTCATATCCCCGCCACTGCAAATAGCGGCGAACCGTGTCCCAAACAATGTAAGAGCGGGCATGCCCTAAATGGCAGTAATCATAGACCGTCACCCCACAGCAATACATCTGCACTTTACCCGCTTCAATCGGTTCGAAGGGTTCTTTGCGACGGGTGAGGGTGTTATAGAGAACAAGGGGCATGGAGTTTAGACACTAGAAATTGGAAATGGCGACTTCAAGCAGAAATCAATTTGACTTGACGCCTCTATCAATATTAAGGCGGTTCTAGACAATTGGAACTGTCTATGGTGACCTTCGGTGATTTTGGATTTTGGATTTTTGTCATTGGTCATTGGTCATTGGTCATTGGTTACTTGTGACTTTTCCCTCTAAACGAGATAAATTGCGTCACTACAACCTCCCCATTTGCCCTATCTTCCCCTGCTCCCCCTGCCCCCCATCTTCCGATCTCCCATCCCCCCTATCTTGGAGACGTAACATGTTACGTCTCTACACTTCTTGCTTCCCCTGCTCCCTCTGCCTCCCCTGCTTCCCTATCTCCCCTATCCCCTGCTCCCTCATCCTCGCTAAAATAGGGATTGCATTGGAAGGAGCCGCATTTATCTCCTCTGATCCTTAGACGTTTCTGCAACTTACGCTATGTCATCAGTAGTCACACCTGCCGAACCCAAACAAATGGATGACGTCAAGCACGGTCTTCCCGTCACCATCATCACAGGCTTTTTGGGAAGTGGTAAAACCACATTGCTGAATCATATCCTGACTAATCAGGAAGGACTAAAAACGGCTGTTCTAGTGAATGAGTTTGGTGAAATCGGCATCGATAATGAGCTGCTGATTACCACGGATAGTGGTGATGACACGATGGTGGAGCTGAGCAACGGCTGTATCTGCTGCACCATTAATAATGATCTGATGGATGCGGTGTTTAAGGTGCTAGAACGGCAGGATCGGATCGATTACTTAGTCGTGGAAACCACTGGCTTGGCCGATCCGCTGCCAGTCGCTCTCACTTTCTTAGGCACCGAACTGCGGGATATGACTCGCTTGGATTCTATTGTCACCGTTGTAGATGCGGCCAATTACAGTCTCGATCTGTTTAACAGTCAAGCTGCCTACAATCAAATCGCCTATGGCGATATTCTCCTGCTCAACAAGGCGGACTTGGTGGATGAAGCCGATCTGGACTTGCTGGAAGTGAAGCTAAGGGAAGTGAAGGAGGGGGCCCGGATTTTGCGCACCACCCAGTCCCAGATTCCCTTGCCTTTGATCCTCAGCGTGGGGCTGTTTGAATCGGATCAGTATTTCGAGACAGAAGACGCCCATGGTCATGACCATCACGACCACGACCATGATCATGACCACCATCATCATGCTCATGACCATAATCATGACCACCACGACCATGACCACCATGACCATGATCACTGTGACCATGATCACGACCATGACCATCATCACCACTCCAATCATTTGGAGGTGGATGGGTTTACCTCAATTTCCTTCCAAAGTGAGAATCCGCTAGCGATTCGGAAGTTCCAATATTTTCTAGACAATCAATTGCCTGAAACGATTTTCCGGGCTAAAGGCATTCTCTGGTTTGATGAAAGTCCGAAGCGCCATATTTTTCACCTCAGCGGCAAGCGATTTTCTTTAGATGATGAAGAATGGGGCGATCGGCCGCAGAAAACTCAACTGGTGCTGATTGGTCAAAATCTAGACCATGAAAAACTGCGATCGCAGTTGGAGGCCTGTGTTTGTATCCCCTCTGCCAATCGTGGGAAAGGATTTGGTCAATAGGGGAGGATTCACTTGAACCCGGGACGTTCTTGTTGAGGTAAGAAGTCAGGAGTCAGGAGTCAGCCATAAACCGTAGTCCTTCTCGCAGAGTATTTATCTCCCAGGGCTAATTTCCTGCTTTAAGCTGGAGCCTATCGACACGTTCTGATTCATTGGCTCAATTAATTTGAGTAAGGTGGACTGCTAAATCTATTGGAGACGTTGCATTGCAACGTCTCTGTATTTTTATGTCTCTATATTTTTATTGGGAGGAGTGACTAACGGATGAAAGTTGTTATCCAGCGCGTCACCGCGTCACAGGTTTCAGTTGACGGCAAGGTGATTGGCAAAATTGGCCGAGGCCTGAATCTATTGGTGGGTATTGCCGATAGCGATACCGAAGAAGACCTCGACTGGATGGCCAAAAAGTGCCTGGGACTCCGATTATTTCCAGAGAAAGCGGGGGGGCGCTTCGACTGCTCAGTTCAAGACATTCAGGGTGAATTATTAGTCATCAGTCAATTTACGTTGTACGGAGATTGTCGCAAAGGGCGGCGGCCCTCTTTCGACCAAGCGGCGGCCCCCGAACAGGCGGAAGCTCGCTACAATCAATTCGTTGATAAGTTGCGGCAAAGCGGCTTGCGCGTGGAAACTGGCCAGTTCGGAGCGATGATGCAGGTCTGCATTGAGAATGATGGCCCCGTTACCTTGTTGTTGGAGAGATGAGGGGAGGGGGAGATGGGGGAGATGGGGAAGATGGGGAAGATGGGGAAGATGGGGAAGAAAATGCTGTGAATTAGATGAACTTACTTAACGATTGTTAGCGCTTTGCTGGTAAGTAGGCTATTTAAATTGCACGAATTCCATCTTTTGCAATGGGAGCCTTTCTTGCCTTATGCCTGCACACAATTCCGTATTCACCAGTACCTTGCTGACGGCTTTGCTGTTGGGACTGGGCGAGACAGGGGCGATCGCTCAACCCGCACCACCAGAAACTTTGGTTGCCCAGTCATCCCCGTTTCAATCAATTAATCAATCGATCAACAACCCCTATTCCGGCGCCATTGAACAGACGCCGGGGGGCGATAGCGCTGCCGCTGGCTATACCCTTATCCATGTCAATCCTTCGGTGGGTCGTAATGCCACTGGCGATGGCAGCCAGCGGCGTCCTTTTCAAACCATTACCCATGCTCTGCGGTCGGCTGAGCCCAACAGCATTGTGCTCCTCGCTCCGGGTGTCTACAGCATCGCCACTGGGGAAATGTTCCCCCTTCTGCTCAAGCCTGGCGTCACCGTTCAAGGCAATCTTGCTGGGGGCGATCGTCCGGTTGTGATTCAAGGCGGCGGGTTCTTTAGAAGCCTTTCTGTAGGAGAACAGCGGAATGCAACGATCCTGGCGGCGGACGGAGCTGGGCTAGCTAATGTCATCGTCAATAACCCGACGCCTGGCGGTAATGGGCTTTGGATTGAGGCAAGCAGTCCAGTTATTCGTGAGAACCAATTTATCGGCAGCCGCAATGTCGGTATTGTGGTGGTTGGAAATGGCGCACCCATTATTCAAGGAAATTACTTTAACCAAAATCGGTTGGCTGGTTTGATGATCACGGGGTCTTCTCAAGCGGAAGTTAGCGAAAACCTATTTCAGGCGACTGGGGTGGGCGTTTCGGTGGCTGAGGGGGCGACGCCTCGGATTGTCGGCAATCGTATTGTCCATAACCAAGATGGATTGGTGATTTATGGGGATGCTCGACCCGAATTGGCGGCCAACCAAATCTCTCAAAATCGCCGTAATCGGCTAGTTGAGTTTGGTGCGCCAGCCGGGGATATGGCGATTAATGCCGGGGGGGAGCAAGCCTCGAATCAAAACACCTCTAACCAAAACGCGGGTGCTGCCGCCCCAACGACAGTCTTCCGCGAATCTCCCTCCAGTTCCCCGTCCAATTCCCCCGCCCAACCTGCTCCATCAACTGAGGATGCCGTGTTGGAGCTGAATCCGATTGATATTGAGACTGCGCCAAGTGGAAACGGCGAGGCCGCTGAGGAGCCGAGTGTTGTAGTCAATGACAGTCAGCCAGCAGCGGCAGACGAGATCGCAATAGAAGAAGCCGACGCAGAAGCGGAGACGGCGGCGATCGCAGAAGAAGCAGAAAGTTTAGAAACAGACGCTGGAGAAACAGACGCTGGAGAAACAGACGCTGGAGAGGCGGCGAACTCAGCGGAAGCAGAAAGCGCCGGAGCAGAAGCGACGCCAGTAGACGGGAAGTTAGTCTTACCGGTCCAAATTCTACCCTCGACATCCTCCCCAGAAGTGTCGCCAGTTGAGGTTTCCCCTCCAGCGCCGGAGCCAACGCTTCCGACGCCCCCGACCAATGCGGAAACGGCGGACACAGCAGACGAAAAATCGGATTTGTCTAGATTTTCCAACCTATTAACCCGCCTTGGCGTCACCCATCTGATGTCCCCGCCTTCCAGCCAGCCCACGGCGACATCGACTCAACCAGATGCGATTGAAATTCCAGTCATCGGTCCCCCAAGCCATTCCCCAGAGCATCCCCAGTCGATTGGCTCAGCGATGTCTGAGACGGGGGATCCTGCAGGCTCCACGGTAATTGAAATTCCAGTCATCGCTCCGCCGATTTCAGATGTAAATTTATCCTCTTTGCCTGAAATTCCTGGCGATAGAGCGGCCATGACCTCTTCAGCGAGTCGATTACAAGTGCCGAGTTCAGAGATTCCCATCGGCAGCTCTAGCGGCTTGCCGACCATCTCAGTTTCGCGGGCTCCGGCGGATTCTGACGCTCCTCCGGAGCCCCCCTCCCGAGCGAGCACCTTAGGGTTGTATTACCGGGTGATTGTAGTCGCCGAAGATAAAGCGACGCAGGACGAGGTGCGATCCCTGGTGCCTGACGCCTTTCGCACTCGATTGGATGGGCGAATTGTCATGCAGGTCGGCGCCTATGAAGACCAGGCCACTGCGGATGAACAGGCGAATCGATTGATTCGCAATGGTTTAGATGCAGAGGTGAAATTTATTCGGTGACGGAGCCGCTGGGATCTCTTTGAGATTTAGAGGTAAGCTAGGCATATATACTAGGCATATATACACAGTGCGCGTGGGAATGGTTATGGCTGGCGGTGAGTCTCCACAGGCGAACATTCAAGGAACGCTCTCGGATCGAGAGCTACAAATTTTGGAACTGGTTGCTGCAGGCTTAACCAACCAAGAAATTTCTGAAAAGTTAGAAATTAGTAAGCGTACAGTCGATAACCATGTCAGTAATATTTTGACCAAGACTGCTACGGGCAATCGTGTCGCCTTAGTGCGCTGGGCGCTGCAGTGGGGTAAAGTCTGCATTGAGGAAGTTAACTGCTGCGCCCTTCCGAGGTCGCAGGATGATGAAGTGGCTTCCTAGGCAATTCAAAACCCACCTCTATTAATATGAGCGACGAAGTTCAAGCAGCCCCTGTAGGCAATAACACTGGCAAAACGTTAGAATACCAAGTCTGCAGTCCTGGTTTACCCCTTGCGGTTTACCGAGAGGTCGCCGCCCATCTACGGCAGGTTGACGGGGTTGAAACTGGTTTATTACCTCAGCTGTCTACTACATTTGATTATTATCAAAGTCAGGTAGGCGGGTTATGGATTCGGTATCCCGAAGATACTGCTGATGTCTGCCAACCACAGGTGGAGCGAATTTTGGCTTACTACGGCGATCGCTTCAAAGCTTGGGAAACAATTAATCCTTAGGATCATTTTGGGAGTTGTTGACGATTTATGGGCGCCATTCAAGCTTTGCGGGGAACGCGCGATATTTTGCCGGGGGAAACGGCGCTTTGGCGGCAGGTTGAAACAACGGCTCAAGCAATCCTAACCCGTGCCGCCTATCGGGAAATCCGGCCCCCTATGTTTGAGCAGACCAATCTGTTTGAACGGGGGATTGGGGAAGCCACCGATGTGGTGGGCAAGGAGATGTACACCTTCAAGGACCGGGGCGATCGCTCTATCACCCTGCGGCCTGAGATCACCGCTGGTCTGGTGCGCGCCTTTATCGAACACAAGCTGTTCGCCCAAGGGGGCGTGCAACGGCTCTGGCACATCGGCCCAGCCTTTCGATACGAGCGGCCCCAAGCCGGACGCCAACGCCAGTTTCATCAGATTGATGTGGAGTTAATCGGCAGCCATGATTGGCGGGCGGATGTGGAGGTGATCGCGATCGCGGCGGATCTGCTCCAAGCGTTAGGCCTTAAGTCTCTCCGACTGGATCTCAACTCAGTGGGCAATGGCGAAGATCGCCAGAACTATCGCACCGCCCTGATTGACTACCTCACCCCCTACAAGGAAGACCTGGATCCGGACTCCCAGGATCGGCTGACGCGCAATCCCTTGCGGGTTCTGGACAGCAAGGCCAAGCGCACCCAAGAGATTGTCCAGGGGGCGCCGAGCATTTTGGATCACCTCAGCCCAGACTCCCAACGGCATTTCGACCAAGTCCAGCAAAATTTGACTGATTTAGGGATTGACTACCAGATTAATCCTCGCCTGGTTCGGGGGTTGGACTATTACACCCATACGGCTTTCGAGATCCA
>JASJDH010000365.1 GCA_030065175.1 Leptolyngbyaceae cyanobacterium MO_188.B28 | reverse complement strand
TTCGGGCTCGAACACTGACTGGATAATCGGCGATGTTCCCTGGCATGAAGCGGTGATCCCCATTGTCGTCATCCCGAATTTTGAACTCTCCACCGCCGAAGCTAGAAAAGTCTTACCCCAAAGCTACAGCCGGGCGGACGCCATCTTTAACACCTCCCACCTCGGGTTGCTACTCCGCGGATTAGCCACCGGCAGGGGGGATTGGCTGAAAGCCGCTTTGGTCGACCGCATTCACCAGCCTTACCGACAGACTTTGATCCCTGGGTATGAAGCCGTCGCCGCCGCCGCTATCCAGGCTGGCGCCCATGGGGTTGTGATTAGCGGCGCAGGGCCGACACTATTAGCGTTGGCGAATCAGGAACGGGCAGATGCGATCGCCGATGCTATGGCCGCAACTTGGGCTGAGAGTGGCGTAGAGGCAAGGGCTATGGCGCTGAGCATTGATTTTCGGGGAGCGGTTGGGGCAATTGATAAAGAGGTTCACTCATCGCTAAACCCAAAATCTTGAAGGCTGACCTTTTCCCAATTTAATGACCGGTTAAGACATTTGCGATTGGATAATGCCCTATGGTTCACGAACCGGATAGGGCTTGAGCAGACCTGGCAGAGATCGTTAGGGTCGCTAGCGAAGCCATGACTCTGGGGCTATAGCATTGGGAGCGAAATTGACCCGGCTTAAATTGCACACCCAAATAAATGGGTGGAATATCGCTTTTGTCAAGATAGGTTTGTACATAACAGCAATTACAAATTCAATATTTCATGGCGCTGAACCCCTTCGATAAGGGGGTTGAAAATTCCTGACAAACTGACGGATCGCTGAAATAACGCAAAATCCTTCTGACATCAGATTGCTGAATTTATTTTTGCTATGCGATTTATTAATTCTTGATTCAGATAAAAATTGATGATTTTTGCGCGATTTCACCTTATCAAAACTTAATTAAGTTATGTATACTGGTGCAGAGCGTTTGATTTTAGGTATTTATTCCTAATTCGGACCATGTCATCCGGTGAGTTTGCCTAGTCAGAGCACTTTGAGGTTATAGGCGTTAAGCACTGGATTTCTCCGATCTAGGCCATTACCTGGGTCGCTTTAAACATCTGTTGCTCTCCTGCTTGGAGACCCCCCTGCCTAGATTCCCCCTTCACCTCCAGCTAGACAAGTTCATAAGCCGGAATATCAGATTCGCTTTGTTAATGGACCTCGCGTGAAGTGTGATGATTAGTCAACAATTTCCCTGGCTGACTACCCTAATTCTGTTTCCGATCTTGGCCGCCTTGCCGATTCCGGTGTTGCCAGATCGCAACGGCAAAGTCGTCCGTTTGTATACCCTTGGGGTCGGATTAATAGAGTTTGCCCTAATTCTCTATACCTTTGGATGTCAATACGATTTACACCACTCGGGCCTGCAACTATCTGAAACCTACGCTTGGGTTCCTCAGCTTGGGCTGAACTGGTCGGTGGCGGCTGACGGTCTGTCAATGCCGTTAGTGATTTTGAGCGGCTTGGTTACCACCCTATCGATCCTCGCATCATGGCGAGTAACCCATAAGCCCCGGCTGTATTTCACCCTATTGTTGCTGATGTATAGCGCCCAAGTCGGCGTTTTCCTAGCACAGGACATTCTGCTTTTCTTCCTAATGTGGGAGCTGGAGTTGGTTCCTGTCTATCTATTGATTTCTATTTGGGGCGGACAAAAGCGGATCTACGCAGCCACCAAATTTATTCTCTACACGGCCATTGGCTCCGTCTTTATTCTGGTCGCCGCCCTAGCAATGGCTTTTTACGGCGACAGCTTCACCTTCAATTTGAGTGAACTGGCCCTCAAGAATTATTCGCTCCCCTTCCAGGTTTTGGCTTACATCGCCTTCTTGATCGCCTTTGGCGTGAAGCTACCTATTATTCCCTTCCATACCTGGCTTCCCGATGCCCACAGCGAGGCGCCTGCGCCTATCTCGATGATTTTGGCGGGTGTGCTTTTGAAGATGGCGGGATATGGGCTAATTCGGATGAACATCGAGATGTTGCCGGACGCCCATGTCTATTTCGCACCTATTCTAGCCGGATTGGGCGTCATCAATATTCTTTACGCATCCCTGACTGCGTTTGCCCAGGACAACTTGAAGCGCAGATTGGCTTATTCGTCCATTGCCCATATGGGGTTTGTTCTCCTCGGGTTGGCGGCTTTCACCACCTTAGGCATGAGTGGCGCTATTTTACAGATGATCTCCCATGGCTTAATCGCATCTGTGCTGTTTTTCCTTTCGGGGGTCACCTACGAGCGTACCCATACGTTGTCTATGGATAAGATGGGCGGGCTTGCTCGATCGATGCCAGTTGTGTTCACCTTATTTACAGCTGGAGCGTTAGCCTCTCTAGCTCTACCCGGGATGAGCGGCTTTGTAGGAGAATTGACGGTCTTTCTGGGAATGACGACCAGTAGCGCTTACAGCGTTTTCTTCAAGTCTGTAATTTTGATACTGGCGGCTGGCGGCGTCATCTTATCCCCGATTTATCTGCTTTCCATGTTGCGGCGCATTTTTTATGGCGATCCCCAGGCAGAATTTTCAATGCCTTCTGGTTCAATTGATATCCGACCTCGGGAAACCTTCATCGCAGTTTGCTTAATTGTTCCGATCATTGCAATTGGCGTTTATCCAAAACTTGCGACCCAAACCTATGACGCTAAAACTGTGGAAGTCGCTAATCAAGTTCAAAATAATTTACCTTTGTTGGCGCAGACGTCACCCACATTTTATTCCCGCATTTTGACATCGCCTCAGTTAACGGCGTCAAAGCCCGATGGTCTATCAGCCGGTCTACTTGAATAATTTCTAATCGGCTAATATTTCTTCACGTTAATAATTGCTACGTTAAGACTGGCGCCAATTTCCGGCGCCAGTCTTATTGATGCGGTAGTTCTACCTAGCCCAAGTTAATGGAGCTTCTTCGAATCTTGCCAGTTCTCAAATTAGACGTCCGCTTTCAATTAATCCGATCTATTCTGTATTGGGAACATCTTTGACGACGGGCAAGACGTTGGTAATGTCTCTGGAAAACCTAAAAAGGCTTCCTGACGGTTTCTTATATAATTTCTTGGCTGGCAGCTTGCTTAAGTGAGATCCCTTATGGTTGAAGTATCAAAACCGACAATGTGTGAGCTAGATGTTCAGGATCAGGTCTGTGTGATCCGTCTTCCTGTGTCTTTCACAGTTTTGGAAGCGGTTGCGTTTAAGCAAACCTGTCAGAGGGCTTATCAAGAAAACTCAGATTTAGATCGAATCGTACTCGACTTCAGTGACACCACCTTCATTGACAGTAGCGGGATTGGAGCCCTGGTTATTTGCCACAAGATTAGTCGGGAGCATGGCTCCAAGATGGTTCTGAGAGATGTGCCGGCCCAAGTCATGATGGCGTTGTCGATGACAGAACTCGATAAGATCTTTGTCATTGAGCAAGGGTTAGCGCTGCCTGAGCAGCAAACCGCCTCTAAGGTGAAGGAGCAGTTGCTGACAACTCATCCTTCAGTTAGATCTCGCGCTAAGCGCTTTATCGATATAGTTGGGGCGATTATTGGCTTGGGCTTGACTGGTATCATCTATGTCCCCATCGCGATCGCCATCAAGCTAGATGACGGCGGCCCCATTCTCTTCAGCCAAATTCGCTGTTCCTGGATGGGGACTCGCTTTCGCATCTGGAAGTTTCGCTCAATGGTGACCAACGCCGAGGCTTTGAAAAAGCAAGTTGAGAATGAACTTGACGGCCCCCTATTCAAAAACGAGAAGGATCCTCGCATTACTAAAATCGGTCATTTTTTACGCCGCACCAGCCTGGATGAATTCCCCCAGTTTTGGAATGTGCTAAGGGGAGAAATGAGTCTAGTCGGCACCCGTCCCCCCACCCCAGATGAATTGGAACAGTACGAGGTTCCTGAGTGGCGGCGATTGGACGTTAAGCCCGGAATGACCGGAGAATGGCAAGTCAATGGGCGTTCAACGATTAAGAAGTTTGAAGATGTGATTCAACTAGACTTGCAATATCAGCAGAACTGGAGTCTAGTGTATGATTTGAAGCTGATTCTTAAGACAGTGCTGGTTCTGTTTAGCCATAAGTCTGGGGCAGCGTGAGGGTAAATACAGTAGGCAGTAGGCAGTAGGCAGTAGGCAGTAGGCAGGGAAGATAATCGTAAGTTTGTTGATAGGGATACATAGAGTTTTCAAATCCTTTCCCTGTATGCCGTCTACCCTCTACCGTCTACCCTCATTTTTAGCTCCTAGAAGATTACGCGACTCTATAGTCAGTATCGCTATCTGCCTGAATTGTCCAAACTCTAGCAAAATAGGAGTACAAATCACTCAGTTTCAGTGGGGGTTTCTGCGAGATGCTTGCTAACATCCTGGCGCTGGCTGTTGGCCTTGGCAGTCTTGCTTTATATATGGCGGCTTTCTTCTTTCCAGAGGTTCATCGTAAGAATGATTTCCTTTGGAGTGGAGTAGGCCTGTTTTATGCACTGGTGCTCTGGTTCTGTGCGCGTCAGATTACCGGAGCCGTATTGTTGGGCCAGATCGCCTGTGTCCTTCTCTTAGGAGCGTTAGGCTGGCAAATCGTGACTTTGCGGCGGTCCCTCACGCCGACAGATTTGCAGACTCCCGTCTCGGTTGAAGCCTTCAATCAGTCAACGACTGAAACCGTTTCGCAAATCAAAACAAATTTGCGAAACGGGTCCTGGCGAAAATCTCTGCCAAAATTGGCCGCTAGGGTGAAGGAATCCCTCCAATTTGGATTTGATGATTCATCTGCAAATCGATTAAGTCGACTGGCCAGAGCTAGGTCGGCCAAGAAACGCAAGGTGAAGCAGAGATATGACTATGAATTTGTTGAGGATGCCCCTCCCAATAGAAAGGTACAGCCCGCTGTTATCCAGGATGCTGAAATAGAGCTAACTGAGGACGAGATTTCAATTTCACAGATAGAGAACCTAAAAGAGGACCTAACCCGACCCGATATCTCTATTCCGCCAACACCTTCAGCAGGGGAAGCAATTTTTATCGAGCTTCAGCAAGCCTCTCTGGATGAGCCTACAGGATTAGAGTCTTCACAAGATAGGCAAGCGACTTCTAAAGCAACCGCCCCACTGCCTAAATCTGATGAAACGCCCCTGATGCAGGCTGTAGACTCTACATTGGAAGAGACTGTCGATGCAGAGCCTACAGACGGTTGGTCTGACCCTAGTGGGGGCGCTGAAGCGTCTCTTGAGGAAAATTGGGAGATTGAGGAAATTCAGGCGTCAATCTCGGATGATTGGACTGCGCTGGAATCCCCACAACCCGCTCCCCCCCCTGTAACATCATCCATCAAACAGCCCTCTAAAACGGCGTTCGAGAAAGTCATCATCATCAAAGATTGGGTGCAGGAGCTGATCGCTTCATTTACTCGACCCAAACCCAAATATTCCATGATTGAGCTGCCCCCCCGTCCGCCTTCAATCCCTCGACCGACGGCAAAAACAAGGGAGAAGCCGGAGGCTGGCATCGAGAATGAATTTGAAGAAGATGAATTTGGAAAGGATGAATTTGAAGAGGATGAGCTTGAAGCAGTTTTAGACGAATTAGATGAAGTCGAAACGCCTGAGTCACGTCGACAGGACAATTTCTCCGCAGACAGCGCCGATAACTTTGAGGATCCTTAGGAAACTTCCCTAAAGAGTGAAAACGGTGAATTCGGCATTAATGCTGAAGCCAATGACCCACCGAGTTGAGAAAAAGCTGACGGTCAGATTTCAGTAGGCAAGAATGCGGAACTATCAGATAAAGGGGCTGTCGATGAAACAGGAGATGTGGTTAATTGCACATCCCCTTGAAGCGCAAGGAGCTTCTAGCCCATAATGGTGGCTTGAGAAAGACTTCATTCTTCTTTTCCTTCAGGTTGTGACAGAAACTAAGAGCTACAAAGACACGGTTCTCTTACCAAAAACCGATTTCAGCATGCGGGCCAACGCGGTTAAGCGGGAGCCTGAACTCCAGAAGTTCTGGGAAGACCACAAAATTTACGAGCAGCTGTCTCGGAATAATCCAGGGGAACCCTTTATCCTGCATGATGGACCGCCCTACGCCAATGGCAGCTTACACATAGGGCATGCTCTCAATAAGATCCTGAAGGATATTATCAATAAGTATCAACTTTTGCAGGGTCGTAAGGTCCGGTATGTCCCCGGTTGGGACTGCCATGGCCTGCCGATTGAACTGAAAGTTTTACAGAACATGAAGCCCGAGGCGCGGCAGAAGCTAACCCCGATTAAGCTGCGCTGGAAAGCTCGAGACTTCGCCCTCAAAACCATCGACCAGCAGCGCAAGAGTTTCAAGCGCTACGGGGTTTGGGGAGATTGGGACAACCCCTACATGACTCTGACGCCTGAATACGAAGCCGCCCAGATTGGCGTATTCGGGCAAATGGTTTTGAAAGGATATATTTATCGGGGGCTCAAGTCTGTCCACTGGAGTCCTAGCTCCCAAACTGCTTTAGCAGAAGCTGAACTTGAGTATCCAGAAGGCCACACTTCCCCCAGTATTTACGCCGCATTTCCCATGGTGAGTTTGGCGGACTCCGCCGAGAAAGCGCTCAGTCCTTATCTGTCCGAACTCGGTGTAGCTATCTGGACCACGACGCCTTGGACCATTCCGGCTAACTTAGCCGTATCAGTGAATCCAGACCTGACCTATGCCGTGGTTGAGACCGCATCTGGCGAACCCTTCAAATATTTGCTAATCGCGAAGGATTTGGTGGAGCGATTATCCCAGGTGTTGGAGTCAGACCTGACGGTGAAGACAACCCTCATCGGTAAAAAACTGGAACACTGCGCCTATCGCCATCCGTTATTTGATCGAGAAAGTCCTATCCTCATTGGCGGAGACTATGTGACGACGGAGTCGGGCACCGGACTGGTTCACACGGCACCAGGGCATGGGGAAGAAGACTTTAAAGTGGGTCAACGCTATGGCTTGCCGATTCTCTCTCCTGTAGACGAGAAGGGAAATTTCACCGCAGAAGCGGGGCCGTTTAAGGGGCTAAATGTGCTGAAAGACGCCAATGGCGCCATTATTGAGGCTCTGACTAAGGCGGGCTCTTTATTGAAGGAAGAACCCTACGTACATAAGTATCCCTATGACTGGCGTACGAAGAAACCCACCATCTTTCGCGCCACCGAGCAGTGGTTCGCTTCAGTGGAAGGGTTTCGTGACCAGGCCCTGAAGTCCATTTCTGAAGTCAAGTGGGTGCCTGCGCAAGGGGAAAATCGGATCACTGCGATGGTTTCGGATCGGAGTGACTGGTGTATTTCTCGCCAGCGTAGCTGGGGGGTGCCGATTCCGGTTTTCTATGATGAGGAAACTGGCGATGCGTTACTGAATCAGGAAACCATTGCCTATGTTCAATCGATCTTTGCTGAGAAAGGATCAGACGCCTGGTGGGAACTGCCTGTCGAAGACCTCTTGCCGGAAACCTACCGCAATAATGGCCATACTTATCGCAAGGGTATGGATACGATGGATGTCTGGTTCGATTCGGGTTCCTCCTGGTCAGCGGTGGTTGAGCAGCGAGAAGAGCTGAGTTATCCCGTGGATGTCTATCTGGAGGGATCTGACCAGCACCGAGGTTGGTTCCAATCTAGCTTGCTAACGAGTGTGGCTACGAATGGCTGTGCGCCCTACAAAACGGTGCTGACCCACGGCTATGCTCTGGATGATCAGGGTCGCAAGATGAGTAAGTCGCTGGGGAATGTAGTAGACCCGGCGATCGTGATTGAGGGCGGCAAGAACCAGAAACAAGAACCTCCCTATGGCGCTGATGTGTTGCGCCTTTGGGTCTCAGCGGTGGATTATTCTTCCGATATTTCCATCGGTAAGGCCATCCTCAAACAAATGTCGGATGTCTATCGCAAGATCCGCAACACCGCGCGGTTCCTGCTGGGCAATCTACATGATTTTGATCCGGTGAAAGACGCTGTGCCCTATGAGCAATTGCCGGAGCTGGACCGCTACATGCTGCACTGCATGACAGAGGTGTTCCGGGATGTTACGGACGCCTTTGAAAATTATCAGTTTTTCCGGTTCTTTCAGGCGGTGCAGAATTTTTGTGTGGTCGATCTATCCAACTTTTATTTGGACATCGCTAAAGATCGACTGTACATCAGCGCCCCGGACTCTATCCGGCGACGGAGCTGTCAAACGGTGCTGGCGATCGCAATTAACAACCTGGCTAAAGCGATCGCGCCTGTTCTCTCCCACATGGCCGAGGACATTTGGGCCCATTTGCCCTATGACACGCCTCATCAGTCTGTGTTTGAAGCAGGCTGGACCGATCTTGAGGCGGGGTGGAGCCAACCGAAACTGGCTGAGTCCTGGCAAACGCTCCGCACCGTTCGCTTGGAGGTGAATAAGGTGTTGGAACAGGCCAGAACGGCTAAGGACATTGGCTCTTCTCTGGAGGCGAAGGTTCTGCTGTATGTCCCCGATGCTGACCTGCGCCAACGGCTAGCGGATATGAATCCGGCAGATGGCTCTAAATCAGGGAATCATGTGGATGAAATTCGTTATCTACTGCTGGTGTCGCAGGTGGAGTTGCTCGACTCCCCTGATCGGCTGGAGGGTTTGAAATACAGTAGTCAGTCGGATACGCTCGGGATTGGGGTCGTTGATGCTGAGGGTGAGAAGTGCGATCGCTGCTGGAATTACTCGACTCACGTCGGTGAGTCCAAGTCAGATCCCACTATCTGCGAACGTTGCGTCGAAGCATTGGCAGGGAACTTCTGATCGACCATAGGGTTTTGATCAGCTCATTACAGCGCTAATCAAAACCCTATCAAGTCAAAACAGCCGGTTTAATTCCTTGGTGCAAAATGCCTAAAATTTTGCCGATGTCCCCACCAATGTAATAGTCGCTTAAATCAATCGACACAATTGAACCCATTAGCTTGAGAAATTTCCAAATCTCACCCGTCGTGACGGCGCCGTAAATCGTTTCAATTACCTTTCCTTCTTGCTGATTGAAAATCTGCGCTGCTACCATTTCAGCTACACATTGACCTAAGCCGCCTTTGGTATTTTCATTCTTGGCTTCCACAATCATCACCACGGGCGTATTGACCATCAGCTGCTCTTTTGAAAGGCTAATGATGTAGTCACAGTAGCCGCTTAATCCTCTGACAGGGTCAATATTGAATTCTGTGCCGGAAAAAAGGCTGATTTCATACTGTGCCTGCCGTCGAATTTCCAGGAGGATCGGCGCGATGATCATTTCAGATCTGGCTTTTTCAGTATTGATTGCGATCGCCAGATTTACGGTTTCACCTAGTGTTTGAACCAAGGTTGGGCTAGCATCCTTCAGTTCAACATCCGCAAATAAGTTCGACTGCTCATCAATATGGAGTTCAAATATTTGTCTAACCTTCCTCAGATCCCAGTCAGCGTAAACCATTGAGATTCAAAATAATCCTCTATGGAATATGTTTGTAGGGGCTATTGGATAATAGTAACGCGATGTGCAACTTTAATTTCAACGAGTTTACGTCGTTTCAGCCCTTAGAAGGGGGCTTTAGAGTGATTTTGGTCTGATGCAAATGAGAACATTCTCATTAAGCATTGCCATG
>JASJDH010000364.1 GCA_030065175.1 Leptolyngbyaceae cyanobacterium MO_188.B28 | reverse complement strand
AGATCCCCCGCTCCCAGGCGATAGGTTTCATCAATAGTTGGGGAAGATGGAGCCGATACCGTAGGAGTGAGGAGACGATCCAGCGCTGGGGCTGCAGAACGACCTTGTTCAGGAGGCATCACCTGATTAGAGAGGGGAGCAGGAGAGGGACTTGAGGACCCCTCTCCTGCCTGAGCCAGAGAGGAATTCCCGGTTCCTGGCTCTAACTCCACAAGCTTTTTTACCGTAAAGATAGGCGCTGATTTAGGCGCTCTATATAATTGTTGTTTCCCGGAGGGAGATATCCCACATGCGACGGACCCTACAACAACGCAAGCGGTAAGAGCTGAAACAAGCATAGATTACTCATTGCGATTGCAACGCTATTCAAGGTTTAGGCCGATAACATTCAATGCACTGAAAAATTCAATGTATTGAAAGAATCGATTATGCGGGTCGATTTTTTGAACGCTATTGTGCAAGGATATCGACTTTTCGAGCGACTGAATATAGACTTAAGTCCATATTCAGTTGAATAATCGGTGGGTTATCACAGGTAGACAACCTTTGGGCATAGGATTTGCCTAATGCTCTGAAGGAACCACGCCAGTTTGGTTTTTCTGGTCCCTCTGATTGTGTAATTTCTTTAAGATTTCTCTTTTTAGAATTTTTGGAGTTTGAATTGTAAGTTTGGTAGTTTGCTTGATTTGTTTTCTTGTTTGAGTCTGTATTTTGGCTTGGCAAGTCACGTGATTTCTAAAAGTGCTTTGAATTTGCTTGAATTGCGACAGCGCTAGGCTTTCCTCAGGTGCTTTTTGAGGTTTTTGATATCAAGCTTTTGTTGAATATTTCTAGGTGTCGGACGTCTGAGACGGATTGCCTCAAGATGGTTGAAGTAGCGAAAGTCACTAATTAAAAGGTTGAGCGCTGGTGGTCCGATCAGATCTTGATATTTCTTCTGGGCTTAAATATGCGCAGTCTTGAAAGGATTGGTATGATTGCCGAAGTTTCAGGTTTTTGTAGGGGTACGTCATTTTTTCGACTCTCTAAGGAGACTGTTTTGGCCAGCGGCCGTTGCTAGAGTTGGGAGTTTGAATAACTGCTTTTAGGGAGTCATGATTACGAGTGAACAATCAATAAGTGTGTTGAGTTGAGTGAATTGAGGGAATCTAAGCAATGTCGCTAAGTAGCTGTGAAAGTTGGGAGCAACCCGGTGGAAAGTGTCTAGCCGCCAGGCGTTTTTTAATTCGGTCCACGGTGCTCAGTACGGTTTTATCAATTCCTTTTGCTACATTCAATCTTGTTTATATTTCCAGTGCTTTTGCTGAAGATGCATCATTCCATAACAGTTTTTCTGGGGCGAGTGAGGCTCGTTCTCTGACGTCGAACAGTCAATTTATGATTGCCCAAGTTCAGTCAACCGCCCCTGAACTTGCTGATCAAATTAGCCTCAGTCAGCAAATAGCGGAGCAAGCCGGTAACGCCTCTGCTGGGGAAAAGGTGAGTCACCCTTCTTTATCTCAACAAACCCAGAGAAGGGTATCTGCCGATCCAGCCCGGTTACAATCTTTCCCGCAACAGTTGTCTGAGGCGCAGTATTTGAACGCCATCCCCTCTCAGACGTCGGAGCAACTGGCTCAAAGGGTTGTTCTCAGAGATATTCGAGGGCATTGGGCGCAATCGTTTATTGAGCCGCTGGTTCAGCAGGGGGTGATTCGAGGCTTTCCCGATGGTAGCTTTCGCCCTGACCAGCCGGTGACGCGGGTTCAGTTCGCCGCCATGATTCGTCAAGCGTTTGCCGGCGCTCCCGTGCGATCGCCCATCAACTTTACTGATGTGCCATCAAGTTATTGGGGCTATGCGGCAGTCCGCGAAGCATATTCTCTTGGATTTCTGCAAGGTTTTCCAGATAATTCGTTTCAACCCGATAAAGATATTTCTCGAGTGCAGGCGCTTGTGGCCTTGTCTACGGGCTTAAGGCTCGATCCGGCTGGCGATCCTTCATCCTTGCTGAGCGCGACGTTTGCAGATGCGCGGCAAGTGCCGAACTGGGCGGGGCGGCAAGTGGCGGCGGCGACTGAAAAGGCAATCGTGGTGAGTTATCCTGATGTGGGCCTCCTGCGTCCTAATCAGACCGCTACTCGCGCGGATGTGGCCGCCTTTATTCACCAGTCATTGGTGAGCGCAGGGTCTTTGCCTGCGTTGTCTGCTTCCAATCGGGCGACCCCCTATATTGTCGGGTATCAATCGCCCGGGCCGAGCGCAGCAGAAATTCAGGCCCAGCGGCGACAACTGCTTTTACCGACGCCTCCAGTTGAAGAGCGCACGGCCGTCCGAGCACCCAGGAACCGTGGAATTCCCGGTTCCTCGATCGGTATCCCCACCGCCTTTGGCGCTGATTGGGGAGATGTTTTTGTCGGCGGCTCTTTCCAGGAGCGGACCCGATTTACTCAAACAGCGGATGGCGCCGTTGGTTTGGGTTTTGGATTAGGGGACGCCCAAAAACTTGTGGGTTTGGAACTGTCAGTGGCGTTTGTGGATCTGGAAGGAGACACCTTCCAAGATGGCGGTTTCAGTTTTAAGGTCCATCGTCAGTTGCCTTGGGGAGTTGCGATCGCAGGCGGCGTGGAAAATGTCGCTACGTTTGGCGACCCAGACGGCGATCAGAGCGGCTATGGCGTGGTCAGTAAAGTATGGCAGTTTGATCAGCCCAGCCAGCCTTTCAGCACCCTGACCACATCAGTCGGTTTGGGCGGCGGTCGATTTCGCCAAGAAGTCGATCTGGATGAAGACATTGTCAATGTCTTTGGTAGTGTTGGCTTGCGGGTGGTTGAGCCGGTTTCTGCAATTGTGGAGTGGAGTGGTCAAGATCTAAACGCCGGGCTTTCCATTGCCCCCTTTCGCAATATTCCTCTGGTGATCACCCCCGCCGCTGCTGATATCACCGGCAATGCGGGAGATGGCGTGCGGTTTATTTTGGGGGTTGGTTTTGGAGCTAACTTTAGAGGCTTTTAGCTATTTTCAGGAGAGAATCATGGTTAATCGGATTCAACCGGTTCGTAGCCCCAGTTTTGGATTGGGAGCAGCCCTCATTGTATTATTTTCCGCCCTGCCTGTACTCGCCCAAAGTGGGGGTAATCTTTCGGACGTGACGGGCGCCATTGTAACCACTAGCGATGTGGCGGGGGGGGCTTTTACTCCCCAACCAGGAGGAGACACGGAAACCCGACTTGTCTATGCCGATCCTGCGGCGCAAGGGCAGATCAATCGCGCTCTGTCTGATGTGACATCACAGTTGGAGGCGGTTCTTGGCGCGGGCTCTTCGCTTGGCGATGATGGTCCAACGGCGGGTCAACGCCAAGCTCTGATAGATGCAGTATCCAATCCCGCAAAAGGGGTGTCGGCTGCCCAAGCTGAACGGTTGGCGGCAGTATTGGAGCAAATTTGGCAGTCGCAAACGGTGTCCCCAGCCCAGCTTTTGGAAGCTGTCGCCGCCTATAACAACATCGTAAGTACAGCTGACGACGACTATATTCTCAATCTACCGACGCTATTGCAGCAGATTCGAGAGGTGCTCGCCCCAATCGTGCGTGCCGCCCTGTAATTAGCATCCTTAGGCGCATTGTTTGGTTTGAGTTGGCAGAGAGAATCCCAGTGTGCGCCCCAGGGATTCTCTGCTACATGCCATCCAATCTACCCATTCCCTCATGCCCCCATTTACAGTCTTCTACTGAGACTTTATTTTTCCGCTAATCCCTTCAGCAAAGTCTGCAAGAAGCATTATGGTTAAGCAATTCAGGGTTAGTCGTCCCCATTCTTGGGACTCTAGGGAGCTTCCAAATCTGCATTTGAGTTCGGAACGGCAACCTCTGCTCAAGCTGTGCATTATTACTCAATTTTATCCGCCGGATTATGCGGCTACCGGTCAATTGATTGAGGATCTGGCGCATCATTTGGGGCGAAGGAATATCCAGGTTGACGTGTTTACGGGCCAACCCGGATACGCCTTTGATCAGACCTCTGCTCCATCAATGGAACAGTTGGGGCCGGTTCAGGTGAGGCGATCTCACCTCTCCCGCCTCTGGCCTCAACGTATTCGCGGTAAAACGGTCAATGGACTGCTTTTTTGTCTCCGGGCTGGTTTCTATTTACTGCGGGCGTCTCGCCGTTGCGATATTGTGTTGCTGACGACAGCGCCTCCCTTTCTGCAGATTTTGGGTTATCTAGCGAATCTCTGCTTTGGCCTTCCCTTTGTCTGTCTGTTGTACGATCTCTATCCTGACATTGCGGTTAAACTCGGTGTCGTTTCGCCGCATCACTGGTTGGCTTGTTTCTGGCAAAAGATGAATCGACTGATTTGGCGACGGGCAGAGGAAATTATTGTGCTGAGTCCGGCGATGAAGCGGCGCGTAGCATCTCATTGCCCAGAGGTGAAGGATAAGATTTCGGTGATTCACAACTGGGCGGATCCTGCTCAAATTATCCCGGTGGAGAAACCCAGAAACTGGTTCGCCTGGAAGCATGGACTGGTGGAGCCGTTTGTGGTGCTTTATTCGGGCAATATGGGACGCTGTCATGATATGGCCACAATTTTGGCGGCGGCTAGCCAGTTGCAGGGTCATGGACAATCTAAGCCAATTCAATTTGTGTTTATTGGCGATGGAGCGCAGCGTCTGTATTGTCTAGAGCAAGCCAGCCGATTAGGGCTAGAGAATTGCCGGTTTCTGCCTTACCAAGATCGGGAAACTTTGCCCTATTCGCTTACGGCCTGTGATCTTTCGCTGGTGAGTATTGGTTCTGATTTGGATGGGTTAGTGTCGCCGAGTAAGTTCTATTCGGCTTTGGCGGCGGGACGTCCAGTGGCGGTGATTTGTGAAAAACGGTCTTACTTAAGTCGTCTGGTGACGAAGATGGGGTGCGGAGCCGCGTTTGAGAATGGAGATGCAGAAGGGTTGGCGGAGTTTATTCGCTATTTGAGCGCGGATCCACAGATGGCTGAGCGGATGGGACGGCAGGGACGGTTGTGCTTGACGACGAAGTTTTCGCCTGAGTTGAGCACGGCGCGATATGCTCAGGTGCTGCAGGGTGCGATCTCTCGCGAAAAACCGACAACCTCGCCAGCAACCACCTGAGCAGGTAGTTGCTTTCGGCTTACTATGAAAGGCTATAGGTTATATAGGTGTACAGCACTTCTCAGAAATTGACGATATCCTCTAGCGGTTTGTTGTTTGTGATTCGGGCGTTTTGGCATTTGTTGCGCCATGGGTCTGAGAAGGATAAGGTGCTGTTGTTGACGACGGCTCCTCCCTTTTTGCCGGTGGCTGGGTATTTGATGGGTCTGTTGTTAAATCCTATTTCTAGTAAGTAGATTACTCGTTACGAGCAGGAGCATGGGCTTTGATGGTCTACGGATCTCAGTCTCTCCACCGTAGCCTTCCAAATCTAAAGGAGGCCGAATGCAGGCAAGATCTACCCGAAATCGAAAACGATCTAAACGCCGACAAATTTTTTGTCCCAGTCATGGATGTTTGGTGGATAGTACAAGTCCTAAATATCCTCTTTATGCGGATCAGGTTGAACATCTCAAGCAGCGGGGCGTGGGGAATAAAACTGCTCGCCTTGTAATGGCTAATCGTACAACGGTTTCTTTGAAGGGAGAATGGCTTGAGCAGTTCTGGTGTCCAGAATGCCAGAATAAGTATTGGTATTACATCCAAGAAACAACACCTCGATGCTATACCGTTAGCTTAGCGCCGGTAAATTTATGGCAGCAGGTTCAGGGTGTGATCCTGGCGCAGGGTAATCCATCAGTTGGTGAGTTTACGCGGCGGCAATCGAAAGGAGTGGTCTATCGAGGCTTGTCGGATGTTTAGACAATTGGCTGAAGGTGCATTAGAGACTCGTATTTGGCAATTTAAGTCCAGGGCATCGTAAGTATTTCGCTCATTTGCCTGATGTAGAGTTGATTATTGGCAATGTAGGTGATCGCTCACTATTGGCTCAGATTTTTGCTCAGTACAAAATTGGCGAAGATCACTGGCCGGAAACAGATCTCATTCCAAGGATGCTGTTGACAGCATTAGGATATTTTGAGTCGTTATCAGTACATAGCACAGATTATCCAACGCTGGATGGAACATGTGTGCGGGACTATATTCATGTGATGGATTTGGCTCAGGCCCATAGGAAGGGCTTGGAGTAATTACTGGAGGGGGGTAGCCGAGCACAGTATTTACCCTAGGCAATGGTCAAGGGTTTTCGGTGATGCAGGTAATTGAGATGGCTCAGCAGATAACGGGGCGACCCATTTCGGTTGGCTTGGCAGAACGACGCCCTGGAGATCCAGAAGCATTGGTTGGTAGTGGTGGAAGGCACGAGAGATATTTGGATGGCAACCCGTATATCCAGATTTAGAGACGAATATGATCCATGCTTGGAACTGGCATTTGCACTGGCATGGGGACAAGCTACATGCCCACCAACTTTTGAAAGTTGGTTAAGAGCAAACGTTAAATATGGGTGCTCAATCCTAGAGTATTTGCTTCTCAATTCGATGCGCTCAACCCAGTAGAGCCCATAATTAAGGCAAAGCTGCAACGAAATTTATTGTCGGATGCAGCGCTTTATTGAAGCAATTGAAATAATCTTAAGTATCTATTTGGTCATTAGTCAACGACGACAGATGGGAACACCACCAGAGCTGATTATTGAAGCAGGGCGCACTGAAAAACATTACTGGAAGGATATCTGGCGCTACCGGGAACTATTTTATTTCCTAGCCTGGCGAGATATTTTGGTGCGCTACAAGCAAACGGTGATTGGCATCGCCTGGGCGTTAATTCGTCCGTTTTTGACGATGGTGGTGTTTACTGTTGTGTTTGGTAATCTAGCAAAGTTGCCGTCGGAGGGTGCGCCATATCCTATTTTGGTGTTTTCAGCAATGCTACCCTGGCAATTTTTTGCAAACTCTCTAAGCGAGGCTAGCAATAGCCTGATTACAAATGCCAATCTGATTTCTAAGGTTTATTTCCCAAGGCTTGTGGTGCCGACAAGTGCAGTGGTAGTTAGCTTTGTAGACTTTATGATTTCGGGAATGATTCTGCTGGGGTTGATGGCCTGGTATGACTTTGTGCCGAGTTGGCGAATTGTGACTCTGCCAGGATTTATTGTTATTGCTTTTTTGGCTTCAATGGGGTCAGGGCTTTGGCTCTGTTCACTGAACGTACAGTACCGAGATTTTCGCTATATTGTGCCGTTCATTGTACAGTTTGGTCTTTATATTTCTCCTGTCGGCTTTAGCAGTAGTATTGTGCCGGAGAAATGGCGACTATTGTATTCCATGAATCCAATGGTTGGGGTGATCGATGGTTTTCGTTGGGCGATTTTAGGTGGTGAATCACAAATGTTTCTGCCTGGTTTTCTCCTTTCGATGTTTCTAGTAGTCATCATCTTCATTACCGGAATTCAATATTTTCGCAAGATGGAGCGGACCTTTGCGGACGTTATTTAGTCTTGGACAGATGATTTGATCGCTTTCTATTTATTGAATTTTTTATACAGACTATTTTATGTCTGACGCTGTAATTCGAGTAGAAAATTTAGGCAAGAAATATATCATTGGACATCAACAGGATGCCCAACGTTATATTGCTTTACGGGATGTGATTGCCAATGGTGCCAAAGGTTTAGTTCAACGCTTTCAGAAATCTAACTTTCACAATACGAAGTCTGAAGAGTTTTGGGCACTTAAAGATGTTTCATTTGAGATTAAGCAGGGTGAGCGCGTCGGAATTATTGGTCGTAACGGAGCTGGTAAATCGACACTACTAAAAATTCTGAGCCGGATCACAGAACCCACAACAGGGCGGATCGGAATTAAGGGGCGAGTAGCGAGTCTACTAGAGGTAGGGACGGGATTTCATCCAGAGTTAACAGGGCGGGAGAATATTTTCCTTAATGGCGCAATTTTAGGGATGAGTAAAGCAGAAATTCACCGTAACTTCGATGAAATTGTTGCATTTGCAGAAGTCGAGAAGTTTTTAGATACTCCAGTAAAGCGCTACAGCAGTGGAATGTATGTACGTTTGGCATTTTCAGTAGCAGCCCATCTAGAACCTGAAATTCTGATTGTAGACGAAGTTTTGGCAGTAGGAGATAGTCAGTTCCAGAAAAAGTGTTTAGGCAAGATGGAGAATGTAGCAAAAGAGGGAAGAACAGTATTATTTGTCAGCCACAATATGGGAGTTATCCAAACACTTTGTAGTCGGGTAATTCTGCTCCATGCTGGAGAAGTTTTGTTAGATGACTTTACAGAAAAAGGAGTCAATACTTATCTAAAAAACATGGAATCATCAGCATCGCAAGATCTATTACATCGAAAAGAGCGGCGTGGCAAAAGGGAAATCCAACTAGCAAAGATAGAAATCTCTTCGGGAGAAGACTCGGAAGCACTAGCTACAGGTCGTCCAGCTCGTTTTTTGTTTCACGTAACTGGTAAGCTACCGGGCCTTGCCTGCGTGTTCACGTTATATAACCAACTGGGGCAACCAATTGCTAATTTCAATAGCTCTATTTCCAGTGCTCATGATGCGCAGAACTCAACAATGGAAAACAGAGTTTTGTGCGAAATTGATGAGTTGCCATTGTTACCAGGACAATATCGTTTAAATGCAATGCTAATGGGGAATGGAGAAATTCAAGATCATGTGGAAGCGGCAGCAATCTTTGATGTAGAACCAGGAGAAATGAGGGGACGTCCGGTGATGAACGAAAATAGTTATTCTACTGTTTGCATAGGACATCGTTGGGTAATGCCTGTTTAAATAAGTATTTATCTAGTCATCCCCCCAGAATTATTTCATGAGAATTTTAGTAGAACAAAGTGGATATCCCCTTGCTAATTTCGGGGATGTTGCTATGTTACAGGTTGCTATTTGTCGATTAATACAGTTGTGGCCAGATGCTTCGATAGAGGTATTTACTAGCGCCCCAGACCGCCTAAGAAAATTTTGCCCAGGTGCCAAACCACTAACCATCAACGGTCACAACATCTGGTTCTATCCTCTTATCGGAAGATTACATGCTCTATTGCCAAGTTCGCTAGCTGAATTCTGGACAGACTGGGAATGGAAACTTCGTCAGTACTCTCCCTCAACTGTCCGAGCCTTATTGAACTTGAAAACAAAACCTCATGCTTTAGATTATCATGCACTTCAGATGTTTACTAAAGCTCTGTATCGTGCAGATTTAGTTGTAGCGACAGGCGGGGGATACATCAATGATGAATTTCCAGAACTGGCGTCTGGCATTCTAGGAGTGCTAGGGGTGGCCAGTCGGTTAGGGAAACCCACAGTGATGTTAGGCCAGGGGTTAGGGCCGTTGGAAAATCCCAGATTGCGCACTCAGGCAAAACAGGTTTTTCCTCGTCTAAATCTGATGGCTCTGCGAGAAAACTACGCAGGGAAAAAGTTGCTCAATTCTCTCGGCGTTGCACCGAAAACATTAATCACGACGGGAGATGACGCGATCGAGTCTGCTTACAATAAGCATCACTCAAATATCGGAAATGCTATTGGTGTTAATCTTCGAGTTGCCAGTTATTCTGGGGTCAATACTC
>JASJDH010000363.1 GCA_030065175.1 Leptolyngbyaceae cyanobacterium MO_188.B28 | reverse complement strand
TTTCAGGTGATTCATGCCGCTATCTCCCCTGGGGGTGGATCTGGCATTCGAGCAATAACATGAAGGTTATGGACAACCGCGATACGCCGTAAGTCAAAGAGGTTCTTGCGTTGAGAGTGGTACCGCGCTTTATCCCCTTGCCATTGACTCACTTGAGCTAAAGAATGCTCCACCTGGACCCGCTGTCGCAGTTGCGCCCGACCGGCTGGCGTCACTTGACGTTGGCGGAGTTCAGCAAAAAGTTGCTCATCGGGATGGATCGAGACACTGCGTCCCTTTTTACTGGTGGTGCATTGCTGTTGCAGAGGACAGTCGGCGCAGGTTTCCGCCGGAAAGCGCACCACCTTTCCAGGTTCAAACGGGAGACGCACGCCATTGGGACAATGAATCCGCTGAGCCGACCAATCCAGCGTAAAGGCTTGTTTGGTGAAGCGGTCTCCATTGCGCACGGGCCAAGCCTTACAGAAAATAGTCAAGTCCTCAGCGCGATGTTTGACCAGGTGGCTGGCCAAATAGGCCCGGTCAATATGGAGTTCTCGCAAGGTCACCGACTGGTCTTTGAGATCGGCGATAATGTCATCGGTCACCGTTGCCTCCGGTAGATTGGCTGGCGTCAGGCCCACGGCCCGGACCAACCCCCCGTCCAAATCTCTAAGTACATGACGCTTGTAGCCATCAAAACGCTGCTTACGACTTTTGCGTCCATGCCTCATCTGAGCATCTTCGATGGTGATGCGACGGTCTTTAGCTGTTCCCTTCCGGAGCTTTGGGGAGCCGTCAGGCTCCACCTCCACATCTTGTTGTTGAATTTGCCGCGCCACAGCCATGTTCTCGGTGGCCGCTTGGACTGCCTGGGGAGTCGCCTGAGGCGACTGCTGCAGGAGCCCCTCCATCTGATTCAGGGCCTGTAGAATCGTGCTCAAAGCTTGAGTTTTCGCCGCCGGGTCATCCCAATCCAAGTCTAATGCCGCTTTCAGGCTTGAATCCGCTACCCAGGGAGCCCCCGCTTCCGTCGCTACCTCCTTGAGGTCTCGTCCTTGGTCATGGGCAATGATATCTAATGCTTTACGCAAGGCATGCCCCAATAAATTGTAGGTATCTTCCACCCGGGCTGCGCCCCACAAAGGACTGGAATCTAAGGCCGCTCTTAAGTGCCGGGCGCTAAAGCCGCCTTTTTGCTGAGCCATCTCCACTGTTAGCTCTATCAACCGTCGGTCAAAGTCCTTGGCGATCAGCATGGCTCGAAAGCGCACAAAGGTTCCTTTGCCAAACGGAGCCTGTTCACAATCCAGACAGTCTAAGACTAATTGCCAACGACGATCCATCAAGAGCACTTCAATCACTTCATCGTCGGACACATCTGTGTACGCTTGCAGAATTGTGGCTAAGGCCAGTTGAGCTGGATAAATCGGGGCTTGACCGACACTGCTGTCTTTGAAGAGTTGAGCCAGTTCTTCCTGGAAGGTATCGTCGAATAACTGATGTCGATGATGGCGCAGAAATGTGAACAGTTTGGCCCGCTTTATACGCTTGACGACCTTTTCTTCCGCAGAAGATAGCTCGATGGGGGGACACCAGTTGATAGGACGCATAATGACTCTCCCTGAAAGTCAGTTCAATGATGCAATAGCAGTTTCCTGCCTCAATGGTCATTATGCCTGGTATGTCAACTACGAATACTGGACCGGCTCTCTAGAATCGGCCTAATTTTTTTGGATAAATGGCTACAGACCTTAGAGGTTTCGACCATACCCAGAAACATTTGATATCATTTTTATGAGAATGATTATCATTGCTTCAGAGCAATCATGCTAGAGGTCTCAAATCTATCTGTCAATTACCGGGGGATCCGGGCGCTCGACAATATCTCCTTGACGTTATCGCCTAGGGAGCTGGTAGGCCTAATTGGCCCCAACGGCGCAGGTAAAAGCACCCTGATCAAGGCCATTCTGGGTTTGGTCTCATTTCAGGGAAAAGTTCAGTTTCGGGGGAAACCGCTGCGGCGACAGCGCCAACGAGTCGCCTATGTGCCCCAGCGATCCCAGATCGATTGGGACTACCCCGTAACTGCATGGAATGTTGTCATGATGGCTCTAACCCCCTCTATCGGTTGGTTGCGAGAACCCGATCACCGCGTCAAACAAGCCGTCAGCGCCGCACTTGACCGCGTAGATATGCTGCCCCTGCGCCACCGCCAAATTGGCCAATTGTCCGGTGGACAGCAACAGCGAGTTTTCTTAGCTCGGGCTCTAGCCCAACAAGCGGATTTATTTCTAATGGATGAGCCTTTCACTGGGATCGATCAGAAAACGGAAGCCATCATGCTGGAAGTGTTTGCAGACCTAAAGCGGAAAGGAAAAACCCTACTAGTTTGCAGCCACGAATGGGGACAGGCGTTGAGCCGTTACGATCGCCTGTTACTCATCAACCGCCAACTCCTGGCTAATGATCGCCCCCAAGTGGTGATGACGATGGAAAATCTGCACCGCGCCTATGGTCAAAGTCTACAAACCACCATGGGTGGAAACGCAATGGGCTTTTCCTTCTGTTAGCGGTATCGATTTGTAGAGGTGTTGATTCAAAGCTGTGGGCGCCCACCCTACGGCTCCCCGATCCTTCCCATCTCCCAGAAATTTTAGATTTTGGTCATTGGTCATTGGTCATTGGTCATTGGCCAGACAATACCTCAGAGTCAACCCATCTACCCATCCTCCCATCCACCCATCCACTCATTCCTCCCCATCCCCCCCATCTCCTCCATCTCCTCATCCTCACCTGCTCACCCATCCCTACTATCCCTGAGACGTGACATGTCACGTCTCTACAATCACCCCGGCCCTGCCTAATGCTCTCCCCCCTCCTCTCTCCCCTCGCCTACGAATTCATCCGCAACGCTCTGATCGCCGGAATTCTGGTGGGTATTTTGTGTCCAGTGGTGGGGACCTATTTGATTGTTCAGCGGATGACCTTATTGGGAAATGTAATCGCCCATGCGGTATTGCCAGGGTTAGCGATCGCCCATTTCCTAACCATCGATATTCTCTGGGGCGCCTTTGTTTCAGGATTGCTCAGCTCCTTTGCAACGAATTGGATTCGCGCCCAGACGCGGATTAAAGTAGACGCCGCCATGGCATTGACCCTGGCCAGCTTCTTCGCCCTGGGAGTCATATTAATCACTCGATTAGAGAGCCGACTAGATCTAGACGCCTTTTTATTTGGGGATATTCTGTCCGTCACCGTCAAAGATGTTTGGCAAACAGCCCTGATTACCGGCGTTATTCTGCTGCTGGTCAAACTGTTCTATAAAGAGTTACTGTTCTACACCTTCGACCCCCTGGGGGCGCAAGCGATGGGGCTGCCAATTCAGGTAATCAATGTGGGGTTGATGGCGGCCATTACCCTGACCATTATTTTGGGGATGAAAACGGTGGGGGTGATCCTGGTAACGTCTCTGATCGTGGGTCCCGCAATTACAGCTTACCTATTGGTTAAGGAACTGCATCAGATGATGGCGCTGGGGGGACTGATTGGAGCCCTCTCGAGCGTTATCGGCCTCTACCTCAGCTACTTCCTAGATTTACCCTCAGGACCGGCGATCGCCCTAACCGTATTTGGCTTTTTCCTGCTGGGGCTCTTACTCAGACCAGTCTGTAATTTAAACCGGGAAAACTCAGTAGGAAAGAAGTTAGGAAAGAAGTATAGAAGCCAGAAGTCAGAAGTCAGTCAAGAACTGGAGCCTGATGCCTGACTCCTCCCTTCTCCTTCGGAAATACCGCTTTCAGTTGAAAACCTGCTGTGCCACTTCAAAGGGCGGAATGTAGAGTCTAACCTAACGCCTTCCAAAGAGTTAACCTACCTTTATTACCGTACTAACGGTTTGGGTAAATTCGCGTCTCAAGGGTGCAAGTCAACTTCTTCCTCTTCCCCCTTATCTACAATTCCCACCTTCATGAAAGCCACTTTGACTAAATTGACCCTTGCAGCTGGGACAATCATCGGTTTGCTTTCCTTGGATTATCCTCAGACCCAAGCCCAGACGCGTCCCCCCTGCTATTTTGACGCCTCAACCCCAGCTCAGGTCCGTTTCAAAAATGAAACCGGTCGGCCCATCGCCTTGTACTGGCAAAATTATCAATGTGAAGAAAACCCCATTGGCAATGTTGTTCAGCCAGGCTGGACATTGCGTCTCGACGCTTACCAGAATATTCCACTGTTTGTCTATGACGTCGACAGCGGGGATTTGATACAGGAACTGACGATTAATCCAACAACCCCATCAGAAATCGTTCTGGAAGCTAGCGTCAATGGAAATCAATCTACAGCAGCAAGTCCGCCGCCAGTCGCCCCAGTTAATCAACCACCGACCTCGTCAAATACTGATTCCAATCGGTCAGCTCAAACCCTATGGATACAAAGAATCTTAGCGACCCATAACCGGTATCGCTCAGAAGTCGGCGTCCCTCCCCTCGCTTGGTCTAGCGAGTTGGCCAATGACGCCAAAAAATGGGCGGAGCGCCTCGCTTCTCCTGGCAACCGAACCTTACAACACGATCCCAATACAGAAAATGGGGAAAACCTCTGGATGGGAACCTCCGGCGCATTTGAACCAACCGAGATGGTAGATAGCTGGGGCCGGGAGAAGCAATATTTTGTCAATGACGTTTTTCCTAACGTCAGTTCCACCAATCAATGGTCCGACGTCGGTCACTACACTCAAATCATCTGGTCCAACACGACCCAGGTCGGTTGCAGCCTAAGCAGCAACCAAAATTTTGACTTCCTCGTGTGTCGTTACAACCCCCCAGGCAACTTCCAGGGACAACGGGTTTACTGATGCTAGCCCACTACCTGAAAATTTCGCCTAAAAGACCCGAATGGGAATCTCGGCTGGAGCCAACAACAATGATTTCAACTCATCATCCACCTTGCACAAGGTGATTGACATCCCCGCCATTTCCAATGAAGTGCAGTATTCGCCCACATAGCTGCGCCATACCTTAACGCCCTTTGCTTCCAACTGTTCGTGGGCATAGCCGTACAGCAGATACAGTTCAGAAATTGGGGCGCCGCCCAGTCCATTGATCATCAGCGCCACTTCATCCCCAGCGCTAAAGATCGGATCAGCCGTTTCGGTTTCTGATATCGGCTTGCGGTCGGTTAGGATGGCTTCCAACATCTGATCCACAATTTCATTAGCGCTGGTCAGCTTTTGACGCGCCCGACCGGGTTCGCCGTGAATGCCCACCCCCATTTCGACTTCATCGTCGGCCAAGGTGAAAATGGGTTTACCTTTGGCTGGCGGCGTGCATCCGCTCAAGGCCATCCCCATCGAGCGAATGACATCATTGACCCGGTTACCCAGAATCACCAATTCATCCAGCGACGCGCCTTTTTCTGCGGCGGCGCCAACCGCTTTGATCACAAAAAAGTTGCCAGCCACACCCCGCCGACCTACTGTATAGAGGCTGTCTTTAACGGCCACATCATCATCTACAAAAATAGTTTTTACGGTGATCCCGTCATCTTCCAATTCTTCAGCGGCGTCTCGGAAAGCAGCGCGATCGCCCGTATAGTTATTGACGATATGCAGCACCCCTTTGGCCGAATTGAGCAGTTTAGAGGACTCAATCACATAATCGATCGGGGGCGCAGAAAAGACATCCCCCGGACAGGCGCCGTCGAGCATTCCCTTTCCCACAACCATCACATGGGCCGGTTCGTGACCAGAGCCGGAACCCTGAATGATCGAGACTTTATCGTCATTGGGGGCGTCAGCTCGCATGATCAGGTTATAGTCGGAGACATACTTGACCTTGCCAGGGTTAGCCAGCGCAATTCCCTTCAACATTTCAGGAACAAATTGTTTGGGATCATTCACAAATTTTTTCATTATTTTTTTCCTTTGACTGATTTATAAATTTGCAATAATTTGTCGCCGATTGCGCGCTTAAGATTTTGTCCAGGCTGTGGCTACATTCTCAGCCATCGTAGCGATGGCGACTGCGCCCGCATCATACGTATCTTTACTTCGGTCACCCGTGTAGGAGGCGCGCCCCCGCTTGGCGACCCAGGCTTTGGAGACTTCCGTCTGCTCTCGTGCTGTTTTAGCGGCGGTGTCAATGGCTTGTTGAGTATTAACGCCATTTTGGATACTTTTCTCGAAGGCGTCTACGGCCGGCACTAAGGCATCCAGCAAAGTTTTGTCGCCCAAATTCGCTCCTCCCCGATCCATAATTCCGTCCGCCGCACTGCGGAACATCGTCACCACGTCTCCGCTAGTCAGCGTTTCTTTGCCGCTAATGCTCTTGCCAGCATGCCGAAAAGCAGCTCGCCAAAGTGAGCCGGAAGTGCCGCCAATATTTCTTGAGATAATTTTGGCGCATCCAACCAGAAAACTCTCTCCGCTATTATGATCAAGCGTGTCCCATTGTTCTAAAATGGCGCCAAAGCCGCTGGCCAGTGAGATGCCTAAGTCGCCATCGCCGACAACACCGTCCAACTCGGTAAAGTACTTTTCGTTATCAAGGGCTGTTTGGGCGATTGTTTGTACGAAAAGCTCTATATTCTCCAGACTACTTCGGGTCATATTTCTCTCCTGGTGTGCAATTTAAGTCGGGACAATCCAGCAAAGAAGGAATAGAGAATACAGGAGGCAGAAGTCAGTCAGGATATGTATTCTGTCTCCTTCCTCCTGTATTCCGCCCCAAGGAAAATTTCCCGCTTTAAGTTATAGGCCCTCTCTCCTTTATGAAAGATTATTGAAAACCGTCCTAGGCAACTTCTTAATTCGTAAGTAAAAAATATTAAAGCTGTTCGTTAACCGGGTGGAAGCTTGGCTAACTCTTTTTTCATGCCCTTCCCTGACTGCCAAACAATTTGAAGTAGTGCTGCGCCAATTTCATTACATCGCTGCGCACAGCCCCAATTAATTTCAACGGGTTGTATTCTGTTGGGCGCGCTTCAAGGTAAGTGCGGAATCCATCGGCGTAGGTTTGCTTAAGCGCAGTTGAAATATTGACCTTGGCTGTGCCGAGGCTAATTAGTCGTTGAAAGACGTCATCACTTAAGCCGCTGCCGCCATGCAGGACCATTGGGGTGTGGGTAGCCTCCACTAACTGCTGCATTCGGTCGTAGCGAATTTCTGGCGCCGCTTGGTAAAAACCGTGGGCTGTGCCGATGGCGGGCGCATAGCAGTAAATCCCCGTTTCCTTGACAAAGGCGATGGCCTTTTCAACTGATATCAAGCCCCCTTCCGCATCGCTGCCGATGTCGTCTTCAACGCCAGCCACAGGAACAACTTCCCCTTCTACGTGGGCGCCGTACTGGGCTGCCTGTTTTGTGATTTCTTGGGTGATTCGAAAGTTTTCCTCAAAAGACAATGCTGAGCCGTCAAAGAGTACCGAGTTCCAGCCCAACTGGAGACACGCTTTAGCCGCCTCAGGGTCAGGGCAGTGGTCCAGGTGGAGCGTTACCGGCGTAGAAACTCGCTCAGCCATGTCAGTAAACATATCCTTGATTACCTTGGCTCCCCAGAATTTAATAGTTTTAACTGAGATTTGAATAATCAAGGGCGATCGCGATTTCTCAGCCGCCTTAATCAAACCGTCCATCGTAATATCATCAACCGCATTAAATGCGGGAACACCATACCTATTTTCAAAAGCCGGATTCATGATCTCTGGTAGGGTGACAACGGTCATATCCTCTCCTTCCTGCCATTGAAAGTATGTTGAGTCTTTTGGGACGTTATCGGAAATAGTGGAACGCTTGATATGCGAGGGACGGAATCGACTCTGGATTTTTGGGACGCATTTTCCTAAAAACCTATCAGATAAAACTTATAGAGACTAAGAATCTGTGTTTGGAGGTTGAGGAGTGATCACAATTTGAAGTGAGCAACGCCATTCACATGTGTCCGAGTAGAGAGTTATTGAGAAGATATCGGAAAGAGGAAGGGAAGGGCAATTCAGCGATGTGGCTAACGCCGCGATAGGTGAGTTGGCGATTAGACAGCAAAGAAAATACTCAACGACTAGAACGCGCCAATGGAATTGCTCGACAGCAAACGAGACGTTGGCGTCGCCGTGGGAGTGTTCACAAAATTGTGTTGGACAGGGCTAAAACCCCTGATTTCTCGTTCAAAAATCAAGATTTACACAAAAATCTGAGCACTCCCTCGCCGTCAAGCCGCTCCAAAGATACTGCTGAACAAAGGCAGAGCTATCTGTAGCCCACTGGACTTGGAATGATTTTGCTGTCCATTCCACATCCCACACTTTGCTAGCGTACTATCCTCTCTCCCTAGAGGCCATTGTGTACACAGTGATGGCTCGAAGCAGGCTTTACCCCCTCTGACTCCCCCTTGCAGAGGGAGAGAACCTACATTTCCCCCCCTTTACAAGAGGGGATTAAGGGGTGGGAAGTCAGAATCTACACTTCCTAATTGGGGTCTGTCGCCCAGCAATATCTCCTTGGCTTTGCCTACTCCTGAAGCCACCGAGCAATATCTTTAGCGTGATAGGTCAGGATCAAGTCAGCGCCTGAGCGTTTAAAGCTGGTCATGGTTTCCATCACTACCCGCTGTTCATCAATCCAACCATTTAGGGCGGCCGCCTTAATCATGGAATATTCACCTGAAACGTTATAGGCGGCCACCGGCAGATTTGTGGCTTCCTTAACCCGCCAGATGATATCCATGTAGGCCAGGGCGGGTTTAACCATTAACATGTCCGCCCCTTCAGCAATATCCAACTCGATTTCCTTCAGAGCTTCCTGACCATTCGCCGGATCCATTTGGTAAGTGCGACGATCGCCAAATTGGGGAGCAGACTCCGCCGCATCCCGGAAGGGACCATAATAAGCGGACGCATACTTTGCCGCATAGGACAGAATCGGGATATCAGTGAAGCCCCCCTCATCCAGTCCAGTGCGAATGGCCTGAACAAAACCGTCCATCATCCCTGAAGGCGCAATAATGTCAGCGCCGGCATTGGCCTGAGAAACAGCGGTTTTCTTTAAAAGCTCCAAAGTTGGATCATTCAACACCCGACCCGTTAAGTCGCCAACTTCTAAATACCCGCAATGGCCATGGGAAGTATATTCACACAAACAGGTATCCACAATCACGACTAAATCCGGCAGCGCCGCTTTAACCGCAGCAGACGCTTGTTGAACAATGCCATGATCATGCCATGCGCCAGTCGCCTCAATATCTTTTTCAGCTGGAATTCCAAATAAAATAATCGCCGGAATCCCCAAGTCGTAAACTTGCTTGGCCTCCTCCACGATTTTATCCACAGAGAGTTGATAAACCCCAGGCATAGATTTCACTTCTTGAGCAAATCCTTCCCCTGGAACCGCAAACAGAGGATAAATCAGATCGCTCGTGGTGACTTCATTCTCACGCACCATACGACGAATTTGGGGATGGCTGCGAAGACGGCGAGGGCGTTGAATAGGAAACATGATTATTACAGAATCGTTACAAAAAATCCAAAGATCAAAAAACTATCGGCTATCAACTTAAAGCAGAAAACTCTCCTTGAGGCTGAATACTCCACGACAATGACAAAGCCCCACAAAACCCAGGCTTCAGAATCCAGATCTTAGCTGA
>JASJDH010000362.1 GCA_030065175.1 Leptolyngbyaceae cyanobacterium MO_188.B28 | reverse complement strand
GGCGGAGTAGAGGTCGGCATTGCGGAGGTCGGCGTAGCGGAGGTCGGCGTCACTGAGGTCGGCGGAGTAGAGGTCGGCATTGCGGAGGTCGGCGGAGTAGAGGTCGGCATTGCGGAGGTCGGCGTAGCGGAGGTCGGCGGAGTAGAGGTCGGCGTTGCGGAGGTTGGCGTCGCTGAGGTCGGCTTCGCGGAAGTTGGCGTCGCTGAGGTTGGCGTTGCGGAGGTCGGCTTCGCGGAGATTTATCCTTGCTAGAGAGCGGTTTGCAGTATTGATTTCCGTCAGAGCTTTCACGAGAGAGTCCCCAGAAACTTTATTTTCTGGATCATAGGAGTACACTAGATCCCAGTGAGATCGCAGACGATAATAAGTAGTAATTTGCTGCCCTGCATACATTGTTAGTACTAAAGGCACCGCCAAACCAAACCCCCAGCGTTTAATGCGGTTGTTGCGTTGATACTCTAAGCTGCGCTGCATATAGGTTTGTCCTATCTGAGATAAGGGAAGCGCTTGCCCATGTTCCTTTTGAAAGCGCTTAGTATCCAATAGTTGTCGCCCTTGCAGCAGATAATCTGGGTATTTTTTCTGAGCCCGCCATTCCTCCGCCGCCACTTCAATTTTGCGCTGTTGCCTCAGCAGATCCCGATTCTCATCCAGCCACCGCCGTAAGAGGGGCCAGTTCCGAATTAGGGCCTCGTGGGCCACGTCGATCACCGCTACCCGGTCTGTGCTCTCCCCTTTGCCCACCAGTTCATTGGTCACAATCAGTCGAGAATCAACAAGTTTTTTTACTACCTGGCTGACCGTTTCTTCGGAATGCTGATCGGAGACCAGATTCTGCTGAAGAACACGGCGGCGGGTGTCTTCGGTTCCTTCCCCCAATTGGGTCAGATTTAAGAAAATATGCTTGGCGGTAAGTTGTTGGTCTTGCGTCAAAGAGTCATAAACTTTATTGGCTTGTTGCTTTAGCGTTCCGGTCACCCCGCCTAGATGGGCGTAGGTATGCAGTTGGAGGTGACCATTCTCCCGCAGTCGCCAGAGTTCTGTCAGGGTATATTGCAACAGCGGCAGGTTGCCTGGGGATCGCTCCACATCATCCAGTAATTCCTTCACCAGTTCCGGTTCCACCGTCAGGTTTACCCGCTCGGCGGGTGCGACAATGGCCTGGGTGAGTTCCTCTCGATTCATGGGCTTCACCGCGATCAGATGCTTTTGCACGTGATCAGCTAGCCCACTGAATTCTTGCTCAAAACACTTGCCGACAAAATCAGCTCGCATCGCGATGATCAAGCATAACTGATCTTCGGCTACCTCTAAGGCCCCCATCAACACCGCAAAGAACGCCTGTCGCTCCGCCCTATCCCGGCAGAGGGTAAACGCCTCCTCGAATTGGTCCACCACCAGCACCACCCGGGGAGCGTCGGAGGCTTGAACCAAGCGTCGTAACCCATCGGCGCCAGCTTCAATCAATCGTTCTGCTTTGCCGATCTGCTCGGCTCGATCCAGTTTTGGGGCATTCTCATCCACAAAGGCTTGGGCCAAGCTCTGGAGAGGATGTTCCCCCGGCAGCAGGATATGGATATCCCAAGTCTCACTGCCGGCTAACCGCCGACCCAGCTTCAGTTGATGCAGTAAGCCCGCCCTAAGGACCGAGGATTTGCCGCTCCCGGAAGCGCCGACAATGGCCAGGAATTGAGACTGCCGCACCTGGTCTAGGAGTTGATCCGTCAGGGCGGTTCGGCCATAGAAATACTTGGGGTCTTCTTGATTGCACTCGAAGTAGGATAAGCCCTTATAGGGACAGATGGCCGATTCCGTTTGAGGTTCAGGCGTTGGCTCAGAGACTTCCCAACTCCGCGTTAGGCGGATCGGTTCCCCCGAGTTGGCGCAAACCGGCCTCTGAATTTCCCCCTTGAGGGCTTGGCTGACGAAATCCGTCAGTGTCAGATTGTCAATCCAGCGGGTCGGCTGGCGGCGCGGGTTGAGCCCATCCAACAACGCCTGGGTCAGGCACTGTGAGCACTGTCTAGGGCTTCATAGGCGGGTTCAAACTCGCGGGAGGCGGCGATAAAACAGCGATCGCGCCCCTTGCCGCGATCGCCGGGGTCAGCTTCGCCAAAGTTGAGCAGCTCCCCACTATGGCAACAATCCAGCCAGATCACCTGTTGCCGCACCGGGCTTTCTTCTAACAATCGACGCAGCCAGCAGAGCGAGAGGCCAAAATCATCCTGTTTGGGGTCGGCGTCACTGGTGGCCAGGTATCCTTCCGGAACCCCCAGATTATCCCGCAGCCCATGCCCGGAGAAGTAAAACAAGGCGATATCGGGAACTTGCCTTCCCTCTGGCTTGAATAACCGCACTAATGCCTGTTTCAGCTCAGAGAGAGAAACTTGCGTTCTTTCTCCGATCCTAGGGGCCTTATCTTGAATAATTTCTGGAATGCGCCAAACCCGGAACTCTCCCGCTTGCTCCAATTGCTGCGCGATCGCCTCGGCGTCTACAGCCGGGGCCTTTAGCCCTGGCAGGTTTTGATAAGAGCTGATTCCAACAATCAGGGCATCTCGACTCATAGCTGACGCCTAGGGGGACTATTCAATGTCAGTATAAGAGTTAACTACAAATCAGACCCTCAACTTTCAGCAATAGTCTAACCCTATGGCCCAGCTTACCCCCATTACCTTGGACGACGGCGCCGTCATTTACATCGAAGTCGCCGAAGATGTAGAAACCCCGTCTGACAGCTTGGATAGCGCCCCGCCTGAAGGGTCTACCCGCACTGCGAAGGGGGCTGGCAAACACGTGGTGCAAAGTTTTCAAGCCATGCAGGGAACCATCCGAGCCTATACTCACTACACTCTGAATGCCTTTAAGCATCTGGCTGGCGCAAATGTGGACAAAGTGACGCTAGAGTTTGGCATTAAGGTTGCCGGTGAAGCGGGCGTTCCCTATGTCACTAAGGGAACGGCGGAGTCAAATCTGAAGATTACGGTTGAGTGTTCGTTTCCGACAGAAAAATAAACTCAAAAGAAGGGGCTCAAACTTAAAGCGAGACAATTCAATAGAGAAGGAGTACAGAAGTCAGAAGTCAGAAGTCAGAAGTCAGAAGTCAGAAGTCAGAAGTCAGAAGTCAGAAGTCAGTCAAGGATTGTATTCTGTCTCCTGTCTCCTGTCTCCTGTATTCTTGCCTCGTCAGAATTTCCCAGCTTAAGCTGACGCCCGGGACTTAAAGGCGTCGATCGCAGTTTGTAGGGTGGGGTAAATATACTCAGCGCCAATGATTTCTAATAACTTTGTGCGCTTAAGTTGGGCGTACAAATCTTGTTTCACCCGAGCCATGGCAAACGTAATGCCCTTAGCGTTTAACTCCTGATGCAACTCTTCCAACATATCCGCCGCGGTGATATCGATTTCCGCGATCGCTTCGGTATTCAACACAAACCACTCCACCGGCGCCGTCTCCGCCTCGATCGCCGCCATAGCCCGTTGTTTAAAGTGCTCAGCATTAGCAAAGCAAATCGGCGCATCATACCGATAGACGACTAACCCAGGCAACGTGGTCGCCCCCTCCCAGTCGGCAATGTCGTGCCATCCGGCTAATCCGGGAACTTCCCCTAAAACCGCATCATAGGGATAGGCGACGCGGGCAAAGAGTTCAATCACCGATAATCCAACCGCGATCGCAATCCCCACCAACAAATCCGTAGCTAGCACCCCGATGGTGGTCACAATCGCCAAAGCAAATTCAGTATTTCTAAACCGCTGCAATCGAATGAATTCGGAGATTTC
Source organism: Leptolyngbyaceae cyanobacterium MO_188.B28 (assembly GCA_030065175.1). Lineage (GTDB taxonomy): Bacteria > Cyanobacteriota > Cyanobacteriia > Phormidesmidales > Phormidesmidaceae > JAKSDM01. The sequence goes on along the minus strand of JASJDH010000362.1, from coordinate 5,869 downwards.
TATCAGGCGAGTGGCGGCGTAAATCACCAGGGCTCCCAGGGCGGCGTCGGGGAACGAAGACAGCACCGGACGCAGAAATAACAACACCAAAATCACAGTCGCCATCGCCACCAGGGAAAAGAGCTGCGTTTTACTACCCAGGGCGTTGCCAATCACGGTTCGACTGCCGCTACTGCTGATGGGAAACCCCTGCATCAGCCCCGCCCCGAAGTTTGAAGCGCCAAGGGCCAGCAGTTCCTGATTTGCATCAATTTTGTAGTTGTTGCGGGCGGCGAAGGCCCGAGCCGTAAGCACGTTGTCAGAATAGCCCACCACAGCGATGCCGATGGCGGCGGCGATCAGGGGCAAGATTTGAGCGGGCGGCAATTGAGGCAGCGACAGCTGCGGCAAACCAGCGGGAATGTCTCCCACCACAGCGACGCCAGCTTGATCTAGCGCTAACGCCTTAACCGCTAAAGTCGCCAACAACACCGCCAACAAAGGCCCCGGCGCTTTGGGAAAACGAGCCTGGAGAGTGAACAAAAATATCAACACCAAAATTGACACCACTAGGGTGGGGCCATGGACCTGCCCCAGGCGGGTGATAAATTCCCGCACTTCTCCTAAAACCGTTTCTGCTTCGAGGGAAATGCCGCTGACTTTGCCCAATTGTCCGGCTATCATAATTACGGCAACGCCCGCCATATAGCCAATTAGGATAGGTTTCGACAGCAAATTGGCGAGGAATCCTAACCGGGTCAGGTAGCCAAGGATGTAAACGACCCCGACAATTAGGGCTAGCAGTGACGCCAGGATGGCGTAATCGCTCCCATCCTGGGCGGCGAGTGGCGCGATCGCCGCCGCCGTCATCACCGCCGTCGTTGATTCGGGCCCCACTGATAGTTGTGGCGATGACCCCAAAAGGGCGTATATCACCATCGCCGGTAGAATAGCCCACAGACCCGCCACGGGTTTGACTCCAGCCAATTCGCCGTAGGCCATGCATTGGGGAATTAAGTAGGCGGCCACCGTCAGACCCGCCAACACATCCCCCCGAACCCAGGATCGCTGATAGGACAGCAATCGCTTCAATCCCAACGGCGCTGACCGGACGCTCACAGATCACCTCCATGCCCATGTAGATGGAGGCTATTGTACTGCTCCCATCGGCCTTGCCATACAATAATTATTTGACCTGATTAGTTTGATGCAGTTAGTGGATTTGTATGCGCCCTTGAGCAGTGAGGTTTTTCCGATGGTGAAGTTGAGTGACATTGTGGATGCGATGGATCTGACGAGTGAAATGATCCGCGCCTTTCTTCACCGCCCGACGGGGGAAGTGGTCATGCTGAGCGCCGATACGATATCTACTGCACAGGAAGAAGATGATTTTAGCGGCTATTTAGACTGGGAGCAGCAAGACCTTGAAACTGCTAAACAGGTCTTGGAAACCAACGATTATCTAGAGTTGCCTGACCAGTTTGAGATTGATGAATACTCGATTATGGAAAGCTTCTGTTGCACCCTGAATGATCGCCTCAGCGCCGACATGCTCAATCAAATTCGAGGGTCAGGGGCCTTTCGGCGATTTAAGAATGCAATCCATCGCTATGATGTTGCAGATGACTGGTACCAGTATAAACAAGCGTCCTTGGAAAAAATCGCAGCTGACTGGCTAGAGATGGAGGGGGTCGCCTATGAAGGTGCGGGCTCTAATACCCAGTCAGCTGCGGAAGTAGAAGACTCCACAAAGATGACATTTGAAGGAACCTGGCATATTTCCGAAATGGAGATGTGGGATGAGGATTATTTCAATATGGAGGTCCAGGCCTATGTCACGGTGAATAATCGGGGAACGGGAGATTTTCAATTTGGCTTAGTCTCTGGCCAGATTGATGGGGAAATTGTCAAAGACGGCAAGACTGAGCGGTTTGAGTTTACCTGGGAAGGGAATGATGAATGCGATGAGGCGTCTGGCGCTGGATGGCTAAGGCTGAAGACCGCAGATGAGTTGGAAGGACGGATTAAGCTCCATGGGGGGGATAGCTCGATGTTTGCCGCAAGACGGGCGTAAAATTTAGGATAGAGAACAAGTGGATTAAAAAATGTTTCAGAATTTAAAAACAGTCCAGGAACGATCATTCGCAACCACCACCATTAATCGCCCGTAACAGAAAGCTGTACTGATAATGGGGTGCATCCAGCAGAAATTCCTTATGGATTCTGGGGTTCCAACTATCGTCGCCGCCAACGCCCATTTGCTGATGGTCAACATTAAATGTGATAAATTCCGCATCCTGAATATCATACGTATGTTTGGCCTGGGTGAGATTGTCCAGAGAATAGTGATGCACACTCACATTGAGAAAGTTCTTCTCAGATTGCACCTGGATACCTCTCCCCTGCGCATCTGTCAAACACGCCCAACGCACCTCCGTTTTATTCCCATTCTCCTGGGGCTTAATGTAAGGCCAGTAGTTATCCGCGACACGATTTGCATATCGTCCCACAAATGCACTTTGCTTTTTATCCTGATAGGACTGGTGCGGACCCCGACCATACCAAACAAAATGGTCCATTTCCTTAGGGGCCAGCAAATTCATGCCAATGCGGGGAAGGGATAGAAGTTGGCCAATATTAGGGTTAGAAATCTTGTTTTCTACTCGGATGTCGCCATTACTGAATAGGGTGTATGTCGTGGTGAATGGAAACTGCATGAGTTGGTTGGAGCCTAGAACACCTTCGACTTTGATTTTCACCCCCCGATCGTCCTCCAAATGCTTGATTTTGGTTTGGACTTGCTGGTATTCCAAACGATGCAGGCCATTGAGATACCACTGCGTTGCATACATGTGCTCATTTCCTTGCGCATCACTGGCGTCATTGGAGGCGTCGAAGGTGGCGCCGCCGTCATTATCAATCGGCGCACGCCAGAGATTCAGCTTTGGACCTCGCACAATTAACGCCTGCCCGTGATAAATCCAGGAACTCAACGTGCCTTGGGATTTATCAAAGGCTATGGCAAAATCTTTCCCCCTAGCCTGCAACAGAGCTTGTGTCTCCTGGATTCGTAAAGGTGGAAACTCACTTAGGTTAGGCGTGCTTTGGGTCTGCAATGGCGTTGTTATGGGGAGTTGTTTGCGGGCAATTTCATAGCCTTGATCTGCCCAAAGGGTCGGGGCTTTAAGCTGAAAACTTAGGTTTAACCAGTACTCACGGTTGATTTCGAGCGGCCCAACCTGAACTGGAAGCTGCAAACCCTGTTGCGATCGCGGCGCAATCTCTAGATCAAGCACATCACCACTTTGAACGACTTCTCCCTCTTTGAGAAGCTGCCAGTGCAAAGTTACAAAGTCCAGGCTTGTGAAATGGTGTTTATTGTGGATTTTCACTTGTCCGATCTTGAGGTCGATCGGCGTAACATCAATGAACTGCTGAACCTGTTTGACTTCCAGGAGAGCAGGCGAGGGGGCGCGATCCGGCAAAACCAATCCATTGATGCAAAAGTTTTTGTCATTCGGGGTGTCGCCAAAATCACCTCCGTAGGCAAAATACGATTGGCCATTGGGTGTTGTCTTGCGCAAACCTTGATCGACCCAATCCCAAATAAATCCCCCTTGCAATCGAGGATATTTCGGATCCTCAATCAAGGCCCAATATTGATCAAAGTTTCCGGTGGAGTTTCCCATTGAGTGACTGTATTCATTGAGAATGACAGGACGGCTGGGATCCTGCTCAGTCAGATACACCATATCCTCGGTGCTGACATACATGTTGGAGATGAAGTCGAATTCGGGTAAAGTCCGCCGCTCGTAAGGATGCCGACCTTCGTAATGAATTGGGCGACTGGGATCGATCGCCCGCATCACGGTCGCCATATCTCGTAAAGCCTTGCCAATTCCAGCCTCATTGCCTAACGACCAGATGATGACCGAGGGATGATTTTTGTCCCGCTGCACCATTGAAACCCCTCGATCGATAAAAGCATCATGATATGCCGGATCATCGGCCAAGATGATATCTCGCCACTGCCACAACTCATGACTTTCTACATTGGCCTCATCCATCACATAAATGCCGTATTGATCACACAACTCATACCAAAGGGGCGCATTGGGGTAATGTGAGGTGCGAACAGCATTGAAGTTATGTTGCTTCAACAGTTGCAGATCGCGGATCATGCCTTCTCGTGTAATGGCTCGACCGTTATCTGGATCAAACTCATGGCGGTTGACACCCTTGATCAGCACCGGAACATTATTCACTAATAGTTGGCCGTCGCGGATTTCCACAGTCCGGAAGCCAATACGAGTGCTGAGCGATTGCAGGGTCTGCCCCTCTGCATCCAGTAAGGTGAGGGACAAGGGGTATAAATTCGGTTGCTCGGCGCTCCAGGGATCGACCTGCTCGATACGATGCTGTAGGGTGACGGTTTGCTCGAATTGAGGGGCGATCGCGCCAGAAACAGGGATCTGAGTTGAGAAGAGGCGCTGATGGGTGCGATCGTAAAGTCGAACCTGAACCGTGTAGTTCTGCACAGGCTGCAAACCGTAGTTGTGGATTACAACGTTCAGGTCCAAAACCCCATCCTGATAGGTTTGGTCTAGGCTGGCGCGGGCAAAAAAGTCCCGCATACTGACAGAAGGCGCGGCAAACAAGTAAACATCACGATAAATGCCGCTTAAGCGCCAAAAGTCCTGATCTTCCAAATATGAGGCGGACGACCAACGGATCACTTCCACCGCGAGTTGATTTGTCCCTGCCTGTAAGTAAGGATTGAGATGAAACTCGGCTGGGGTCATGCTGCCTTCGCTATAGCCAACCTTTTGGCCATTTACCCAGACATAGAAAGCAGATTGAACCCCGTCAAAGTGAATAAAAATTTCTTTGTTATTCCAATGGTTTGGCAGGGTGAAAGTTTTGCGATATAGGCCCGTTTCGTTTTCGTCTTCAGGCGCCGCTGGAGGATTGGTGGGAAATGGGTGTTTGATGTTGGTGTAAATAGGGACGCCATAACCCTTCAATTGCCAGTTGGAAGGGACCTCGATCGACTCCCATCCGCTCTCCTGTTGATAAAAATCAGGTGCGACATGAAGCGGACTGATCTTGAACTGGAAGTCCCAGGCGCCATTAAGCAAGAGAATATTGGGGGAGGCGTTGCGATCGCCTTTTAATGCATCAGTTTCCTGATCAAATGGAATTAGCGTCGCGTGAGCTGGTTCCTTTTTGACGCCAATAATACGAGGATTTTGCCACTCCAATTTCTGGGGGGAAGCCCCGGTGCTTATAGTCATCAATAGGCTTAACAGGGCCAAGATAATCAACCTCCAAAATTTCCAGAGCCATTTTGGTTTAAGCACAATATAGCGTGCTCCTTCTTCTATAACTAATGGCCAAGGTCACCTGATGTAACGCTCTTCTGTAAAAGTCTCTAGAGAATATTTGAAACGACCATTTTGCGTGAAATTGTTAGGACTCAGTCCGCAAAATTGAGCCGAAGACACACTTCTGATATTCTTACAACGCTCTCCGCCTGGATCTTAAGAATTGTTAGATGCCCTGTCCTCACTGCAGTTGTTGCAACCTGTAATGATTGCTTGGGAGCAGGTTCAGGATCGCCAGTACCTGATATCGAGCTCTGCACGCTCGAAAATTTCCTAGAACAGATCGTCCAACCCAACCGGAACCTGATCGCTGTGTCGGTCCACAAGCATAGGCGGCAATATCAAGTGGCAAATGGCTCCATCGAAATCGTTACCGTCAAGGTTAGGAATAAAAATATCGGTAGTCATTTTTTGTAAAGGTTGTAGAAAATTATAGGATGCATCGATCTGGCCATCTGCTATCAGGAGTGTATTCATGAAAGTTGAACTAACCTGCCCCACCTGTG
>JASJDH010000361.1 GCA_030065175.1 Leptolyngbyaceae cyanobacterium MO_188.B28 | reverse complement strand
GTTCCGTCCAATGATGAAAGGTAACCTCAGAAGCGCTTTGAAGTCGATGTCTGAAGAACTCAAATACTATGTCGATGCTGGGGAGCCGCATCCCAAGAAAAAGAAGGCGCTGAAAAAACTGCGCCAGTCTAAGCGCCTCCGATTCGAATAACAGAGATTAACTTTTGGAGCCGGGCTGTTTACATACCACTGTATGTATTTGGAGTTCCGGTGCTGCGAAGCATTTCCTACACAACAGCTTTGATGGGGTTGGGGGTTGTTGCCAGTCAGTTATTTTGAAATTTTCTCCAACGCGATTAGGAATGAACTCAGCATGAGTAGAACTAATGTGAAACTGCTTGAACCTTTTGACTTGAATGGACTTTCCCTACGTAATCGTGTTGTCATGAGTCCGATGACCCGCGCTCGGGCCGGGAAAGAGCGGATACCGACCGCGATAATGTCAGAGTACTATGCGCAACGGGCCTCCGCTGGTCTAATCATCACTGAGGCGACCACGATTTCGGCGCGAGCTAACGGCTGGAACGAATCTCCTGGAATCTATACTGAGGCGATGATCGGGGGGTGGCGACAGGTTGTTAGTTTGGTGCACGCCCAAGGAGGCAAGATCTTTCTGCAACTCTGGCACTGTGGCCGGGTATCCCATAGTAGTTTTCATGGCGGCGAGCCTGCAGTGGCGCCCTCAGCCATCAAGATCAATGCAGACTATATTCGCACGCCGAATGGCCAAGAACCCCATGAAACCCCACGGGCTCTGCGAACGGATGAAATCCCCGGATTGATTGAGGACTATCGTCGGGCGGCAGAGCGGGCCAAGGCAGCTGGTTTCGACGGTGTTGAGATTCATGCTGCAGGCGGTTATCTCCTGGATACGTTTTTGCAGTCGAAAACCAATCACCGTACCGATCTGTATGGTGGGAGCATCGAGAATCGTTACCGTTTGCTCGAACAAGTTGTCCAGGCTGTGAGTAAAGTTTGGACTGCGAGTCGGGTTGGGGTGAAACTCTCCCCCAACATTGGTATGAACGATACGGGGTCACCCGACTTTAGGGAACAATACACGTTTGTCGCCAAGCAGCTTGACCGGTTTGGCTTGGCTTATCTACATATCATGGATGGTCTTGCGTTTGGCTCTCACGAATTGGGGCAGCCGATGACTCTGGCGAAATTCCGTCAGGTTTTCCACGGGGCGCTGATCGGCAATTGCGGCTATACTCAGGAAATGGCTGAGACTGCGATCGCGGAGGGCCACGCCGATATGATCTCTTTCGGTCGTCCTTTTATCAGCAATCCAGACTTGGTTGAGCGATTCACTCAGGGTTGGCCGCTAGCCCCTATGTCAGATATGAACGTGTGGTACAGTCCTACTGGCGTTAAGGGGTACACAGATTTCTCAACCTATAAAGTGTGATGAAAAAAGTGATTGTGAGAGCGGCAGCGGTAGTGTTACCCGGGACCTTTCTGTTAGTTGCAGGATACTTCACACTGAATCAATGCAAGACGGACGCTACGGTATCCTTTGAGCAGATGAGTGAATTAATGAGGACAACAGCGCCCCTCAGGGCTTCGGTGCAAATTCGTTTAGAGACTTCGCCGGATCAGGTTTTCGAATACATCTCCAGTGCGAAGACACTGCCAGAATGGATGCCGGGTCTAGCGAGTTTGACCTATGACCATTCCAATGCCGCTTCCGCCGGTTCACTGGGTCAGGGAAGTCGGAGAGAGATGCTGTTTGGCGACCAGGCGGAAATCGAAGAAATTGTTCAATTTGACAGACCTTATTTAGTCGCCTATCAAATTCTCGAAGGCGTTCCTCTCAGAAACCATCTGGCGGTCATGACGGTGGAAGAGACTGGCGATGGCGGCAGCATCTTTACGTGGAGTCAGTATTTTGATATCAAAAGATCTTCAGTGACTGGCTGGATAATGCCATATATGGTAAGTCGTTTTTTGAACAACGCTTCAGACAATCTGCTCAGGCAATTTGACGGAGTGATGGTTGAAGCCTGCTATAGCCCTTCTCTTTGAGCTAGGGAGTTTCACAGAAATTTAAATCCTCAGTTGAGCCAGGTAAAGGGCAATGGGTAAGGGAAAAAGAAGGTAGCTTATTTAGCTGCCAGTCTTTTAATTGAGATCAGAAATCGACTTTTTGGGTGTTTGATAGAAGCGAGGGAGACCGGCTTAAGGCGGCGAGTTATCACTGGGATAAATATTCTGCGAAAAGGGAAGAACCCTATAGAATATAGTCTATAGCCGACTCCTGAATTCTTGCCGCGTCAGAACACACCGATTTAAATTGGCGCTGAAATGAGATTTCCTTTAAATTCAGTGAAGGCGGCAAGCGAAGGTAATCTCTGATACAAAAAGGCAGGCGGATTTTCTTGATTCTGAAGGGTAAGTTCTGGCTGTACCCAGAGCCAACGGTTTACCCAAGCATCATGCTTAGGCTTTAATTTTATTTTGCCAGGAGACCTCCATGCCTAACCATCGGCCCCTTCGACTCTCTCGACGCCAAATCATCCGTAGTATATTAGCCACTACTGCCTTTGGCGCTGTGACAAAGTTGAATACCGGCTGCGCCCCTTCGTCCAATTCCTCGGACACGTCTAGCGCCAACGGTTCAGGCAATGTGGCGGTGGGGTTTATTTACGTTGGCCCTAAAGATGATTTCGGCTACAATCAAGCCCATGCGGAGGGGGCGCAAGCGATGGCGACAGTCCCTGGCGTTAAGATTATCGAACAAGCCAGTGTGCCAGAGACAGCCGCTGTGCTTGAGACGATGCGCAGCATGATTGAGATTGATGGGGCGACGGTGCTTTTCCCGACCTCCTTTGGCTACTTTGATCCTTATATTCTGGAACTGGCGGTGGAGTTTCCCGACGTGCAATTTTTCCATGCGGGGGGGCTTTACCAGGAGGAGGTCCATCCTGACAATGTCGGCAGCTACTTTGGCTATATTGACGAGGCCCAGTACATAGCAGGTATTGTGGCGGGCCATATGTCCCAGACGAGCAAACTGGGCTTTGTGGCCGCTAAACCCATTCCCCAGGTGCTGCGAAACATCAACAGTTTTACCTTGGGGGCGAAATCCGTGAATCCAGAGATCACCACTCAGGTAATTTTTACAGGGGACTGGGCTCTGCCTGTGAAAGAAGCCGAAGCCACAAACAGCCTAGCTGATCAAGGCATTGACGTGGTGACCTGCCATGTAGATAGCCCTAAAGTGGTGATGGAAACCGCTGAAAAACGGGACGTCTTTTCTTCTGGCTACCACGCTAACCAGGCGCCCTTGGCCCCTAAGGGCTATTTGACTGGCGCCGAATGGGACTGGGCTAGCACCTACACCTCCTTAGGCAAGGCATTTGTCCAAGGTAAAACATTAATGAACGGAGGCATTGATCATGTCCTGCGTGGAGGGCTAGCTGAGAAGTTCTGCAAACTGTCTCCCTATGGTTCGGCTGTTAACGACGCCGCTAAAGCCGATGCAGAGGCAGCCAAAGCCAAGCTCTTAAAGGGCGGCTTGGTGATTTATCAAGGGGAACTCAAAGACAATAAGGGAAATGTGATTTTGGCCGCTGGGGAGAAATACGAACAGCAAAACTTGGCGTTGGAATCGATGGACTGGTTGATTGAAGGTGTCAAGGGAAATATTGACGGTTGATGCTGGGTCTTTCTCAACAGGCGTTGCTGCGCTTGCCTTGGCGTCGTTCTCTGGAATCTATTGCGCTGCCCGTTATCGCCTTAACAGCAGCGTTGATCATCTTTGGCGGATTTTGCGCCATGGCGGGGGCGAATCCATTTCAGGTTTACGGTTCCATTTATAAGGCGGCATTTGGCCGCTGGAGCGCTTGGCAACACACCCTTATTTTGTCTGCGCCACTGATGCTAACGGCGCTGTGCACAGCCCTCCCAGCAAGGTTGGGCTTAGTCATTATTGGCAACGAAGGGGCGTTGGTGATGGGGGGGCTGGCGGCCATGGCCACAGGATTGGGCTTAGGAATCACACTACCGCCGTTAATGGTGCAGCTGGCCATGGCGGCGGCGGGAATGGCGGCGGGCGGACTGTGGATCATGCTGGCTGGAGCCTTGCGTTACTACCGAGGCGTGAATGAAACTATCAGCAGTTTGCTGTTGAATTACATTGCGATCGCAATCATGAACCATCTGGTGGAAGGCCCGATGCGCGACGCCAGTTTTGTCATCAAGCCTTCCTCCGCAGAACTCGACCCAGCGAACTGGTTGGGCGCCATTCCCGGCTCCCGGATTCATTTTGGCTTGCTCTATGGCCTGGTGGTTTGCCTCCTCGCCTATGTGCTGATTCAACGCACCCCCTTTGGCTTCGCCGCCCGCATCGTCGGCGGCAACATCCGCGCCGCCCGCATCGCCGGACTCCCCGTCGGCAAGCTTACTCTAGCTATTTGCTTCTTAGGCGGCTCAGCCGCTGGGCTAGCGGGCATGGTGGAAGTCGCCGCCGTACAAAAGCGGATCAACCAGTCCTTAGTGTCTAACTACGGCTACGCAGGCATCCTGGTGGCCTTCGTGTCCCGCCATAATCCCCTGGCTACCATCCTAGCCGCCATTTTACTCGGCGGCATTTTAGCCAGCGGCGGTATCTTACAACGCTCCCATAATTTGCCCGACGCCACGGTATTAGTGTTTCAGGGTATTGTCTTTCTGTGCGTCTTGTATAGCGAATCGCTATATGGCAAGTTTCCTTGTTTTAGAGAAGGGGAGGGATGAAGAGGATGGGGTGGATGAGTGGAGGTGGATGGGTGGATGGGTGGATGGGTGGATGGGTGATGGGCGGGTCCTAAGCCATTTTCTTACCAATGACTAATGACCAATGACTAATGACTAGTGACCAATGACCAAAATCCAAAATAGGACTGATTCATGGCGGCAGAATCCTTAGGCCTATGGGGAATCCCCCTCGGCATCTTAGCTGGGACTTTGCGGGGCAGTGCGCCGTTTTTATTTGTCAGCCTGGGAGAGTGTCTCACCGAGAAAAGCGGCAAGATTAATCTGGGGTTAGAAGGCGTCCTGTTGATGGGGGCCATGAGCGCCTATGGCGTATCCTATCTTTCTCAGGATTTGGTCGGAGACTTTTGGGCTCCGTGGTTAGGTGTGCTGGCGGCAGGATTTTCCGGCATGGCGCTTGGGACAATTCACGGATGGGTGGCGCAGCAGCCCCGGGTGAATGATGTCGCTACGGGCATTGCCATGATCACCTTGGGGAGTGGGCTGGCGTTTTTCTTCGGCAAACCCTTTATTCAACCCCAAGCTCCTCAGCTGATGACCTTCGATTGGGGCGCTTGGAGCAGTTCGCCTCAGGTACAGGCCGCTTTGAAAGTAAGCCCGCTGTTTTTGTTGGGGGTTGCGATCGCCCCCCTGCTCTACGCTTTTTTTCGCTCCACTCGCTGGGGCTTATCCATCCGCGCTGTGGGCGACAGTCCACAAGCAGCCCGAGCGATGGGGATTTCCATCTTCAAGGTGCGGTTGTTCAGCATCATGGCGGGGAGCTTTCTAGCGGGCATCGGCGGGGCGTGTTTATCGCTCTACTATCCAGGCGTTTGGACAGAACGTATTTCCAGTGGTCAAGGGCTGATGGCTGTGGCGCTAGTGATCTTCGCCCAGTGGAATCCGATTCAATGCCTATGGGCGTCCCTCTTGTTTGGCGGAGCCCAAGCAATTGGCCCGACATTTCAGTCAGTGGGAATTGATTCGTACTATTATCTCTTCAACGCCGCCCCCTATATCCTGACGCTAATCATTATGATCATCACCTGTTCACCTCAACGCACCTTATCCGGCTCACCTGGAGCCCTTGGGAAATCCGATCATACATAGACCTAACATGCCCGATACCCTCAAACTCGCTGTCAACGGCACCCTCATGCGAGGATTAGAACTCAACCCCAATCTGCTCAACGTAGGCGCGACTTTTGAGCGAGAGGCCCAAACAGCTCCCGCCTATCGCCTTTGGTCCATTGATGATAGCTACCCGGCAATGGTTAAGGTGAAGGATGGCGGTACAGCAGTTTCTGTGGAGGTTTGGCGGGTGCCCTTAGCTGGATTAGGCATTATTCTCACCCAGGAACCGCCTGGCTTGGCGATTGGCAAGGTTCTCCTTGATGATGGCGAGGAAGTACTAGGGGTGATTGGAGAATCGCTGACGGTAGATGGGAAAAAAGAAATTACTCAATATGGCGGCTGGCGAGCCTATCAGTCGTCGTTGCAATGATCAAACGAAAGTCTTCAGGCCAGCCAAGACTTGTTCAGTTGTCGCTGTCCAACCAACAATACCGCCTTGGGCCCGGACCATGTCCAGTGTCGCCTGCTTGAACTCAGGAAAATAACTTTCGGTGGCGTCTTCCACCAATAAGCATTCGTAGCCCCGGTCGTTGGCTTCGCGCAGGGTGGTTTGGACACACACTTCGGTGGTGACGCCAGTGACGATCAGATGGGAAATGGCGTGCGATCGCAGCACTTCCTCAAGTTCTGTCTGATAAAACGCCCCCTTACCGGGTTTGGCGATCACCGTTTCCCCCGGCTTGGGTTTCAGGTCAGGAATAATCGCGTTCCCCGGTTCCCCCAGCACTAAAATGCGGCCCATGGGACCCTGATCGCCGATCTTCAAATTACTCTGCCCCCTTTCCCGCTTTGACGGTGGGCAATCTGCAAGATCCGGGCAGTGGCCTTCCTGGGTTTGAATCACCATCAGGCCGTGGGCTCGAAATGCATCCTGCAGTTGTTTCACTGCCGGGACAATCGCCAGCAAACGAGACACATCGTTCCCCAGGGCTTCTCCAAAACCGCCAGGTTCGAGAAAGTCTCGTTGCATGTCGATAATCACTAACGCGATACGGCGACTATCTACCGGCAAGGGGTAATCGTAGGGCTGCGCTGCAATTACAGTCATCTATCCTTCCCCCTCCCTGATAGCGACAGGTTGTTCCCAGATGATCAACACCATACACCCCTCATCACTGACAACAGTATGACCAGAGCCTGGTGGATTAATCACCAGTGACCCCGCCGAATAGACACCGCAATGATCGCGCTGGGAGCCGGATAACACAATAATGTGTTCGTAGCCTTGATGAGTATGCTTAGGCACGGCGGCCCCAGGTTCGTATCGTAATAGGGCGGCGGTAGGCCCGTGTTGGCCGTCGCCATAGAGACGGTAGATCTCAATGCCGGGACGAAAAGGCCGCCAGGTCAATTGTGATGAATTATCAGCGAGGGTCAGTAAATTCGTCAAGACCAGCGGCTCAATGTCCGGCCATCCGTTGTCCGATGATACCGAGGTCTGCCTGGTCGATTTCGCTTTCATACACCAACTCTCCATCACTCATGACAAGAATTCGATCGGCCAGGGACAGCAGTTCGTCCAGATCTTCACTCATCATCAGCACGGCCACGCCGCGATTTCGGGCGTCTACAAGGGCGTTGTGAATAAAATCAACCGCTGAAAAATCCAGACCAAAACAGGGGTTAGCGGCGATCAGCAATTTTACGGACTCTGATGAGATTTCCCGGGCTAGCACGGTTCGTTGGACATTTCCCCCGGATAAGTAACTGATAGGGGTTTCAAGCGAAGGGGTTTTAACGGAAAAGGCTTTCACTAGCCCCTGGGCCATTTGCCGAATCGCCTTTAAGATCAGCAACCATCGCCACTTAACCTGGGGAGGCTGATCAAAGGTGCGCAGGGCCATGTTCTCCGCCACGCTCATGGTGGGGACGCAAGCATTGCGCAGAGGTTCTTCAGGCAAAGCGTACACCTGGTGGCGAAACATTTCTTCACGCGTGCCCCTGTAGGATTCGCCGTTGACTTCAATCCGCCCGGTGGTGGATTGCCGTTGCCCAGCAAGCACCTCCACCAACTCTCGCTGTCCATTCCCGGATACCCCCGCAATGCCTACGATTTCCCCAGTATGAACGGTGAGATTGACGCCTCTGACCGCAGGCAGTCCATTGTCTCGATTGGCATGGAGGTTCAAAATCGATAAAACAGGGGTCCGGGTTTCTGGGGGCAGTTTCGCGATCGCTTTGGCGTTCCCCGCCTCCCCCAGCATCATCTCAGCCATAGCATTCACAGTGAGATCCTTAACCGCCCCTTGCCCAGCCAGTTTCCCCTTACGCAAAATCGTGACTTCATCTGCAAATGCCTGCACTTCTCGAAACTTATGGGTGATTAGCAGGACACTGAGGTTATCCTGCACGACATCCGAGCGCAGCAACCCCAACACTTCATCGGCTTCCCCCGGCGTCAGCACCGATGTCGGCTCATCTAAAATCAAAATTCGGCATTTAAGGTAGAGCTGCTTCAGAATTTCCAGCTTTTGCTTTTGACCCGCCGCCAAATGCGCCACTGGAATTGTCAGATCAATGTGGAAAGGGGATTGGGCCATAAAAGCCCCCAGCTGTTCGAATTCTTGCTTCCAGTTGATGACGGTTTGACGATCATAACGAGACAGAACAAGATTTTCGGCCACGGTCATCGCTGGCACAGAGGTGAAGTGTTGATAGACCATGCCAATACCGTAGGCGTGGGCGTCTCTGGGGCTATTGATAATGCTGACTTGCTGATCCAATAAAACCTGTCCGGCGGTGGGTTTATAAAACCCCATCACACACTTGACCAGCGTGCTCTTACCAGCGCCATTCTCCCCTAGCAAAGCATGAATGCTGCCAGGTTTCAGGGTCATAGACACCTGATCCAGGGCAGTGAATCGCCCAAACTGTTTAGTGATATCCACCACATCCAACTGGGGCGGAGCTTGAAGGCGAGTCGGGGTAGGGCTAAGTTGGGCGAGGGTATCCATGGGCTAGGCTTGAAGGGTCTCAATTAGGTCCGAGGCGGCGGCCACAGTCCCAAATACACCGCCTTGCATTTCGATCATCTTAAGGGCGGCGAGATAGTTGCCATAGTCGGTCGCCCCAGTGCAATCCGAAAGCACCAAGCATTCATACCCCCGATCGTTGGCTTCACGCAGGGTGGTATGAACACAAACATCTGTGGTAATCCCAGTCAGAATAATATTTTGGATGCCCTTACGCCGCAGCAGCAAATCCAGATCTGTGGCGAAAAAGGCCCCCTTACCAGGCTTATCAATAATTGTTTCGCCAGGGAGCGGCGCTAGTTCAGGGATAATCTCCCATCCCGGTTCCCCCCGCACTAGAATCCGGCCACAAGGTCCTAGATCCCCAATCCCCGCTCCAATTTGTCGAGAACGCCATTGCTTATTTTCCGGTAGGTCAGCTAGATCGGGGCGATGACCTTCACGTGTATGCATAATCACGTATCCCAAATCTCGCATCACCGCTAGCACCTTCTGCAATGGCTCAATCGGGGCTCGGGTAAGCGACAAGTCATATCCCATCTTATCCACATAGCCGCCCTGACCACAAAAATCAGTCTGCATGTCAATAATTAGCAGCACTGTATTGTCGGGCCTCAAATCACCATTGAAGGGATAAGGATAGGGGGTGGAGTTTACATGGCGTTTCATTCAGCAAGTAACATAACTGACCAAAGCCAGTCATAGCATTTGAAGGCGTTATACACAGTTCATACTGAACTAAATAAGGTCGTCAATTACGGAATGGGTGTAAAAAAAGTTTCAGTAAATGGCAGGGGGATGGGGGAGATGAGGGGGATGGGAG
>JASJDH010000360.1 GCA_030065175.1 Leptolyngbyaceae cyanobacterium MO_188.B28 | reverse complement strand
GGATTTCGCTTGAATACAGGAGACCGCACCTTGAGAGTAGATTCCTGGGATATATACGGTGACAACACTGCTGGACATGTTACTGAAGGTGATAATCTTTCAGTCACAGGCGAATTTTCTGGCAGAGATTTTGACGCCTTTTCCATCACTGACGCCGAACCCTCTGATGGTGAGACCGAACCCTCTAACCCTGACGCTGACCCCGCCAGTCCTTAAATTCATTTGTTCGGGGCGGCGAATTGACTGAAATGTGATTTATTCACTTGACATGCGAATCTTACTGGTTGAAGACGACCCCGATCAGATTGAACCGTTGCATGAGGCCCTGACCCTGTCAGGGCATATTGTTGACGCCGTTGAAGATGGAACCGCCGCCCGGTGGCTGATGGATGAAAAAGAGTATGATCTGCTGATCTTTGACTGGATGTTGCCAGGCGAGGATGGGATTTTTCTTTGCCGAAACTATCGTCAGGCGGGGAAAGGCTCTCCCATCCTCATGTTGACCGCCAAAGACACCACCGCCGATAAAGTTATGGGGCTGGATGCGGGCGCTGATGACTATCTGGTTAAACCCGTCGATATTGAAGAACTCCTGGCGCGGGTGCGGGCGCTGCGGCGACGCTCTCCCCTCTGGCGCGGGGACATATTGCAACTGGGTGAACTCTCCTTGAATCTTGACACCATGCGTTTAAATCAAGCAAACATTAGCCTGAAGCTGGCGAGTCGTGACTTTCAATTGTTGGAGTATATGATGCGTCATCCCCATCAGATCCTTACCCACAGTCAGATCGAACAGGCCCTCTGGGAATGGGGCGAGGAACCCGAAAGCAATGCGATCGCCGCCCGGATCAAGCGGCTAAGACAACGACTGCGTGAAATTGGAGTAGACGGCTGGATTGAAACTGTCTATGGCGTAGGCTATCGTTTAGAACCGCCCTCCACATAACCATCGGTATGCCCCTCACACATCTAGGCCAGCGGCTCCAATATCGCTGGCGAACCTTACCCATTCGAGGTCGAGGTACACTAATCATCGTTATTCCGGCGACCTGCTTGTTCATCGCACTGTCCGCCTTTGCCTGGCTAAAAGCAAGCCTGGTGGAAGATGAAACCTGGGTGCAACACACGCAAGTTGTTCGATTGGAAACCAAGCGATTATTGAACGCACTCATTGAGGCTGAGACAGGGGTGCGTGGTTACGGATTAACACTGAAACGTGAGTATTTAACGCCTTATCACAATGCCTTGATCATTATTCCCGACTCATTAGAGCGCTTAGAGCAACTGGTGCAGGATAATACTCAACAAACTGCGCGCATCCAAGCCATACGCACACTGATTGACGAAAATCTAGCGATCTTCCAGAAAAAAGTCACGCTGAAACGAGATGTGAATCCCACTCGTAGGCAAGCGAATTTTCTGGAGCCTGCTATCTCCCTCTATGACTGGCTGGAGGAGGGGAAAGCAACTATGAACACCGCTCGACTGGAAATTGATCGGTTCGCCCAAACAGAAGAAGAATTATGGATCGAACGGAGACAACATCAAGATTATTATCGTCAAATCACCTGGAATGTCTTGTTTGTTTTGGGGGTAGTTGGGGCGCTGGGCTCTCTGTTTGCGGTGCATCTTTTTTACCAATTGGAACGAGAATTGGCTAATCGAGAGAGTAACCTGCAAGAAACCAATCAACGGTTAGAGGCGGTCTGCGATCAACTCCAACGGTTTACAGCAAACGCCTCTCACGAACTCCGCGCCCCTTTGGCGGCCGTGTTGAGCAATGCCCAGGTGGGATTAATGGCCCTCAATGATGTGGAAGAGGCTTCCAGCCCTCTGCGCAAAAAACTAGAGAAAATTGTCAGTTTAACCAAACAGATGAGTGTACTGGTCAGTGAACTATTGTTTTTGGCGCGACATGAAGGGCTCTTGGCGCTTGATTCTCTGCCATTAATCGATCTCAATCTGCTGGCAGCCAATCTGTTCGCCGATTGGCTGCCTCAGGCTAAAGAGCGTCGATTACACTTGACCAGTCAATTGCCCCACGATGCGGTCATGGTTAATGCGGACGCCAGTTTATTGCGGCAAGCGATCGCAAATCTCCTGAGTAATGCCTGTCGCTATACGCCAGCAGGCGGTTCAATTGAACTCCGGTTACTCACCGATCCACAAGAAGCGATGATTCAGGTTGAAGATACCGGCATTGGCATTCCCACTGAAGCTCAACCCTATATCTTTGAGCGATTTTACCGGGTTGATCCAAAGCGGTCTAAGGCATCGGGAGGATATGGGTTAGGATTGTCGATTACCCAACAAATCGTTCAAGCCCATGGAGGTCAGATTAGCGTCAGCAGCACACCTGGAGAGGGTTCAACCTTTCAAATTGATATCCCTATGGAACGCCGCAGCGTCAATTTTTCCCGCCAACCTACTACAAAGACTGGCATTGGAGAACAGTGGAGAAAGGTTGTCAGTCGTTGGTTAGGATAGTGTGAAATGAGGAAGAATTGACTTTGGGCGTCTCTAACTTGAGCCGACGAACAAAAACTGGATATTGAGGCGTCAAGGTCGGACGAGTTAGCTCCTGATAACGAAATCCAGGGTAGCACCTCAAAGCGGGACAAAAGGCATGCCTAGAATTGTATCAATAGGCACTTCGGCTCGGGAATCGTAAAAAAAGCTCTGCGGCCAAGCCCAGAGCCCTGTATCGTAACCCTGATAAACCAAATTTAGGGTGCGATGGGAATTACTATACGGGAACGAGGTCAAAAATAAGTTAGCCCTCTCAGGGCTGGGTTGTGTCAGTGTCGCTGATTTGTTCCATGCTCTGTGCGCCTTAGGACGGCCGATGGGCAGCGCCTTGGGACGTCAGCTCGGCCAACTCAAGAAACAACATGACAAACTCCAAAAGCAGCTAAAGCCCTGTGCTGATGAGGCTAAACAGCAATCCCTGAAAGCGCTGATTGAGGAGAATACCGCTCAGCAACAGCGCTTATGCGAATACCAACGCACTTACCATCACACCTTGAGGAAATCAGCCAAATCATCCATCCCTTTACCCGGCATACCCAGCAATGGCGGCTCGGTGAAGGGTTGGCGAGTGATTTGGCTCCGTCCTTGCAGACGCTCACAAAGCTGGCTCAATCCTATGGCAAGGAGTCTGCGCAAAGAGTCTGCGCAAAAGGTGATTGAGACCTTCCAATCCCAGATTGACTCTTTTGCTCAGGGCATTGAGGCTTGGCGACAATGGGTAACCGTAGCGCTACAGGCTGAAACCCAAGACAGTGAGCTACAAAACTGGCTGCTCTCAGCACTGCTCCCCTGGGTCTATTGGCTGCGGCAAGCGGATAAAACCCGGCAGCCTGCTCTGAAAAAGCGCTATCAAGAAGCCGCTAGTTTCGCCTATGACTTACTCTTTGAGCACCCCCTAACCCTAAGTTTGGACGCTGCCAAATTAGAGCAATGGGTCCTATGGTCACAAGAATTCTGCGCCAAATATCAACGCACCTCCTCGGCGGTTGAAGGTCGTAATGCTTATCTGGAGAAGCTTCACTGCGCCGGTCGAGGTTTCTCTGCACAGTCCTTAAAAGCGCTCACGATTATCCACAATTTTGACCTCAAACGTCCGGATGGCTCTACCCCCGCCCAGCGCCTTTTCGGTCATCCTTTTCCTGACCTGTTTGAATGGCTGCTTAAAAATGCAGGCGATTTACTAATGCCCCGTAAGTCGTCAAAAGCACAAAAGACCAAACCCTTATACACAAAGGCTGTCCCGGCTTAAGTTGGCACCCGTTTTTTATGCCGCAGTGAATCCACACTCCAAAACAATTAGTCCTTACGGCCATCTACATGAAAGGTATGGCGAGCCAGTTCTTTATTATTTGCTTTTCTGTCTTTTACTGTGATCCTAAAGTCCGCTATTAGTCTTCCTGGCGGTTTGCGACCGTATTCATACGCTAAACTTCCCGCAGCAGGAACTACGCCTGGCTCATCCTTGAGGGTTACAGTCTTGGCATCACTATCATATGGCGTGCGCTTTCCCTTGACTGGACCATCATCCTGCCAGCTTCCCATTTGTGGCTCATCAAGCAGGAAATTTCCATAAAAGCTCCCCTCTAAGCTGCTCGCTGCCCAGGGAGGGTTGTCTTTGTATTTATTGCTTAGATTTCCTTCCGTTTTCTTCCATTTCGTAACCCCCTTCACTGTCTCATATTTTTTTGCTCGCACCTCCCGCAAGACTTGCATACTTCCAGCGTCAAAATTGGTTACTTTCACTGTTATCGGCACTACCCACATATCATTGACGTGTGTACCTTTGCGAACTGCTTCGACTTCATGGGTTATTACAGGCTCCCCATTCATCTGGACTCTCGCCAAGCTTACCCCTGCCGACTTTACCGTATTCTTACTCACATCCCTCGCTAGCTTTTTCCGCCCTCCGTAGGACATGGCTTTCTCACCCATCACATCTGCTTCGTGCTCCAGTTGGCGATCATCGTTAACCGACTCCCCTTTGAATACGGTTGTTTGCTTGACCCGTCCTTGCTTTTGCTGCACTACATGCCATGCCTCATGGGGGAGATGACGTTCCTGCCCAGGTCCTAGATAAATGTCTGTTCCTTTGGCGTACGCTAATGCCTTTAATTGAGCTGGTTTAGCAGAATTATAGTGAACCTTGACATCATCTATTGGAATCCCGGAAAGGTTTTCAATCCCTGCTTTTAGCTGATTCGGCAAGCCTGTTTTGTTTGTTTTGTCTCTGTCAACTTCACCCTGTTTCCTGTCCTTGGCTATCAAATGCTGTCTTTGCGTATTGGACACTAGATTGTTTTCAGAGGGGATATCCGTCTGCTGTTGACTGGCGCTGCAACGACGAAACTGGGTTATGGAGCCATCCTTCGGTATCTCTAGACGCTGTATGGGATTTGCACCCTGGCTTTTCGGCTGAATATTCTGAAGAACATCCCTCTGGGTAGGCTGGATATGTTCCTTTTCATGCAGTTTATCAGATTCGCTAATTGGTGACTTGGGTTGGATCACTATTCCCTGTCCTGAATCCGATCGTTGCTTGGACTGGGTTCTAGATACATTCCCGATCATGGTTCCCCAAGGTATTCCCGGAGTCTTCACCACCTCCTGTTGAGAATTTGCTTCTGGAGTCTCCTGCTTAAGCATGGCTTCACTGGCTGACTTAGAGGCCATAAATTTCTTCGCTCGAGATGACCTACGTACAGAATTCCAGGAAGACTTGTACCGAGGCGCGTAAGCTTTCATAGGTAACTCTCGAGAAGGGTGGACACAGGATAGTGGACTGATTATTATGCAGCTAAGCTTAAGGTTGCATACTTCAGGAAGCTTAGCAGTCACTCTAGTGCTGCCTAAAGAGACTTTTGTCTAAAGAATCTGTCGTCATAGGGTTTTTTATAATGATTGATTAACATGAAATCTTTCTGAGCAAAAATCTCACAAAGTCCCTTTCTGACTTAGGTTAGAGGTGTTTGTTTAGATAAATGTGCTGGGTGTAGTATAAGCTTAACTGTGGACAAAAGATTCTTTACATAAGAAAATCTGCTCAACTTGAACAACTGTTTTTTTGCATGATGGGGGACGAGTCATCTTTTCAAAAATAGACAAGGTTGATGTCGTTAGAGAACCGAGCTTCATACGCTGGACCAACAATGCTTTTACTCTGTTGCATTCCTACGTTTGTTAATGAGATGTATTGGGTCTAACAATTGATTGCTCTGCCCAAGGAATATCAACGGTAAACGTTGTGCCGACACCAACCTGGCTTTCTACCTGTATATCGCCGCCATGGAGAGATAAACATTTTTTTACAACAGCTAGTCCCAGTCCAGTTCCCGAAATCATTTCTACATTTTGCCCCCGATGAAAGGATTCAAATAAATGGTGTTGATCGGTGGGTGGAATGCCTATTCCCTGATCGCTGATTTGAAACTGAGTATGGCCATTCTCTCCCAAGATCGTAAATTGAATTTCGCTTTCCGGGGGTGAATATTTAATCGCATTGGTGATTAGGCTCATCAACATGGCTCGCAAGAGCTTTTCATCTAAGTAAGCATATTCGCATTCACCTTGCTGAAGCAATAAAATACGATGCTGGGCTTGGGTATTAAACTTGACTTCTTCAACCAGTCGTCCGCAAAAAACTTGCAATTCAATCATTTGAGGATTGAATTCTAATTTGCCGGCTTCAGCACGGGTCAAAAGTAAAATATCGGCTAATAATTGGGTCATCGTCTTAGCTGATGATTGAATGCGTCGGAGATTGCGGGATCGTTTCTCCTCTGACCATTCAACATTGGGATTATCCAGTAATTGCGCCGATACTAAAATGGCGCTCAAAGGCGTTCTCAGTTCATGGGAAGCCAGGGAAAAGAAATTCAGCTTTAAATCGGTCAGTTCTTTGGCTTGTTCGATTTCTTTATAAGTGGTTTCAAGTTCCTGACGGTGATTTAACTCGGTTTTTAAAGTGTTTTTTGTGTCCTGTAAGTCGACAGTTGTAGCGTTTAGCTGTAGGGTAAGCGCCTGGTTCTGGCTTTTCAGGTCAGTTGAGATTTGTTCATTTTGCCTTAAGGTCAGCATTAGCCATCCATATAAAATGCTAAGGGAAATACTTCCCAATCCAAAAGCCATACTGGTCAGCCAAAGGTCGTTATTAACCCTTATTTCTGTTTCTGCAATTCCCCATTCCCACTCTGAGTCAACTTCTTCAAGAAAAGCTTCTAGAGCCAAATGAGTGTCTAGTCGAGCTTCATTTTGCTGTTGAGCGATATTTAATCGAGTTGATAGGTCGAGTTGCTCTGTTTGATACTTATCGATACCGTCCCTTAAAAGCTGGATGCGTTTTTCAAGGGCGCTCTCTAGGTTGTTTAAACCTTCGCTGTAGATGGAATCTTCACTGATTATTTTGTATTCACTGAAGAGTTCTTTGAAATAACTATTGATATTCTCCAGGTCTTCATTTGCCTGATCTAAGATTTCTTCCTGATCGATATCAAGATAGACCTGCTGATTCATTTCAACAGCTTCGATCTCAACCAACAAGCTATTTATATTGGTATATACGGCATATACATTGCCTTCTTTCTCAATTAAATCTAGGGGATAACCCCGATTCACAATAATTTGACGGACTAGCGCGGCTGTGCATAGTAGTATTGTGAGTACAATACCGAAGCCGATAGTGAGTCTTTGTTGAGTGCGGGAAAAGTTCATCTGATAGCAGGAGACTATTACCCAGTCCAGATAGAGTACGGTAGCTTTTTCCAGATCAAAATTCCACGTTTGGACTTCGCCTGGGTATACATTGAAGAACAGGATGTATTAAGACTCACAATAATCTAGACAGTCCAATTCTCCCCTCGGTATATTCAGAGCGACAGTTAAAAAATATTTACCCATGCGCATTCTCTTAGTTGAAGATGACCTACAGCTAGGTGAAGGTTTGGCTGAGGCATTGACCGATGCAGGCTACATTGTGGACTGGGCGACGGATGGCGAAATGGGTTTGATTCAGGCGACCGATTTAACGTATGACCTGATGGTGTTAGATGTCATGTTGCCTAAGATCAATGGTATTCATCTCTGCCGACGTCTTCGGGATGCGGGTAAGAGGTTGCCAATCTTAATGTTGACGGCTCGCGACACCAATACGGATAAAGTCGTTGGACTAGATGCTGGGGCTGATGATTATGTGGTGAAACCCTTTGATTTGCTAGAACTGTTAGCCCGTTTACGGGCGCTGTTACGCCGGGGCTCCTTGAGTGAAACCAGTACGTTATTAAGTTGGGAGCGCCTCCAACTCGATCCCGCAACCCATGAGGTTTTTTACGATAAAGTTCCCATTCGGTTAACGCCTAAGGAATTTAGCATTCTGGAGCTGTTTTTGCGCAGTGGACGGAGAGTGTTAAGTCGGACCGTTTTGATTGATCAGTGCTGGTCAATGGATGCGCTGCCGGATGAGGAAACAGTCAAGTCGCACCTCAAAAGCTTACGACACAAATTGCGAAAGGCAGGCGCCGCTTCAGACTTCATTGAAACCGTGCATGGGGTCGGCTATCAGCTTAAACATTTTTAGCCTTTCAACTTAAAGCGGAAAATTTTCCCGGAGTCAGAATCCAAGAGTCAGGAGTCAGAATCCGGTTCCTTAATGACTTCTGACTTCTGGCTTCTGTATTCCTTCCTCACCAAACTGTCTCAGTTTTAAATTACACGTTGTCAATTAACCGATTTCTGCCCGAATTATTTCCTAAATCTCTCCAATCCATTGATTAGAGTGAATTCAACAATTTGAGAGCAATAGGATTCACGTTCAATGAAAGTCGTACAACTCAAAATTACGTCTGTGTTACTAGGCGCGATCGCGCTTGCCATATTTCCTTTGACACTCCAAGGACAAGCGATAGAAGAGATGGAATGTCCAGACTATTTTGATGGCATTGAACTGAGCGATCGCCAAAAATCACAATTGCAACCATTAGAAGAGCAACTGGACGATCGCATTGATAAGATTCTGCCCTTATCTCCGGAAGTTGAAAAAAAGTGGGAGCAATTAGAAGAAAATTTCGACCGTCAGATTGAAGCCCTACTTTCTCCCCAGCAAGAAAACCAAATCGAAGTCCTCGATCGCTGGGCCGATGAGCAAGTTGCGAGGATTTCTCCTGCATTGCTGGAGGAAGAGGAAGAACTGAATCTTACCCCAAGTCAGGAAGAAGCGTTAGAGGCGTTAGAGGAAGACTATGAACAACGATTCCAAAGTATTTTAACCCCTGAGCAAAAGCAAAGAATTGAAGCCCTCGAACAACAACTGGATGAAGCGATAGAATCCGAATTTCCTGAACCCAATGCCGAGCAGGAAGCAAGCATTGAGGCTGCAGAGGAAGAATTTGAGAAAAGTGTCATGCAGATTCTCACACCTGAACAAAGTCAGCAGTTCCAACGTAATTTGACTTGCGATATCCCATAAGTCATAGGAGTGGATAGAGGCGGGATACTGCTTGAATTCAACAGGTGGCGTTCTGTTGGCCTGGCGCAGCATGCGGTTGTCCCGCCGCACCAGCGCAAAGATCAGTTACACGGAGTTCAAAGTGAACCACTCTGGGGACATGCCCATCTGTTTGATGTTGCCTTCGTCAAGAATGCGATCAAAGGGCAGGAATCCCTCCTCAGTTTTTTGTTTGCGGAAATTGTCGGCGTAACGGTGGGCGAAAGCCTCTTTCTCCTTTGACGGACGACTGTGGTATTGGTCTTCTAGCGCCGTTCGTCTGTCCGGATGATGGCGACTGGGTTCCTCGACCTTTTCAAGGTAGTCGACATAATGGCCAATCTCATGGGGCAATGTGCGGTAGAGCTGAGTATTGCGGACAGAGGTGAGTGTGCTGTGAATCACATGGTTTCGTTTGTCGGTAACAATCGAGTGGCCGTCTTGTTGTAGTCGTTCCAGTTCAACCACACCGTCTGGCTGTAGCGACTTGTTCCACTTTATGGGGCGACTGATGTCCTGAGCTTCGAGATAAACCGCGGGGCCTGACCACTCTCCAATGTCGGACCAGTAGACAAGGCGGCCCCATACCGGATTCAGGATGCGTTCTTTACGTTTGGGCTGTCTTAATACGAATAGTTTTTTTAGTCCTGTACTCTCCTGGCAGAAAAATAGAGTCGATGTCGGCATCAAACCGATTTAGGCAGGCGCCCCCTTATTTTGTTTGGCGAAC
>JASJDH010000359.1 GCA_030065175.1 Leptolyngbyaceae cyanobacterium MO_188.B28 | reverse complement strand
CGTCCATTTGGTTTGGCTGAACGGACACAAATGGGGCATTAAGCTAACAGAGGTGCAAAGGCACATTTTGCGTTTTCTTGGTTCGGCCTGCCAACAATATTATTTACTGTGTTGAGCTACCTGCTGAATGTAGGCTCTACTCAAGTTCCTGAAGCAGACCACGTCAATGGAGACCTGCGCCTGGGGGTGGGAAGCAGTAGAAGATAAATTCAAAGGGAAATCTTTAGAGAACATTAAGAAATATGTTGCAGTTTGTTTTACAATAATTTACATATCTTGACTTTATTGCCGATTTACTTTCTGGCAATTGATATTCATGCCAACTCCAGCTGTCCCTTCCCCCTTCGTAGCGAATTCGCGAACACTCTCACGCTCCTCAATGCGGGGAGAGTTAATGTCGGCTTCTACGTGCCAGATGTCAGTCCCATTGGCGATCGACCCCTCTCCTGACCCTCAACTTGCTTTGGTTCAGCTGTTTGATCACATTCGCAGCGTATTGGTTTCGCTGCTGAGTTACGAACTGCAGACGCCGCTGTCCACCTTGCAAATTGCAGTGGAAACCTTGGCTGAAGGAGAGGCGATTCCGGCTCAGGTGCAGCGTCGAATGCTGGCGATCGCGCGAGCTGAACTTAAACAGTTATGTAATACAGTTGAAGGCTTTTTGCCTTATGTTGATCAGGTATGGTCCAATACATCAGGGTTTCTGCAGTCTCACTCCAACTCTGCAGTGACAGACGCTTTCAGTTCAATGTTTGCGGTGTTGCCTGAGGGGTTGGAATTCCACCAACCTAGTCTAGAGATAGCGCAATCTCGACTGACTCATTTCCTGGAGGGCATGAGAAAGAGCGACAATCGGGCAGTGCGTCCAATCACGCCTCAGCAAATTGCGCTATTAAAGCAGCGACAGCAACAAGTGCTAGCAATTGTGAATCATGAATTGCGCACGCCTTTAGCCACGCTCCAGGTTTGTATAGAAACCCTGCAACATGAGCTGCAGGAATCTTCGGAGACTCGACAAACCCTTATAGAAGTCGCCTGCGATGACCTGTGTCGACTCTGTGAACTGGTTCGCGATCTAGAATTACTTCGTCGGTTGGAAGCCGGGCAGGTTTGTTTTCGATCCGAACAGGTAGATATTAGATCAACACTCCAGGCCACCCTCAGCAGTTTCCTGAAACAAGCGCCTGAGGCTGTCTTATCCAATATCTGGATTGAGCCGTCAGCTGGCTTTTTACCCCTCTGGACGGATGTAGACCGCTTAGTAGAGGTGATCAAAAGACTTTTGGAGAATGCTTGCCGCTTTGCGGCGGCAAGTGGTGAGATCAAGGTTCAGGTAAAGCGGATGGGAGTCGATAGCAATCTCCAAGAGACTCAAGGTCCTACAGGGGATTCAATGCTCATGATTGCGATCTCAGATACCGGGAGAGGGATTAGTGAAGAACAGCTGGAAAATATTTTTGATTGCTTTCATCAAGAGGAAGGCTATCTACAGCGCACTACAGGTGGAGTGGGGATCGGCTTAACGATCTGTCGTTACTTGGTTGAGGGGATGGGCGGACGGATTTGGGCGGAGTCCCCTGGTAAGCATCAAGGCAGTCGATTTTGCTTCACATTACCCGTGCATCTGGAAACAGAGGTGTTAATTGGTTAGAGTTTCGGTGGGGAGTGAATCAAAGCCCTAAGAAGAGAGGCTATTGATATAGTCTCTGACTGCCGCCGCTGAGTCCAACTGCAACGACTCATGGGCGATTGCCTCCGCTTCCGTCAAACTGCATCGCGATATAGCGCTCTTCACCTGCGCGATCGCGGGGGGATTCACACTCAGCTCGTCCACCCCCAACCCCAATAAAATTGGCGTCGCCATCGGGTCTGAAGCCAATTGCCCACAAACACTCACCTTTATCCCAGCTGAGTGAGCCGCCTTCACCGTCTCTCCCACCATCCGCAGCACCGCCGGTTCCAACGCATCCGCTAGCGCCGACACTTGGGAGTTACCGCGATCCGCCGCCATCACATATTGACTCAGATCGTTCGTACCCAAACTGAAAAAGTCCACCTCAGCCGCCAACTGATCGGCCATCATCACCGCCGCCGGAACCTCAATCATCAAGCCCACTTTCATCGCCGGGTCAAATGGCGTCCCCGCCTGCCGCAATTCATTCTGCACTTCCGCCAAGATCGCCTTGGCCGCACGGACCTCATTCACCGAAGCCGCCATCGGAAACAATACTTGCACCGCACGCCCCTGACTGACCCGCAGAATCGCGCGTAATTGGGTTTTGAATGTCTCTGGACAATCCAAACTCTGACGGATCCCCCGCCAGCCCAAAAAGGGATTCGCTTCTGGCCCCCGCGTCATATATGGAATGGGTTTGTCCCCCCCAATATCCACCGTGCGAATCGTCAACGGTCGAATTCCCAACACCTGGGCAATCGCCTGATACGTCTCAACCTGTTCCGCCTCAGTCGGCGGCGTCACACGATCCAGATACAGAAACTCTGTGCGCAGCAAGCCCACCCCCACCGCCCCTTGCGTTACCGCTATCTGGGCGCTAGAGAGTCCCATGATATTAGCCATAACGGGTATGTGGCGGCCATCTTGGGTGAGAGTTTTTTGGGGGGAGGGGGAGGCAGGAGAGGCAGAGGGGGCAGGGAGAGCAGGGGGAGAGGCAGGGGATGGGTGTTGGGCGATTAATGCTTGTTGTTGAGTTTTGTTGGGGTTGATCCATATTTGACCGGTTGATCCGTCTAGAGCGAGGGGGACGCCGCTATCTAGCGACAGCAGTTTTTCGCCTACCGCCGCCACCATGGGGATTCCTAACATGTTGGCGATTAGGGCGCTGTGGGCGGTGGCGCCGCCTGCTGCTGTACAAATGCCAAGCACCTGATCAGGCTGCAATTGCGCTGCATCTGATGGGGTTAAATCAGCGGCGACTAAAATGCCGGGTCCCTGACTCCGGAAACTTGTTGGTTGCTCCCCATCCTTTTGACATAGCAGCTTCAACACCCGTTGTCCAATGTCTTGCACATCCACTGCCCGAGCCTGGAGATACGCGGCCTCTAAGTTTTGATAGGCATTGACCATATCTGCGATCGCCCTTTTCCATGCGATCGCCGCTCGCCGATGCTGCTGGAAAATTTGCTGATGGGTTTGATCGAGCAAAGCGGGATCTTCTAAATAGAGCAAATGGGCCTGAAAAATCTCGATACTTCCCTCATTAGTAGATGAGGTTTGCAAGGTTTGGATAATGGCCTGAATCTGCGATCGCGCCACTTGCACCGCCCCCTGAAACTGCCTCCACTCCGCCTGGGGATCCTCCGACGGTTGATCGGTTACATCGGGAATCGAAGGTTGATAGCGAATAGCAGGCCCCACAGCAAAGCCTGGAGAAGCCGCCACCCCCGCCAATTGAAGGGTTGAACCAGAAGAGACGTCGCCTTGCCCTCCGGCCAAACCAGACCGAGCTCCCTCCTGTTCCCTGACTCCTGTCCCCTGTTCCCTATTCGAAACTTCCTCTTCCGCCTCCCCAAACTGACTAAGAACCAGGTCCGTCAACGCCGCCAACGCCGCCTCAGCATCTGCGCCTTGGGCCGCAATCTCAATTTCGTGTCCCTGCGACACCCCCAGCGTCACCACCTGATTAATGCTTTTAGCACTCACCGCAGCGCTCGACCAACTCACATTGCGCACCGTGATCTCCGCCTCAAATCGCCCCGCCGTCCTCACAAATTGCGCCGCCGGACGGGCATGAATCCCCAACCGATTAGCCACAACCACCCGCACTTTCCTCCTCCCCTGCTCCCCCTGCCTCCCCTGCTCCCCCTGCCCCTCTTGCCCAATCTTCTCCTCTTGCCCGCCAATCTGCTCCCCCTTCGCTGCAATCGCCCCCCTCGCCTCCGCCAACACCTGCTCAACCCCTGCCCCCGCTGCTGCTTGAACGACCGCCGCGATCGCCCCTTCCACGAGTGGCGCTTCACACAATGTCACATGCTGGCGTTGCGCTTCATCCAAAAATTCCAGCGCCATTTCCGTCCCCATGATGGCGCTGCCCAAGTCCATAAGCACAACTACGCCAGCCTCGGTATAAACCGATTCAATCGCAGCGTAGATTTGCATGACGTCAACCCCGAAGGGATTCTCGCGATCGTCCATGCCAGCAGCGATGGCGATCGGAACAGGGGTTTGGGCCATCTGCAAAGCTAACTCTTGGACTCCCTCAGCGAGCTTGGCGCTATGGGAAACCAGCACAATTCCAACCATAATTTTAGGGAAAATGCAAGAGAATACTATTGAGAATAGAACACCTTAGGATTGTGTAGAATCGGGCTGCATCCTTAACCTTTCTCCATGATCGCTCTACCCCTTTATTTTTGGGATTTGGAGCCCTAAGGCAGGTCAAAAAAGGGGCTCGTTCCACAACTCCGTGCATAAATCATTAAAGTACTACCAAGTTACTAAGTAATGAGGGGCATGCAGGGGTGTTCCTCGTTACCTAGTCGTCCCAAAGGTCGCCAGTGGTTATTGCTCTGGATTATTACAGAGATGTTTCGCTTGCACTGGTTTTGCCCAAAGGTCGCTAGTTGAATTGTTTGACGAAAATTCACCGCGTTCATCAAGGCTCCCAATGAAGACGTCCGAAAATTATCCTGAACATCCGAAATTCTTAGGTCACACCTCAGAAGTCGCCTTATTACAAGCTGTAATTGACAACTTCATGGATGGAATCCTGATTCTGACCGAGCAGGGTGAGTGGGTTCAAGTCAATGAAGTCGCCCGTAAGATCTGTGCTCGATTTCCAGCCGCTCAATCGCAGCCTAACACCGTTCCCAAAGAAATTTGGTCTGTGTGTCAATCGCTACTTGAAAGCGGTCATTTCTACACGAATCAAACTGCGGCGTTAGAGGCTGAAATTGAGCTTGAACCCACCACTCGGCTCCGTATTCGGGTGAAATGGCTGAAGCTGTGGCTGCATAGTCAGGCATATTTGCTGGTAATGCTGGAAGATCGAAAACAATCGGTCGAAAACATCGCCATTACTGAAGTTGACAAGTATGGCCTGACAGCTCGTGAGGCAGAGGTCTGGTGTCTCTACCGCGGGAACTATACCTATAAGGAAATAGCCGCTGAGCTACATATTTCTCTCAACACCGTTAAAAAACACATGAAAAATATTCACGCCAAGCAAGACACCGTTTTACATATGGAAGACTACAGAAGGTCTCGTTCCCGTTTAACGGATGTTTCGTGAGAGAGACAATGGCGGACCCGGTTTTTCGAGGGGGTCGCCGGAACAGAAATTTCAGACCAAGTCTTAATTATAAAACTGTCATTTTAGATACAAAAGTTCGGGCTAGCCGCAACTCTGATTTGGGGCATCATGCTGATCCCATAACCGGTATTCATCCCCTATCCTTCATCTTCAGCGTTACACTTTGAGGAAGGGGATGAACTTTGTTTGAAATCATTTGGGGGCAAGCCTAGTCATGAATTTTATCAATGGCTCTGTGGGTGTTCTTGCCAGTGTGTTTTTTCTAGGAGCCCCAACGCCCTTTGATCAAGCCTATTCCATCCAATTGGAAACCCCCAAGCCTAAGGTTGAAGACTTGCTAACCCAGGGCCAAGCGCTGGCTGAACAAGGATATTATCAGGGCGCGATCGCAATATACAACCAGGCCATTGAAGCCGATCCGTCCTATACAGAAGCCTATATTAATCGAGGGCTGGCCCATCATGATTTGGGCAATTTTGATCAGGCGATCTCAGATTTCACAGAAGCGTTAGCTATCGATCCCGATAGCGCTGAGGCCTATAACGCCCGAGGGGAAACCCGTACGCACGTGGAAGATGTGGAGGGGGCAATCGCAGATCTCAACCAAGCCGTTCAACTCTCTCCCGATTTTGCCCAGGCGTACATTAATCGAGGGGTAATCTATGCGGTTAGAGCCGACTATGAGCAGGCGTTAGCGGACTTTAATCTAGCGGTGCAGGCGGATCCCAGCTCTGCCGACGCGTATTACAATCGAGGTCAGGTGCATGGGGCGATGGATAACCCCCAGGCCGCCTTTGACGACTACAACCAGGCTTTGCAGCTTAATCCCTCCATGGCGGAGGCCTATGGCAACCGGGGACTGTTAGTCTATCGCTTGGGTGATAGAGAAACCGCCCTGAACGATTTGCAACAGGCCGCCCAACTCTTTCTAATGCAAGGGGATCTAGGCGGTTATCAACAAACATTGATGCTGATTGAACAAATTCAACAACAAGACGAGTTGCGGTGAGGCTAAGCGCGATTAGCGGGGGGGCTCCCAAGCGCCTTCGCGATCGTGGAAAAAATCTGAGTAAAGATAGGGCGAGCAGCCGCTAGCTCAGGCACATCCCAATCTGGGATCAGCGGGACATCGAGCTGATGCTTGGCCAAATAGACAGGGTAGCGCACCTCAATCTGCAACGCCTCAACATTCGGCATCTGGCCATAATGAGCAGTAATGTACCCACCATTAAATTGTTTATTGCGAACGACTTGGTAACCCTGATCCGCAAAAGGTTTTTCCACCGCTGAGATCAGTCTTTCTGAGCACGTTTTTCCATTGCGGTTTCCCAAGCACACATCTTCCTGAATTGGCCCCATAAAGCTATGGAGATCTAACAGATAAACTCGGCCAAATGTGTTGTAGGTCTCCTCAATTAGGGTATTAAGTTGATGGTGATAAGGCTGATAATAAGTTTCGATCCGGGCTTGGATTGACGCCCGACTCGGCTCAATTTGATAAATCTGCTGCCCCATTGCTGTCCGCCTGGGAACGACGGATGTCCAAAAGGAACCGAACAGCGGCGGTTTGAGCGGACGGTTGAGATCAACCACATACCGACTATGGGTGGCTTGCAGGACAGTGATCCCCAGTTGAGGCAAATCCTGATAGAGCTTATCAAGACGCCAGTCGCTATGGGGCAAGGTTTGTAGATGCGTCTGGGTAAACTGAGCCGCAATGTCATCAGGGACAAAAAGGCCGCTGTGGGGTAAGTTCGCCACAATGGGGGCAGCGGGGCCCTTAGGTCGGTGAAGCTTAAAGATCTCCACTAGTCTTCCAGATCCCACCGATAGCGACATTTTTGTCGTTCACCCTTTTGATACATTTCTGTATATTCAGGCAAATCCACAATCTCCACCAGTTTGGCTCCCAATATCTCACAGGTGCGTCTTGAGGCCAGGTTATCCGGATTGCAGGTGATCCACAGGGTTGTAAACCCATGAGCCAACGCAGTTTGCTTAATCAGCTTACAGGCTTTAGCGGCGTACCGGTTGCCTCTGTATCTGGGATCAATGCCGTAACCGATATGGCCAGCGTAAAGAAGGATATGTTCGGTATTGCTGATACGAAGGTCAATGGCTCCAACGACGATCTCGGTATATGCCAGCAACACATCAAATTTGTAAACAGGCGCGTAACCCCTTAGCTGATCTTCAGGACAGGTTTCACGAACTCTAACCGCAATTTCTCCATCTGATAGCGTGTCAACATGCGAGAAGCCGAAGTTCTTCATGCCAGAGAACTGAAACGCCAGGTTTTCCATAATCGCCAACTGCAACCGCCAACTTAGAGTAGTCAAACTGGGTACTGACAATGATTCCCTCCAAACGCTAATTGTCCCTCCACCTCGTCGCTATTTTAAGCAGTAAACTCGATTATTCTACCCTGGCGAGTATAGGCGACTGATAGCGAAAATGCCGGATGAAAGCTTGGCGAGCAATGAAACGAAAAGCCTGGCGACCCAAGAAACAGAATAAAGAGTACAGAGGGTAACGGCAACCTAGGTTCTGGTTCCTGACTTCCAACTCCTAATTCTCTCTTACAAATAGTGTCCCGAAATCAGGATCTCAGTGGCGCCCGCAATGGATGCGGCCAACAGCATGATTTTAAAGTAGCGATTTATCGTAAACCGGGGGGCTGAGTTTGACCGCATCCTGCGAGATCGCAACGCCCCATAGATATGCGGCGCGCCCAGAAATAGGAACAAGATGGCTAACCCATCATTCTTCGCCTCGACCGACCAGATGTCACCAGACCTAATTTGTTGAGTTTCCATTGGCATCAATTCCTTCAGATGTTAAATACAGGGTTTGAGTGAGTTTGAGCTGACTAATCAGAAATGCTGAGGTTCAAGTCGACAAGCATTTCTTGCCTTACACGGAGCAACGCCTTAAGTTTTCAGACCAATCTCGGTGCATTTCATCTGATTTCTAACCCCCACGCATAGATAATGTAACAAGACTCTTAACAAAATGTAAAGTTTAATTTCGGAAATATTGACATAAATGAGTATTTACACTTATTCATTCGGAAAACATGACTAACCCGCTTACCTCCCTCCTCGGTATTGACATTCCGGTATTTCAAGCGCCGATTGGAAGTGTCGCTGGCGCTGAATTGGCGGCGGCTGTGTCTGATGCGGGCGGCATGGGCGCGATCGCCCTGACCTGGACATCGCCCGCCAAAACTACCGCCCTCATTGCTGACATTAAACAGCTCACCACAAAGCCATTCCAAGTTAACTTTGTCTTGGCCTTTGAACCCCAATCGCTACCCCATGCGCTGGAGGCGGGCGCGCCTGTGGTTACCTTCTCTTGGGGAATGCCCCACACCCAAGCTTCATTAGTCAGATCGTTCGGCGCCAAGTTTGGCGTTCAAGTTTCCACCGCTGACGGCGCCAAGCAAGCGCTAGATCTCGATGCAGATTTTTTGATCTGCCAAGGTGTCGAGGCAGGGGGACATGTACAAGCCACCCAGAGGTTATGGCAAGTCTTACCCGGGGTCGTGGCCGAAGCGGAGGCGGTTCCTGTTGTCGCCGCCGGTGGAATCGCAACAGGAACTCACATCCGACATGCGCTAGAAGGCGGCGCTTCTGGCGCAATGTTAGGCACGCGCTTTGTGGCCACAACCCAATCTTTAGCCCATGAAACCTATAAACACCGATTGATTTCCGCTGCTAGCCATGAGGCTATCCTCACGGTTTGTTTTGACCGCGGTTGGCCTTATGCGGCCCACAGAGTGCTGCGGACGCCAACCCTTGAGGCTTGGGAGGCGGCAGGGTGTCCCCCCAGCGGGCAACGACCGGGTGAAGGAGACATCGTCGCCCATCATGGGGATGGTCGACCATGTGTGAGGTATGAGGATACGCCGCCGCTAAGGGGAATGACTGGCGATGTACATGATTTATGCCTATATGCAGGTGTCGGTTGCAGTGAGATTAAGGACATCCCATCAGCATCTGATCTGGTCGCGAGACTATGGCGCGAAGCCCAATATGCAAGATAAGGTAGGCGCTAAATAGGTACTGAATACGGCGGAAACCAACTTGGTCATGTCCGTTTGTTTGAATTTTGCGAATTCAAGGAGATATTCAACTTGAGTCGGACTTTGAGCAGTTAGACTGGGTTTGAGACTCCGATCACCAAAATGGTAGGTGAACCTACCCGTTAGATTGAGTTTTGAGTATAGGACAGCTGACCTATGACTATCACAGCGCCTGACACTAAAACCTCTACCGCTGAGGAATATTTAGCTCTGGAGGTGGAGTCTGATGTCCGCAGCGAATTTCGCGATGGAGAGATTGTCGAAATGACGGGTGGAACTCCGGAGCACAATGAAATTAATAGTATCTTGAATGCATTGCTCCGAGTGGCGTTGAAGAGCAAACCTTACTGTATCTTTGTCACAGATCAACGTCTCTGGATCCCAAAACGCAATA
>JASJDH010000358.1 GCA_030065175.1 Leptolyngbyaceae cyanobacterium MO_188.B28 | reverse complement strand
GTAATGACCCTGTGTAACTTAGGAATGCTCACGGGCAGCATTGGACGAGAAGGCGCCGGCATGTTGCCCTTGCGGGGCCAGAATAACGTCCAGGGTAATGCCGATATGGGCGGCATGCCTAACCTGATTACTGGGTATCAACCGTTAAATAATCCAGAACTACGCCAGCGTTTAGAAGCACTTTGGGGAGGAATCCCCCCAGAAGAACCAGGACTCACCATTCCCGAAATGATTGACGAGGCTGCACAAGGTAGCATCCATGCTCTCTGGATCCAGGGAGAAGATGTGGTGCAAAGCGATCCCAATGAAACTCAAGTCAGAAAGGGACTCTCAAATCTAGATTTTCTGGTCATTCAGGAGCTATTTTTCTCCGAAACCTGTCGCTACGCCCATGTCATCTTACCCGCTGCCGCTTCGTTAGAACAGGAGGGGACATTTACCAATGGCGAACGTCGCATTCAGCATGTCCGACCGGCTTTCCCCCCCCCAGAAGGCGCGCGCGCCGATTGGGAAGTCATTCGTGATGTCGCCGTGAGAATGGGCGCTAATTGGAAGTATCAAAATCCTGGAGAGGTCATGGACGAAATTGCCCAAGTTGCGCCTCACTTTTTCGGCGGCGTGAGCTATGGGCGTTTAGCGGGGGATGGTTTACAGTGGCCCTGTCCTGATCCTCTCCATCCAGGGACAGTAACGGTGCACGCTGAGGGCTTTATCCGGGGCAAAGGACAACTGGCGGCTATTGACTATATACCCAGTCCGGAACATGGCGTTGCAGGATATCCTTTCCTCTTGATTACCGGACGTTTGTTGGAGCACTATAACGTTGGAACGATGACCCGTCGCACGCTCAACCAAGCGTTAGTTCCTGAAGATGTTCTTGAAATTCATCCCGCCGACGCCAGTAGGCAAAATATTACAAATGGGAAGTTCGTTCAGCTTGAGAGTCGTTGGGGAACTACCCAAGTTAAAGCTAAGACCTCCCGACGGATTGCGCCTGGGACTTTGTTCCTGTCCTTCCACTACCCAGAAACTCATACCAATCGCATTACGGGGCCTCATTTGGATCCCCAGTCGAAGTGTCCTCAGTATAAAGCAGTGGCTGTACGTCTCCAAGCCATAAAAATTTAGGGACTCATAGTAGCCTGTAAGGTTTAATTTATTTGGCCTTACACCATCATGGCTCCCAATCTTCAGTCTTGATGTGCAATTTTCCTAGCAATCTATACACCAGGGGAGAGAGAACAACTCCCATAGCGAGAACAAAAATTAAACCACTAAAGAGAGCGTATAGCGAAGCAAACACTTTAGCGCTTGTCGTCGAAAGGGAACTAATAGGACCCATGCCGCTGAGAATCATTGAGGCTTCCACCAGGGCGTCGAGCCAACTTAGACCTGCCGCCCAGTGATAGCCAAGAATACCCACAAGAAGCCCTAATAAGATAAAAAGCGCAGACAGCCCCAAGTAGCTCAGAAACTTGTGAACAAAGGGCGACTCACGCCAGAATTTCTCCAGGAATACTCTAATCAAGGGTTTTACTAGATTTAGATTGAACTGGTTCATCAATAGTCGTACCAATAGCATACTGCTCTCAATGCTGAAAGTGGACATTGCTTTAAAAAGCAACTTCCTTTTGATAGGTTTCCTAGCCTGTCGAAGCCGATCGATCAGGATTTGTTGCGCCTAAATAGAGTTCATATAAATCCTCGGCAGTGTTAATTTTTTGTTAAGGGGACGTCGCCCAAAGCGACCAATAATTCCAGGGAGAGAATACAGGAATCAGAAGCCAATTCCTTACACATTTCCGTATGCTGTCCCCTGTTATTCTTTGCCAGACTTTTCCACCTTGAATACAGACTTAAAACAGTCAAATTTTTGCTAACTAAATAGATCAATAAAATAGCGGATGCTTCTTGGGGGTCAATAATAAAATTGCCGAAAGAGAATATTCATGACGAGAAGGATTTATAGATTGCTCTAATGTCCTTGTACTAGACAAAATCCTCGTTTCTTAATAATTTCAGTAAATTAGTCTGTGCAACTCTAAGACCATAGCAATAGAAGTATGATAATTGATGAGTAGGAAGAGACTTACCTCTATGCAACAGGTCTTTCAGAAAACATCTCAGCGAGTTTCAAGTAAATGACTCTGCTAAATCATTCCCCTTCCCGGATTAAGTCCAATCAGGATCAGTGCGATCTCCGCTATAAAACCTTAGACATTACTCTGAAGCGTAATCGGCATCAGCCAGACGCTCTGATTGAAGTGCTGCACAAAGCTCAGGAATCCTTTGGGTATTTAGAAGAAGGCGTCTTGCGCTACATTGCCAGGCAGTTAAAACTCCCCCTTAGTCGGGTATATGGGGTGGCCTCGTTTTATCATTTGTTCAATCTGGAGCCGAGCGGCGCACATCGATGCATCGTGTGTTTAGGGACAGCCTGTTATGTTAAGGGGGCGGGGCAAATCTTGGAACAACTTGAAACAACCCTTCAGGTTAAAGTCGGCGAAACGACCCCAGACGGACAAATTTCCCTCCTCTCAGCCCGATGCTTAGGCGCTTGTGGGATTGCGCCAGCCGTTGTATTGGATGATGTGGTTTCGGGACAGCAAACAGCTGAGTCGGCGATACACGCCGTCCAGTCGGTGAGAACGCCCGTAGTCGCGGGACAGGGGGATTGACCCATGGATATTTCGGAACTGTATCGGTTGGCGGAACGAGGGCGGAGTCGCCGCAAACCCTTCCGGATTCGCTGCTGTATGGCGGCAGGGTGTCAAT
This sequence comes from Leptolyngbyaceae cyanobacterium MO_188.B28, assembly GCA_030065175.1. GTDB lineage: Bacteria > Cyanobacteriota > Cyanobacteriia > Phormidesmidales > Phormidesmidaceae > JAKSDM01. The sequence goes on along the minus strand of JASJDH010000358.1, from coordinate 6,929 downwards.
CTTCGGGAGCGATCGCAGTTAAACAGGTCTTGGCGGATGCGCTCTCAGCGGCGGGTCTAAACGACAAAGTTGAGCTTTGCAGTGTAGGCTGTCTCCGCTTTTGTGGTCATGGCCCCATGATAGCCACTGATCCGGATGAAGCTTTGTACGAGCGAGTGACCCCTGAGAATGCCTGTTCGATTCTGGGCGCCTTGAACGGGGAATCCTCGATGGCGCCACGCTGTGACGGCAATCAGCCATTTTTTGCGGACCAGCTTCCCATCGTCTTAGAAAATAGCGGTCAGATTGATCCTTCCCGGATTGAAGATTACATCGCTGTTGGCGGGTATGAATCTCTCTATCAGGTCTTATATGACCTGACCCCAGCAGAAACGGTGGCCGCCATTACCCAAAGCGGTTTGCGGGGACGCGGCGGCGGCGGCTATCCCACTGGACTTAAATGGTCCACCGTCGCCAAGATGTCTGGGGACCAAAAATATGTCATCTGCAACGCCGATGAAGGGGATCCCGGCGCTTTTATGGATCGTAGCGTCCTAGAAAGTGATCCCCATCGAGTTTTGGAAGGCATGGCGATCTCAGGCTACGCCATTGGGGCGAGCCACGGGTTTATCTATGTCAGAGCTGAATATCCGCTGGCGATTCAGCGGCTGCAAAAAGCGATTCAACAGGCCAAACGGTATGGGTTGCTGGGCAGTCAGATATTTGACGCCGGGTTTGATTTCAAAATTGATATTCGTATTGGGGCTGGGGCCTTTGTCTGTGGTGAGGAAACGGCCCTAATTCACTCTATCGAAGGTAGGCGCGGCAACCCCAGACCGCGTCCTCCCTATCCGGCAGAATCCGGTTTGTGGGGCTGTCCAACTTTAATTAACAATGTTGAAACCTTTGCCAACATTACGCCCATCATCCGCAACGGGCCCGATTGGTTTCGCAACATTGGCACGGCAGGCAGCGCGGGCACAAAAGTGTTTGCCTTGACGGGCAAGGTTCAGAACACAGGCTTGATTGAAGTGCCCATGGGAACCACGCTGCGGCGGATTGTAGAGGCTATGGGCGGGGGCGTCACGGAAGGTCGGGTAAAAGCGGTTCAAACCGGTGGACCTTCAGGGGGGTGTATTCCTGCCCAATTTTTCGATACTCCGGTGGACTATGAGTCGCTGCAAAAACTTGGAACGATTATGGGGTCCGGCGGCATGATTGTGATGGATGACAACACAAGTATGGTGGAGATTGCTCAGTTCTACATGGAATTTTGCCGGGAGGAGAGTTGTGGGAAATGTGTTCCTTGTCGGGCAGGGACTGTTCAGCTGCATGAATTGCTGTCAAAAATTGTCAATCATCAAGCAACAGTCGTCGATTTAGAACATTTGGAAGCGCTATGTCAGATGGTGCAGGAAATGAGCCTCTGTGGTCTGGGGCAATCAGCGCCGAATCCGGTGTTAAGCACGCTGCGCTATTTTCGAGATGAATACCTGGCGCGGTTGAAACCCAGTATGCTTGAGGAGGTCGGCCATCATGTCCGTTAATACGCTCAAAATCGATGGCCAGGATATCGCCGTTGAAGAGGGGGCGACGATCTTGCAAGCCGCCCGAGAAGCCAAAATACCCATCCCTACGCTGTGTTATTTGGAGGGGGTCTCCCCTGCCGCCGCTTGCCGCATGTGCCTGGTTGAGGTGAAAGGGAGTCCCAAGCTTTTGCCCGCCTGTCATACAGCCGCCTTAGAAGGCATGGAGGTGAGCACTAATACTCCCAAACTCCAGTCATTCCGCCGAATGAATATGGAGCTGCTGTTCGCCGAGGGGAATCACGTTTGCGCTGTCTGCGTCGCGAATGGCAACTGTGAGCTGCAGGACTTGGCCATTCGGGTAGGCATGGATCATTCACGCTTTGCCTATCGGTTCCCGGATCGAAAAGTGGATATGTCCCACCCGCAGTTTGGCATTGACCACAACCGTTGTATTCTCTGCACCCGCTGTGTTCGAGTATGTGATGAAATTGAAGGAGCGCATGTGTGGGATGTGGCTCAACGGGGTGAACACTGTTTTATCGTATCCGGAATGAACCAGCCCTGGGGCAAAGTGGACGCCTGCACCTCCTGCGGCAAGTGTGTGGACGCCTGCCCCACCGGGGCGATCTTTCGTAAGGGAAGCACGATTGGGGAGAAGGAACGGGATCGGGAAAAACTTTCTTTCTTGGTGACGGCGCGGGAGAAGCAACAATGGACAAGATAAGGTTCGCCACGGTCTGGTTGGCGGGGTGTTCCGGCTGTCACATGTCTTTCCTGGATTTAGACGAATGGTTGATCGAGTTGGCGCAGCAGGTGGATGTGGTGTATAGCCCGGTAGGGTCGGACATTAAAACCTATCCCGAGAATGTGGATGTTTGTTTGGTGGAAGGGGGCGTGGCGAATGAAGACAATCTGGAATTGTTGCTGATGGTGCGGCGTCGCACCAAAACCCTGATCTCCTTTGGCGATTGCGCCGTCACCGCCAATGTGCCCGCCATGCGAAATATGTTAGGCGGCGCAGAGCCAGTACTCAAGCGCGGCTATTTGGAACTGGCGGACACCGCTCCCCAACTACCCCACGCCCCCGGCATTGTGCCGGAGTTGTTGGATCAGGTGTTGCCCGTGCATCAGGTCGTGCCAGTGGAGATTTACATGCCAGGATGTCCACCGCCAGCGGACCGGATTCAGGCCGTGTTGGAGCCGCTGCTGCGGGGGGAGACGCCCGTGATGGAAGGCCGCGACATGATTAAGTTCGGGTAGGGGAGGAGGCAATGACCAGAACGATTGTGGTGGATCCGGTAACTCGGATTGAGGGCCACGCCAAGATTTCGATTTTCCTGGATGAGGCTGGAGAAGTTTCGGACGCCCGTTTCCATGTGGTCGAGTATCGAGGCTTTGAAAAATTCTGCGAAGGCCGTCCCTTCACCGAAATGGCGGGGATTACCGCCCGCATCTGCGGCATTTGCCCGGTGAGTCATCTGTTGGCCTCGGCCAAAACCGGGGATAAGATTTTAGCGGTCAAGATTCCTCCGGCGGCGGATAAGCTCCGGCGGATGATGAATCTAGCGCAGCTGACCCAGTCCCACGCCCTGTCATTTTTTCACTTGAGCAGTCCAGACTTTTTGCTGGGATGGGATAGCGATCCGGCGACGCGGAATGTCTTTGGCCTAATTGCCGCCAATCCAGATTTAGCCCGCGCGGGTATTCGCCTGCGACAGTTTGGCCAAACTGTGATTGAAAAATTGGGCGCTCGGAAGATTCATGCCGCCTGGACGGTTCCGGGAGGGGTGAGATCGCCCCTTTCCGAAGATGGTCGTCAATGGATTCTTGATCGCTTACCCGAGTCTTTCGCCACGGTGAGCCTGGCCCTAGACTTGTTCAAGGACATGCTGGATAAAGCCCTGAAGGGTGAAATCGATATTTTCGGTCAGTTTCCCACCCTGTATATGGCGTTGGTTAACTCAAAGGGGGAGTGGGAGCACTATGATGGCCATCTTCGGTTCACCGATAGTCACGGCAATATTGTGGCCGACGGCCTCAGCGAAGATGACTATTCCCAGTTTATCGGGGAGGCAGTGGAGCCCTGGTCTTACCTGAAATTTCCTTACTATCAGCCCTTGGGCTATCCTGACGGGATCTATCGGGTGGGACCGCTGGCGCGGCTGAATGTGTGCGATCGCATCGGAACTGACGCAGCCGACCAAGAATTACAGGAATTGCGCGATCTCGCGGGCGGCGTTCCCACCTCCTCTTTCCTCTACCACTACGCCAGACTGATCGAAATCCTCGCCTGCCTAGAAAAGCTGCAAATTTTAGTCGACGATCCCGATGTGCTATCTTCCCGCTGTCGGGCCCAGGGCGGCGTCAACCACTTAGATGCGGTGGGCGTCAGCGAAGCCCCGCGCGGCACGTTATTTCACCATTACCAGGTGGATGAAAACGGGCTCATTCAAAAGGTTAACCTGATTATCGCCACGGGACAAAATAACCTGGCCATGAACAAGACCGTGGCCCAAATCGCCAAACACTACATCCACGGCCCGGAAATCCCCGAAGGGCTATTAAACCGCGTTGAGGCGGGCATTCGCTGTTTTGATCCCTGCCTATCCTGCTCAACCCATGCAGCGGGTCAAATGCCGCTGCACCTGCAGTTGGTGGCGGCAGACGGCCAGATTCTGGATGAGGTGCGCCGATGAAGACCTTAGTGATTGGCTATGGCAACACCTTGCGGGGGGATGACGGCGTCGGCCCCCGGGTGGCTGAGCAGTTGGAGGCGTTGGTTGGGGAGCAGATGCGATTGCTTTCGGTCCATCAACTCACCCCAGAACTTGCGGCAGAGATGGTTCAGGCGGAGGTAGTTTGGTTTGTGGATGCCTGGGTCGGCGGCGTCAAACCCACAGTGCAAACGCTGACAATGGCCTCAGCTGTTCCTGCGATGGATCATGACTGGCGGCCCGAAACCCTGCTACATATGGCGAAAACCCTCTATGACGCTGAACCGACAGCCTATCACCTGTTGATTCCAGCCCAACAATTTGACTACGGTGAAACTCTTTCTGCAATGGCTCTCAGTGGGGTTGAATGGGCCGTACAAACGATCAAAGCAGTAGTTGAGGAGAAGGGAGTCTGCCATGCATGAAGTGGGGCTAATGGAAAATGCATTGGCGATCGCGCTGGACTATGCCGCTCGCGATCAGGCCCACCGCATCCACAAGATTTGCTTACGGGTGGGGGCTCTGTCAGGGGTTGAGCCAGAGGCGCTGCGCTTTGCCTTTGATATCGTTACCCAGAATACCATCGCCGAAGCCGCTCAGTTAGAGATCGAGCCTTGTCCCACTCGCTGCTACTGCGCCGCCTGCCAAACAGAATTTGAACCCGTCGACGGCGGCTATGAGTGCCCAACCTGCCGGATTTGGAGCGCCGCAATCCTTCAGGGGAAAGAACTGGAACTCGCATCGTTGGAGGTGTCTTAATGTGTACGACTTGCGGATGCGCCCAAGTGGATTCTGCTGCGGCGTATGTCGCTCCTCTCACCCATGAAACTCACGCCCATGAGCCTCACACCCATAAATCTCATACCTCGAATCTCACCCATACGCTAGCGGTGCATACGCGCTTGCTGGCGAAAAATGATCAGTTCGCGCAGCAAAATCGAGACCGCTTCCAAGCGTGCGGTCTATTAGCGCTGAATTTCCTATCCTCTCCAGGGTCGGGAAAAACCGCTTTAATTGAGCAGACTGCCAAAGTCTGGGGTGGGGGCGCCGAACGGGTTGGGGTGATCGTGGGCGATTTAGCTACAGAAAACGATGCCCAGCGTTTGCGATCGGTGGGAGCGATCGCCCTGCAAATTACCACGGGCAGCGCCTGTCACCTGGAGGCGGATATGGTAGCCCACGCCCTATCCCATCTAGATTTAGACAGCCTTGATTTGATGGTAATCGAGAATGTCGGCAATCTCGTGTGTCCCGCCGCCTATGATCTGGGCGAGGCCCGGCGGGCTGTGCTGTTGTCGGTCACCGAAGGCGAAGATAAGCCGCTGAAGTATCCCACAGCCTTTCAATCAGCGGATGTGGTGATTCTGACTAAGATGGATATTGCCCAGGCCGTTGGGTTTGATCGCACCAGCGCGATCGACAATATTCGCCATATGGCTCCCCGAGCGACTGTGTTTGAGCTGTCCGTCCGCACTGGTGAGGGGATAGACACCTGGGTACAGTATCTTCAGGCTCAGCGGCAATCGATTAATGCACGGAACAGTGGTCATAGGATACAGTCCTTCTAAAAGCACTGTCTGTCTGAGAAAAAGCGCTAGTTTGATCGGTGCGACTCACCAGCTACTCAACAGTGAGTCCAAACTGCTCTATCGCGATCAACTCAACTGGAACCGGCAGAACTCCGCTCTTTAACTGAATCTCCAGATCTTTGGCTGTCTCCATTGTAAAAAAGGTGCTGAAAATGACTACGCTTTCTGTAGTGATGCCAGTTTCGGCATATTTGACATCAATCACTGGCGAAGTGAGGAGTTGCTCATCCAAGAAAACGCCCAGAGCCCGTCCCGTTCCGGCTATTTGTTTAGTTAACTCGGTAAATTTCTCGGCCCCTGTTTCGTTAAACTCAATGACCACTTCCCACGTATCTCTGTTACTGTGGGCGGAGGGTCTTGCGAGCGCATCTTCAATATGTTCTTCTGTCAGGTCGCTATGCTCAAACAGGGCCGCAATGGCTGCGTTAGTGTCCGCGAGTTGCGTATCAGATATAGCATTGGCAATGATGGATGGTTGATCAGAGGATACAAGATTTGATCTCAATTGCCACAGTGTCATTAGCTCACGTTCAGTTCCCAGCTGCTGCACTCGGAAACTGAGTTTAGCTGTATTACCGAGCACTCTTGCAGCTTGGGTAGGATCAATGGAGCTAGGGAGCTTCACTCACAACTGATTCGGTTCTTGTACTGCAACAGAAGCCTGGTTAATACCCAAATTGAGGAGCCGCCTTTCCAGAACACGTTGGGTGATTTCAAGGATTTCGAGGGTAATCTCTGGGACAGCTTCTGTGGTTTGAGTCTGAATCGTTATCTGTGTCCCCGACTCTAGCGAAGTGGGCGACTCTAGCGAGGCGATTTGGTAGGCGATGATAGGGTTTGTTGCAACTAAGCTTAACCCAACAAACGTAGGGAAGAACCATTTACGCATATTTTTTCCACTAGAATACAGCAATCTCACCAAAGTTACAGCAATAATCGGGTGTCAACTTAAACCGGAACAGTCTAGTGAGGTAGATTGTTTAGATGCGTTCCTCCACACAATATCTATATCGGCATTTACACTTCTTATGTTACTCTGGCCGAAGAAAACAGCTCAAATGCATACTTGGCAATACTTTGAGCACTTTTGTCATTTTCGGATTCAACAAAAAAGAAAG
>JASJDH010000357.1 GCA_030065175.1 Leptolyngbyaceae cyanobacterium MO_188.B28 | reverse complement strand
CATGATTAGTGCGGCTAATAAATGGTCTAATCAATTCATATGCTGCATTTAGACACCCTAAATTGTTCTAGAAAAAGATCTATTCCTTGGGTTAGAAAACTTTGATGAGAGATGGCTAAAGCAAATTTTTTCCAATAAGCTCTACGAGAGCCCTTCTGAAATCATGTAAAATAATTTGGAAAATGTAACGGTTTAACGGCGTCAGGTCTCCTTGGGGCAAGAGTTTTGCCTGTTAAAGGTTGGGTTAGTCTCAGGGGTGTTGAAGGTCTTGGGATGAGTTTTTCTTTAAGTATCGATGTTTAAGTATCGATGGGTTGGGGAGCGATCGCTTCTGCTCATTTCAGAAAGATGGTGTGTCAGCAGCTAATTACCATTTGGTTTAGCTGTTTTGACGTGGCGTTCTAAATTAAAGGACGATGCTTTTTCCCATTTGGTTCTTCTGAAGAGACTACGCCGAACGCCTACCCTTCGTTCCTGCAACTTTTGTGGGTTTGACCCGTGGGTTCTGAAATTGGAATTCACCTTAGTTAAGGGTTAATAAACAAAGCAAAAAGGAGCTCGATAGGGGGCATCTCCTGTCAAGGGCCACTTTAAAGGAGTTCCTGATGGGTCGCGACATATCTATATATCTATATACTGAAATGCTGCAAGGACGACATTAATGACTCAGTTCCTCATCCAGACAAGTTGGTTAATCCCTGTCTATGGACTTCTAGGCGCCTTATTTGTGCTTCCCTGGGCGACAGGGGCCATTCGTCGCACGGGTCCTCGTCCAGCTGCCTATATCGTGCTGTTAATGAGTATGCTTGCCTTTATTCATGGGATGGTCGTGTTCAGCGGCATCTGGAATGAGGGCTCCCAACAGTTATCCATCCAATGGCTGAAAGTCGCCGATTTAGATTTGTCCCTGGCGTTAGACCTCTCTGTGGTCAACATTGGGGTTGAGCAGTTAATCGTCGGTTTGAGTTTGCTTGCTCAGATATACGCCCTGGGATATATGGAGAAGGATTGGGCGATGGCCCGCTTCTTCGCGCTCATGAGTTTCTTTGAAGGCGCTATGAGCGGCGTGGTGCTCAGCAGTTCGCTATTTATGGCGTTTTTCTTGCTGGAAATGCTGACCCTATCAACCTATCTGATTGTTGGGTTCTGGTATGCACAGCCGTTGGTGGTGACGGCCGCTCGCGACGCTTTTTTGACTAAGCGTGTGGGCGACGTTCTGCTACTGATGGGGTTGGTTGCTCTATCTGCATTGGCCGGGAGCTTGAAGTTTAACGACCTATATGAATGGGTCAAGACAGCGAACTTAACCCCAACAGCCGCGACTTTATTGGGATTAGCGCTGATTTCTGGCCCCATCGGTAAATGCGCCCAATTTCCCCTGCACCTTTGGTTGGATGAGGCGATGGAAGGGCCTAGCCCCGCCTCCATTTTGCGGAACTCGGCGGTGGTGACCGTCGGCACCTATGTCCTGATCAAACTTCAACCTATTGTTGTTCTTTCTCCCGTTGCTCTAACCGTTCTGATTGCAATTGGAACCACGACGGCGATAGGAGCTTCCTTAGTCGCCCTGGCTCAAATTGACATTAAGCGAACGCTGTCTTACTCCACCAGCGCCTATCTAGGCTTGGTGTTTATTGCAGTGGGAACCCAGTGGCCTGGGGTCGCTCTCACTTTGCTGTTTACCCACGCCATCGCCAAAGCGCTTCTATTTATGAGCATCGGCTCAGTCATCCTCACCACTAACGCCCAGGATGTGACTGAATTGGGCGGCTTATGGTCTAAGATGCCCGCCACTGCAATTGCTTACCTTGTTGGTTCTGCGGGGTTGATTGGCCTACTGCCGTTGGGATGTTTTTGGGGCCTGCGAATGGGAATCGCCTTCTTATGGCGTGAACATCCGGTACTGGCTGGCGTTTATCTATTAGTCAATTGTTTGACTGCAATCAACTTAGTTCGGGTTTTCCGCTTGGTATTTTGGGGGCAATCTCAACCCAAAAGCCGCCGAGCCCCAGAAGTCGCCTGGCCTCTGGCGACACCGATGGTGTTTTTAACCGTGTTTACGCTGATGATGCCGGCCATCATGGCGCGGATGTCGCTGCTGCCCCCCTGGCGATACTTCAATCCGGTGGCGGCGGCCCTGTTGGTGGCCTCCGGCGTGCTGGGGTGCGCTATCGGCGCCACGATTTATTTACACAAGACCCTATCTCGCTCTATGAACCGGCCCGTGCGGATGGTCCAGGATTTGCTCGCCAATGACTTTTATACGGAACGGCTTTACCAGGTCACCATCATATTTGTCGTGGGCCAGTTATCGCGTCTTAGCAATTGGTTTGATCGCTATGTGGTAGACGGGTTTGTCAACTTAGTCGGTCTGGCGTCGATCTTCAGCGGAGAAAGCCTGAAATATAGTGTTTCGGGGCAGTCGAAAGTATATCTATTCACGATAATTGTCGGGACAAGTCTAATCGGAGTATTCATGACTTGGTCGATGTTGTCCTGGCCGATTTGGTAGAGGAAAACTCAAAATGATGCTCAGCGCCTTAATCTGGATACCTTTGTTAGGAGCTGCTTTTATTGGCTTTTGGCCCGGTTCTTTGGACGCTAAACGATCGCGCTTGGTGGCGCTTTTGACAGCCGCGGCTACATTGGTTTGGACTCTGGTTGTGATCAGCCAGTTTGAGCCGACCAATGCAACCATGCAGTTTCAGGAGTCAATTCCCTGGCTGGACAATTTAGGCTTGACCTACAAATTGGGCTTAGACGGTATTTCTTTACCGTTAATTATCCTAAACAGTCTGTTGGGCCTGATTGCTATCTACAGTAGTGACGAGTCAATTCGTCGCCCCCGTTTTTACTACAGCTTAGTTTTGCTGATTATTAGCGCGGTGGCGGGAACGTTTGTCTCCCAGAACTTGCTTTTGTTCTTCATCTTCTATGAGCTTGAGTTAATTCCCCTATATCTCTTAATTGCCATTTGGGGGGGCGCCCGGCGGGGATATGCAGCGACTAAGTTTTTGATTTACACGGCGGTGTCCGGCCTGCTAATTTTAGCGGCTTTCTTAGGGGTGACTTGGCTCAGCGGGGGTGAGACGTTTGATTATGTCGCCTATGTAGGAAATAAGCTTCCGCTGGTGCAGCAGTTCGTCCTGTTGGGAGCTTTGTTGGTGGGGTTTGGCGTCAAAATCCCTCTCGTTCCTTTTCACACTTGGTTGCCGGATGCGCATGTTGAAGCGTCAACCCCGATTTCGGTTCTCCTGGCGGGTGTGCTACTGAAGCTAGGCACCTATGGGATGTTGAGATTCGGTCTGGGGCTGTTTCCAGAAGCTTGGGGAATTGTAGCGCCCTGGTTAGCGACTTGGGCGGTGGTCAGTGTGCTGTACGGTTCGCTGAATGCGATCGCGCAGACAGACATGAAGAAGATGGTGGCCTATAGTTCGATTGGCCACATGGGTTATATCCTGCTGGCGATGGCGGCCACTACGCCCTTGAGTGTATTGGGCACTGTGATTCAAATGATTAGCCATGGTCTGATCTCAGGTTTGATGTTTTTGCTAGTGGGGATTGTCTACAAAAAAACAGGGACGCGCGATCTGACTATTTTGAGGGGACTCTTAAATCCCGAGCGAGGTTTGCCGATCACCGGGAGTCTGATGATTTTGGCGGTGATGGCCAGTGCTGGGCTGCCCGGCATGGTTGGATTTGTCTCCGAATTTTTGGTCTTCCGAGGCAGTTTTATCCCCTTCCCAGTCCAGACCATATTGTGTATGGTGGGGTCCGGTCTGACCGCAGTGTACTTCTTGCTCCTGATGAACCGGGCATTTTTTGGACGCATGGCTGTCCCCATTAGTAACGCCATCGAGCAAGTCGATCTCAATCTGTTGCCTGAACTATGGAGCGATCGCATTCCCGCCATTGTCCTATCTACGCTGATTGTTTTACTAGGCCTTGTCCCCAGTTGGATGGTCTATTGGAGCGAACCGACCACCACAGCTTTACTGGAAATGTCAACGACAGTGGCTCAAGTTTCCTCCCCACCCCCAATCGCTATGAGGATTGAACATCATGACTGAAACCCTGCCGTCCCTAGAAAAACCATCATCTGATAAGCCCCAAACCTACATTAATTTGCTGTTGTCAGGTGAGGCTCTACTTCCCGATACTCCTGGCAATGTGATGGAAGTGGTCGGCATTCTCAAGAGCTATGGCGTTGTCTTAGACGCCTACTCCATCAATCTGAACTACATCGCGGACCATCAATTTTTAGTCCTCTTCCCCTTTTTCAAATACTTCAACGGCGAAATCACCTTCCAAAAGCTGCTTCGCCATTGGTGGGGCGACCGCATCAACTATGAGTATGCGGAATACTGCATGCGAGGCATGCTTTGGCATGGCGGCGGCGGCCTGGACGCCTATCTAGATACGCCTGAATTCCGCCAAAACTGCCAAACCGCAATTCAGGCCAAGATCAAAAATAATCCTATGTTGCAGGGTTTACACAGCCTGTTTGCAGAGTTTCTGCCTGAGCAAGTGCGTCAATCCGCCTATTACTCTGGTCTCGGTCAATTTTGGCGGGTGATGAGTGATATCTTCATAAGTCTGTCGGATCTCTATGATCAAGGAGACATCACCTCAATTCCTCAAATAGTTGACCACGTTAAGGCCGGACTGGTGGCCGCCGCCGCTATGCCCATTACCTACTCAGTGGAAATTAAGGGGAAAGTGTATGACATCCTTCCTAAGTCAGCAGGCTTAACCTTCCTCCCGGATACCGCCGTTCCTTATGTAGAAGCCGTCTTTTTCCGGGGCACCCCTTTCCCAGGTACAGTTTCCTATAATGCCCAAGCCTATCAAATCTCCCCCGACCAAAGCCGATTCGCCTACGGCGCCCTCTACGCCGATCCGGTGCCCATTGGCGGTTCGGGAATTCCTCCGACGCAGCTAATGCAGGATATGCGGCACTATCTGCCGGATTATTTGCTTGAGTACTATCATCAGACTCAAAAGGGCGTTCGGGATATCCGGGTGAAAATCTGTCAGACTTTCCAGAAGTCGATGTTTTGTGTAACGACGGCTGCGGTCATGGGGTTAATGCCTCACGCGCCGGACACCTCTGATCCAGACGAACAAGCGGCAAATGAGAAGTACCTCAAAGGGTGGCTAGCTCGTCTGAAAACTTCTCGTTTGGATATTGTGCAGGGGTAAGTAATCATTGGACATTGGTTTTGTGTCCAGGGATGACCGGGTTTCCTAAAGAAACCCGGTTCCTAAGTTTTTGCGGTTCTTGCTTAATGGTGATTTCTCAACCCACACCTAAATTTTTGACGTTTCTTCATAGACAATTCGGCGATTTTTTTTCGCTAGATGCTCTAGCGCCCCCTTTTGGAAATCTATATTTAGACCACAAACTAGCCTAAGGTTTAAGTCAAGGGTTACCGCAGAAAAATAACGATAGGCCTTCCCAGGGCTTTATGGCTTCTACACGGTGACTGGTCAATCTCAGCCAAATCAGAGAAACTATGGATCGATGTTTTTAGTTTTGTGGCTGTGGCAAATTCAGAACACCTGGTGATACTGGGACAGGGGGTCAATGAATGGAATCAGTGGCGGCGGAATCACCCAGAGATTATTCCGGATTTGAGTCAGGCAAAACTCAGATACGCCACCCTACGCGCTGCCGATTTGAGCAACTGCCGCCTCAGCCAAGCCGATCTGCACAAAGCCAAACTCAGCTACGCCAATCTCCGCAATGCTGACCTCAGTGGCTGTCACTTGGATCAAGCCGATTTACATAACGCCAAACTGAGCCAGGCTAATTTGCAGAAGGCCAAACTCATTAAAGCCCATCTATTCGAGGTAAATTTTTATGCGGCTGACCTGCGGGATGCTGACCTGCGAGAGGCTGACCTGCGGGATACTGACCTACGGGAAGCCGATCTGCGTCAGGCTGACTTACAGTCCGCTAACCTCTATAAAAGTCGATTGAGCCGGGCCAATCTCCAAGCCGCCAACCTGCTTGGCGCTAACCTGCGGGACGCCGACCTGGTTGAAGCTAACCTCCACGCGTCCGATTTCCGCACCGCTAATCTTCGCGCCGCCACCCTCCGCGCCGCCGATCTGACTCAGGCTAATTTCAGTCGGGCCAATCTTAGCCACGCTAACCTTTCGTCAGTTCAAGCCCAACATACCGTATTCCATCAAATTATTCTTACAGGCGCTTGCATAGAAAGCTGGAACATCAATAACGCCACAAATTTGGAAGGGGTTCAGTGCGACTATATTTTTCTGGCGTGTCAGAACGGACAATTCGCCCAGCGTCGTCCCTTTGCAACGAATAGTAACTTTGCATCAGGTGAATTTGATAGCCTGATCAGTAAAACCCAGAAAATGATTGATCTTCGGTTTGTAATTGGTTTTGACTGGAAAGCCTTTTTTCAAGCATTTCAGGAACTTCAAAGCAAATATGCCGATCATCCCATCTCAATTCAATGCATTGAGCGCAAAACCGACGGGTTAATTATTCGCTTGGTGGTAGATGCGGAGGTGGATCAAGTATCTATAGAAACTACCGCCAAGGCGCTGTATGACTTCCAACTGAGACGTCTCAATGCTCAATATGAAGAGTGTCTTCATCTTAAGGGAATGTCCTTTCAAGAGGCAATGCAGTCAATTGAAGCGGAACGTCGAGATAAGTCAACCTTGTTGGGGGTGATTTCAACCCTGGCTACCCATCAACAAGGGCCTGAATATACGCCGAAGGCCTCGGAAGCTGACGGGCAGGTCGCTGAAACAGTCGCGGACAAGAATGGCGGCGGAACTCAATAGAAATAACCATTTTTAGTTCGAAATAGGGCATTCTATAAGGACATTCCGTAAGATGAAAATTGCTGATTCAGTCTAAAAAACGATGGGCATTCCGACGCTCGAAATCCCTCAAGCTCTTGTCTCTTCGAAGAGCAGCGAGATCGCCCCTCTCCAGGATCTAGCTCAAGCCATCCGCACAGCATTGGTCACTTACCCCCACTTCATTGTCGTTACAGGGTATCCAGCGACTGAAGATCGGACTAATCTAGTTAATCTAGCCAAGGCCATTGGCTCAATCGAGCCTAGTCAATCGGCATCAGGGTTTGGTCGTCCGGGGTTTAGTCGTCAAAAGCAACGGAAAGTTTCTTTCACTAAGGTCCAGATTAATCCAGCTAAAGCCAACGCCGGCGGGGGCGTCACCCAATACAGCCGCACCCATCTACCTTTATCCGCCCATACGGATTCGTCTTATATGTCCCGCCCCCATGAGCTGGTCGCTTTCCAGTGTATTGTCAGCGATCGCGCTGGAGGTGAATCGATCATGATTCCGGCGGCGGACCTCTTGCCCCGGCTTGATCGCGACGTTGTAGAACTTCTGCGGGCTCCAGCCTATCCCTTTGGCAATCAGCCGTATCCTATCCTGGCGGGCGAGGTAGGGCATGAGCAGATTCGATACTACCGGGCCCAAATTGACCGGATCTTGCAAGCAGGCGCGCCGCCATTATCAAATCAACACCTTGCCGCCATTGAAAGTCTCGATAAAGCGCTTCAGCAAACGGAACACTATCGTCAATTTCAATTGCAAGCGGGCCAGATTGTGTTGATGCATAATCACAAGGTGTTGCATGGCAGAACTGGATTTTCGCCAGAGAGCGATCGACTGCTTTATCGAATTCGCCTCCATGTCGATAGCCTGACAACGGCGGCCCCAGCCCGACCATCGGAGGATCGGTCCTTGACGCCGGGGGGGACTCCCATAGACAATCAGGACGGTCGCCCTGCTAAACCGACGCCTATTCGAGGCGACAAACCGTCGCTGGTCTTCAAACTAACTCAGGATGGCGGCATCAAGGCAGCTTCGTCTGCGGCCGCCCATTTGAATAATCAACCGGTGCAGCAGGCTCGGGCGCACCTGGCGCTAGCAGAGCGGTTAAACCGAGTGCATCGCTTTGATGAAGCCCTGCAACAATATCGTCAGGCGATGCACTTAGCTCCCAAAGATGTCGCCATTCTCAATGCCTATGGCAAATTTTTACTGCGTATTGGGCAGTTTGCTGAAGCAATCCAGGTCTTCCGCCGCTGCCTGCAGATATCGCCCAATGATTATGACAGCGGCCTTGCTTTGTCCAGCCTGGTCCACGCCTACGGAGACAACACCGCCGCCCAACGCATTCTGGAACAGGTGGTCCGGGAAAGTCCCTATGTCTTCGCCAATCCTCCTAAACCAAAGAAGCCAACTGTTTTGAGGATCCGAGGGCTGGACGGTTCAGCCTATGGTATTGTCCAACAAACTGACGGAACGTATAAACACCTGTTACGAGGCGGTCATTTCTCTATTCGTGATTTGGTGGATAAGCAGCGTTACAACGTGATTATTCTCAATATTTTTGAGGACAATGTCGACACATTGAAAGATCTTCCTAACGCTGATTTACTGCTCAACACCATCGCCTGCCCTGATCTAAAACGGTCGTCACTGCTGGCGGCTGCAAGGTTTGCGGACCGCCACCCTTCCCTTCCCTTGATCAATCATCCGCGCCGGGTTCTGGAAACCACCCGTGAACGCAACGCCCTTCGCCTTAATCTGATTCCAGGGGTTCGCTTCCCAAAAACGGAAAGACTTCTTTGGGATGGCGTTTCCCTGGACGCGATCGTCAAAGAAATCTTTGGGTTGGGGTTTACTTTTCCCATGATTATCCGTCTGGTAGGGTCGCAAACTGGCTCAAGCGTCGCCTTAGTTAAGGATGAACCTGCGTTGCGACAGCATTTTCAACAGAGTTCAGTAAACCGAGAGTACTACATCATCCAGTTCCACGATTGTCGCAACGCACAACAGATATTTAACAAAACACGGGTGTTTTTCATTGATGGCGAGTTCTATCCCGTGGCTAACCTATTCCACAATGATTGGAATGTTCACTCCGGCGATCGCTATCAGGTCATGGACAAAACTCTTTGGACCCAAGAGGAAGAAAAGTCTTTTTTGAATGATCCGATAAGCTACATTGGCCAAGACAACTTTAACAAGCTCTGTACTGTTCGTGATATTGTCGGTCTGGATTTCTTTGGAATCGACTTGACCATCCTCCCAGATGGAACAATATTCATCTTTGAGCTAAACGCCGCCATGCGTCACAACTTCGATCACGCCAAGAATTTCCCCTACACCGAACCCTACTTGAAAAAAATATCCGCCGCGTTTGACGCTATGATCCAAAGTCGCCTAAAGGCTGGTCAAACCTAGTTCTCAACCCATGAAACTTTTATGGAAGTCTATGGGGCGGTCCCAGCGGAGTCTTGTCTAGTATGCAAGAATTCGCCAACAGCATCAGGTAGGTTGGAGGAATCTCCAACAACAATTGTGACAGTTAGACTCACGAAAACTGTACCGACAATCCCAACTGTCACAACAGAAAACCCCATAATATCAGGTGTTTTGCCCCCCTCAATATAGTCCACCCGGCAAAAGTGTCCCCAAAAGATGAATGGTCTCCTTACCCCCGCGATACAACTAGAGCCATAGAGAACAAAAGCAAAGACAGCTCAGCGTTCTCTTCACACTATCGGTTCAGGTATCACCCCTTTGATGAATCGTTTCGAGGAGAAACCATGAAATTTAATCGTATACGCATTATGTGAGTTATCTCTAGCTGAGTTGAGGAGTTTGCTGCTTAAAGGTCAGCACATCA
>JASJDH010000356.1 GCA_030065175.1 Leptolyngbyaceae cyanobacterium MO_188.B28 | reverse complement strand
GGTGCGGCTAGTCTTGCAACACTTTGATCCCAAGACGGACGCAGTCACCTACGAAAATATTCAAGAATTTAGCGCGCCAATGCTTGGCTTCCCCATGTTCGAAAATGGGGCTTTTTCTCAAGGATCCCGATATTGGAGTTCAGTTTCTGATTTTATCGCTGAGCTGGCCTTTATTCACCGCGATCGCCGTCTCCGGCTGGTCCAGCAATTTCGCCCCGGCGTCCCGCACCCAAACCTGACCTTGATCCGCGAACGTCGGGAAGGTGCTGAGACGCCCGAGCGTCCGCCCCTGACCCTTGACGATTTATTAGGCGCCTGGCATGGAGAATCCACAACGGTATTTGCGGATGCGAGATCGCCCCTCACTGCTAAAACCCAACTGCAGCTCAAACAGCAGGGGGATATCCTAAGCCTTTACCTTAGTTCTGGCTCCAACTTTGAATTTACCTCTACAGCCAAGATTGCAGGAAATATTCTGGAATTCGAGCAAGATCAGCCGCCGATTCAAGTATTACTCCTGCCCGATGGCGCTTCTTGCACCTTTCCCTCAAGTATTCGCGCCGGACGCCCTTTTTTCTTAGAAACCGGATGGTTAATTGAACCAAACTTCCGCCAGCGCCTGATTCGCAACTATGATGATAAAGGCGAATGGAGCAGCCTCACCCTGATCACGGAGCATCGGAAATCGGACGCAAACCCTTGATAAATCGGCTGAGCGGTTCCAATCCTTGCTCAATCTGTACTTTAATGGCCTGTGTGCACACAATCGCGATGTCCGCTTTTCCCGTGAGATAGTCAATGTCTTGTTGGCTTTGCACCCCAAACCCCACCCCGATGGGCAAGTGGGTGGCGGCTCGCAACCGATGTAGATAGGGCTCAAACGTATCTGAGAATAGAGTTTGGGTCCCCGTCACCCCTTTCCGCGCCACACAATAGACCATACCACTGGCGGCTTGGGCAACCTGTCGGAGCCTAGGTTCGCGATTTTGGGGCGTCACCAGAAAAATGGCAGCGATATGAAAGCGTCTACAAACCTCTATATATTCTGACGCTTCTTCAGGTGGAAGATCCGGCGCTATAAGGCCCACAATCCCAGCATCGGCGACGGCTTCAATAAATCTCTCGACCCCCTGCTTCAACAAAATATTGAAATATGTCGTGATGATGAATAGTGTCTTAGGATAAGTTTTCACCATCTCACCCGCAAACTCAAAACAGGCGTGAATCGTCGCTCCGCAATCCACCGCAGCCTGATTCGCCTGGGTCAAAATGGGGCCATCGGCAATGGGCTCTGAAAAAGGAAATTGCAGTTCAATCAACTCAACCCCTGCTTCCACCAACGTCCGAACCGCAGACCGATTTTCGGTAAAAGATGGATATCCTAACACCGCATGGGACATCAGTAATATCTCCTTGTGCTGACGCAACTCAATGATGCGCTGCTCCAGAGGAGTTGATATGGATGATGTTGAGAGCATGTTTCTTAGCGATATTGATTTTTGAATTTTAGATTTTGGTCACTTGTCATTGGTCACTTGTCATTGGTCATTGGTCACTTGTCATTGGTCAGAAGTTTTTAGTTTTTAGATTTTGGATTTTGGATTTTGGATTGGGTTTCTTCCCCTTTCCCCTTTCCCCTTTCCCACACACACAATAAATTGCGTCACTACATACCTACCCATCCACCCATCCACCCATCCACCCATCCACCCCTGTCCCCTGCCTCCTCTGCCTCCCCATCTTCCCTATCTCCCCCATCCCCCTATCTCCCCCAAACGCAATAAATTGCGTCACTACATGCATTCTTTCCCATCTCTCCGCGCCCTACTCCCGTCCTCTCTCTTTCAAGAAATTCCGCCACTCGGCGTCACCGAGGGCGTCGGCAATGGTGAAGATGTCCTTATCCCCTCGACCAGATTGATTAATCACAATGCAATCCTCAGAACTGTAGTGAGGGGCGTCTTTAAAGGCTTGGACGAAGGCGTGGGTGGATTCTAGGGCGGGGATTAGCCCTTCTTTCTGCAGACAAATATTGAAGGCGTCGAGCACCTCTTGATCGGTGGCGGCGCTGACTTGAACTCGGCCAATGCTTTGGAGATGAGCCAATATTGGCGATACGCCGACGTAATCAAGGCCGGCTGCGGCTGAGTGGGTTTTGCGCATTTGGCCATCGTCAGTTTGCAAGAAGTAGGACTTATAGCCTTGGGCCACTCCGATTGAGGCTTTTGGAGACGACAAACGGGCTGCATGATGTGGGGTGTCGATCCCTTTCCCCCCGGCTTCCACGCCGATCAACCGCACCGTCGGATCATCGAGGAATCCGCTAAAGATCCCCACGGCATTGGAGCCGCCGCCGACACAGGCATACACGGCAGTGGGGAGTGTCCCAGCTTGTTGCAGGATTTGTTGACGGGTTTCTTGGCCAATCACAGATTGAAACCAGGCCACCATTTCGGGAAACGGATGGGGGCCACAGGCAGTGCCAATGATGTAATGGGTTGACTCCAGATGGGTTGACCAATCCCGCAAAGCTTCATTCATCGCTTCTTTCAGGGTCTGGGAGCCCGCAGTTACCGGGACTACCTGAGCCCCCAGTTTTTGCATCCAAAACACATTGGGATACTGTCGTTTGATGTCGCCTGCCCCCATGTAGATGGTGCAATCCAAACCGAATTTGGCGGACATGGCGGCGGTGGCGACTCCATGTTGTCCGGCGCCGGTTTCTGCAATCACGCGGGTCTTACCCATCCGTTGCGTTAGCAACGCCTGTCCCAACACGTTGTTAAACTTATGGGCTCCGGTGTGATTCAAGTCTTCCCGCTTAATGAAGATCTTCGCTCCACCGAAGGATTGAGATAAGTTCTGGGCATAGGTCAACGGCGTAGGGCGACAAGAATAATTGGACAATAATTCGGTAAAAGTTTCCCAAAAGGCAGGATCCTGACGCGCCGCCCGGTAAGCATCAATCAGTTCTTCAATGGTCTCGTATAAAATCTCGGGAATAAAGCGACCGCCAAATTCTCCGTAATAGCCATCACAACTCACCAGGCTAGATGGCGCATAAGTTGATGTATCGTTCATTACTTTGTGCAAATATCATCCTTTTTGCATGCAGGTATTTCGCGGCTAAGGGTATCAACTTAAGCCGGGACATTCTGATGGGGCAAGAATTCAGGATACAGGAGACAGGAGACAGGAGCCGGAATCCAGTTCTTGACTGACTTCTGACTTCTGGCTTCTGTATTCCTGCTCTACTGGATTGTCCCGCTTTAAGTTGGAGCCCTTGAAAGCCTTAATTCCAATGTTTCAACCCTTCATAGGGTAGACAACCTTTATTTATATGTCCAATATCTTCTTCGTTGTGAGACTATATATAAAAAATATAATGGTTGGCTAAGTGTGGAACTTCGACATTTAAGGTATTTTGTCGCCGTTGCAGAAGAATTGAACTTTAGTCGGGCGGCAGAGCGGCTACAGATGGCTCAACCGCCGCTTAGTCAGCAAATCCGTGATCTGGAAACAGAGCTAGCGGTGAGTTTATTTGATCGCAGCAAGCGACCGCTACAGCTTACTGCTGCAGGTGAGGCCTTTCTGCCAGCAGTCCGTCAGGTGCTCACCCAGGTGGATCAGGCGGTTCAAGTAGCACAAAGAGCGAATCGGGGAGAAACTGGCCGTTTAGTAGTCGGCTTTAACGGCTCTGCCGCCCAGAGTGTCTTACCGGGAATTTTGCAGACGTTTCGCGATCGCTTTCCCCATGTAGACCTTATCCTGCGTGAATTAGATTCCCACAATCAGCATCAACATCTCCACCGTGGTCAAATTGACTGCGGCTTTCTCCATGCCCAAGACCCAGCGGATCCGGCCCTACAATATGTATCGGTTTTGCAAGAACCACTGGTGATTGCCCTATCGCAAACTCACCCCCTATCGGAATATCCCCACATCCCGCTACAATCCTTGGCTGAAGAATCCTTGATTTTGCCGCCGTCACACATGGGGCAAGGGTTTTACGGACAGGTGATGACCTTATGTCAACAAGCCGGATTCACCCCCAAGGCAATCCAAGAAGCCAGATGGATACAAACCGTTCTGAGTTTAGTAGCGGGGGGGATGGGGGTAGCGTTAGCGCCCGCGTCAATGCAAATGCTCCAACATCCCAGAGTGATTTATCGAGCCTTAACCGACACGACGTTCCACATAGAAATGGGGTTGGCTTGGCGGCGGGATAATCCTTCTCCCGTTTTACATGAGTTTGTCAATGTTGTTCTACAGACTCAAAAATCACGTCACTGATTTATCAAACATCGTTGTTGGTCAATAGATCGAGCCAAATTGAGCAATCCTTCCTCTAACTGCTGCAAAAGTGTTGTTTCAGAAAAGCCCATGTCTGCCATCAACAGACGTGGCGATAACCGACTCTCATCATTCCAACAGACATCCCAGGATCCAGTCTGTTTGCGTTCTATCGGGATACCTCTATTAGGCAGCTCTGGGCGGTCTATTCGCTGCGATGAGCTGGTTTTCCACTTTATTTTCGCCAATGCTTGAGGCGCAGACGAAATCAATATTTTTGCACAGGGAGTTAGCGCGCCAGCCGGCCTACGTTCTGTTGGGACGCCTCGATTGGGCAGTTCGGGGCGGTCTATAGGCTGCGATAGATTGGCCGTTAATTGAGAATTGGCAAGCACTTGAGGGCTCATGATTAACATTCCAGCCATTACGCTCAATAAAGGGAAAGGGCTCCTCACCAGGACTCTTTTGCCCAGCGGAGACGGTTTGACGGGGGCAATTTGAGGTTGGCGAACAGGCGCTTTGAATGGGGAACACCAGCAATTAGGATGCATATTCTCATTCCTCTAAGATGCAACTCAATGGGTCAATTTGGGGCCGTTGTGAATGATCACTGAGACTGTATCGGTCGCCAAAGAATACAAATCCTTTGCTAATTCACTTTATTATCAACTAGGTAATGCGCACTTGAGAATAAATCGATTTAAGAGAAATCCTAACCAGGAATGCCTTTGTTAATATCTTTATTTTCGGAGATATCTTCAGGATTAGATAGTACCCCTCAGAGGTACTTTGCAGAAGTTAAAACCTATACAGAAATTGTTTTTTGGAACATTAGGGGAAAGCAAACTGAAACAATGCAGAATCATTTTGTGTGCTTTGCAAGTAGAGAGGAAGCTTGATTGGTGGGATTGGGGGAGATAGGCAGGCGTTCAGTCTTCACATATATTTTCTTGTAAAGAAGAATCCCTGCCCCAGACATAACATAGGCCAACGCAGATGGGATAAGGGGTAAAACCCAACCCTTAGACAACAACAGTACAAAACAAACTCCGCCCAGGCTTATAAGTAGTGTTCCAGTAGTAAAGCCCCAAGTAACAATCGAGCGCAACTGTGCTGACTTGTCAAGTTGTAACTGCCAGCTGAACAAAATACCGAATCCAGAACCACTTAAAATCCAGAGGAAGTCACCCCACAGTGGACCAAATTGAAGGAGAGGCCGTCTTTCTTCAACTGCACTGATGAGTTGGCTGACCATCATGGCGTGAAGCGCCACCCCTGGAATTCCCTTCGGTGCAGAGGGTGTATTAAAAGTGTCTTTCATGATGGGATCTATGACACCCACAAAAACAATTTTGTCTCTTGTCAGAACAGGTTTTACCCGACCTTCAAGAATATCCGTCAGCCTAACTCGAGTTTCAAAAATGTCTTCAAAGTTATCAAGACGGCGATAATTCAATAGGATTTGGTGTCCTCGGAGCCTTTCGGATTGTGTGTAAAAACCCTGATAGCTTCCCAAGATACGGAAGGTGATCGGTTCAGTTCCCGGCTTGTTCAGTCGCCAGCTATTTGCCGTAGGGAAGGTGAGCATATATCCTTCCGCTTCTAAATAGAGAAGCGCCAGTTGAGTGCTGAGGGCGTAATTTGCCTGACAAAGTGAGTCGACTTCAGGCGTCACGCCTAAGAGGTGACGACGAACAATATCGTTAGGGTCTAACACCACATCTGCAAACCCCACTTGCTCTGAGACAATTTGCGACAGAGCGGCTATCCCTGAAGGGTTTTGAGTATCTGGATGGGAACAAATCGGCACAATATGCTGCTGTTGCTGCAGGTGCTGCAGCAGTTCAGGGCGGCTTTCCCCCCCTGAACCGTCTTGATAGAAGTCCAATCCAATCGCTCTGGGTTGATACTCATTTAATTTTTCCAGCAATTGCAATACAATTTGGTCCGACAAAGAAAATTGACTACCGCTGTCATTAATATCTGCTCTTGTGACTTCCACCAGCAAGAAACGTTGATCCGCTCCTTCTGTCGGACGCCACTGCATCATTTGATCAAAAGTTCTGACTTCCAAGGTTTGCAAACCTCCTAAAAGTCTGACGCCAAGAAGCATTCCAGCGGTGACACCTGCCCAAACACCCCCTAGAGAAAACTTAATCCAATGCACGGTTTCTTTTTTGGGGGAAGCAATGGCTGATACAGAAGCAGATTTTTCGGGGTAGGTGTCGGCTAGGCAATGATGAATGGGTGGGAAAGAATCTGGGGCCGCCTCCGCCAGAACTTCCAGTGCTTGCAGAATCGCTTGAGTATCTTGAGGCCGTTGTCCAGGAAACGGCGCAATCAACCAATCGATTAAATCGGCCAATGACTCTGAAATATGAGGCGCATCTTTGCGCCACCTTAACTGGCCGGTGCTGGAATCGCAGGAAAAGTCATATGGGGGTTTGCCGGTCAGAAGATGTACGAATGTTCGACCCAAAGCGAAGAAATCTGATTGCGGCACCGCCTTACCATCAACCTGCTCCAATGGAGCATATCCCAATGAATAAAGGCAGGTTCCCGTGTGACAGTCCTGAGATTTTTTCAAATAGGTTGAGGTGATTTGGCGAACGCTGCCAAAGTCAATCAATACCAACTGTCCATCAGGCTTCAGAATGATATTGGAGGGCTTAATATCTCGATGGAAAAAGGATTGCTGATGGAGTTGTCCCAAGATCTCGGTAAGCTGCCTTAACCAATCAAAGGCCTGTTTTTGATTGATAGGTTGATGATGCCGTTCAGCTAACCATTGCTTTAGATCTAAGCCCGGAATTTTTTCCATCACTAGGCAGTGTAGGGGCTCTTCACTGCTTTGAGGATGGAACACAAAAAAAGCGTCAGGTTCAACTTTTGGAACGCCAGGACAATTCAGTTGACTGAGAACCCGTGCCTCCCGCTGCAACAAATCAACGGCTTTGGGGTAGTTTTCTAGCAAAACCTTAAGCACTTTGGCAGAGCCGCCATCCTCCACTTCATAGGTTTGGCTAAATCCACCTTGTCCCAGCAATCGGATGACCTGGTAGCGGCCCTGGAGTAGGGTTCCTGGCTGCAACATATCCAGAGGATCTCTCCTAACTATCTCACACAAAGATCTCTACAATGTATTTGTTGGATTGATGCAGCAGTTATATGCAATTCGCTGCAATTCATTGCAATACATTACCTTATGAGAGCATATCTTGCTTAAGCCTATTAAATTCTCTAGAGAGTAAGTAGGCAGGCAAAATTAATTATGGAGAAAAGCTGCCGAAACCTCCTGAATGCCTTCATCCAGGTGTGAACCTCATTGCACAGATACTTAACCTAAGCTTGGTTCTGAACATATTTCATTACTGTCGGTTGAAGCGTCCATAGAGTCTCACTTTCTGTCACAACCTTTTCAATTAGCGATCGTCGGCCTAGAGACTCTAGCGCTTGCAATAATTCAGACCAGGAAGACTCGGAGTCAATGCCCTGGCGCAACTGTGACAGAGAAGCCGGTTGTCCTTCAATCGCCAGCCAAGACAAAATGACCTTTTCAGGATTAGATAATCGTCGAAACTGCTGATAGAGCAGGTGAGTAAAGTCACCCAAAAACAGAGTATTTTGACTTAAAAATTCGGCTACGCTGCCGCCAAAAAGGTCTTGAATGGTAGCGGCGATAATTTTTAAAGCTAGAGGATTACCCCGGTAGGAACGAATCAGATGGTCCCATAATGCTTCATCCGTCAGGTTTTTCTCAACTAAGATTGACCGAGCCGCCTCCCCTAAACCCTTCAATTTCATTGAGTGAACGGGCTGAGTTTGCCCTTCCAGCTCAGTGACGCCCCTTGGCTTCTCCCAACTATTGAGCACTAGACAGCTTTGGTGAGGTTCCGTCCCCACCCGACGAAACAGTTCCCCATAAGCTTCACATCCAGATTGATACTGCCCCGCCAGCTCTCCGCTCTTCAAGATCCCTTGTCCATCTTCCAAAATTAGAAGACATCGATATTGGCGTAAGCATGTTATCAATTTTGAAATTTGCCGATCGATCGCCATCGGTTTGTCGAGAGTGGGTTGTTGGGTAAACAATGATAGCCAATCGCTGAGTAAGGATTCGATCGAGGGAGCATTTTGGAGCGATCGCCACACCACCACCTCAAATTGATCCTGAATTTGATGAGTCAATTTTGCCGCTAGAAGCGTTTTACCAATCCCACCGATACCCAAAAGCGTGACGAGACGACAACCTTCCTTCAGAATCCATCGCTGCAAAGTTTCCAGTTCTTGCGTTCGTCCATAGAAAACTGAGACATCCGGGGCGCCTTCCCAATAACGACCCAGAGCTTCAGACTTGATGGACGATAATTCCCGTTTACCCTTTTCAGAATCATTAGCAGGAGTAGGCTGAAGCCTATATCCCACCTGTTCGAGTAGGCTGGCTACCCGATTCCAACTGCCCACTTTCTGGTTGCTGCTCGCCTGACGAACAAGAAGTTCTTCGATATAGCGATACAGCCCCTTGGAAAGGTAGTTGCGCACCGTATCGCTACTCACCGTACACTGCTCAGCAATTTCAAGAGGGCTGTATCCACACAATAACGCTCTCAAATAAAGTTTTTCCACTGGTGTGAGCCCCTTGCCCTTAGCTGAGGCCAAGTCAGTATACAACTTGTCTAGGCTCCAATTTTGAGCAGCTTCTGTAAACTCAACTTTAGTCTGAATTGACTGGCTAGGGGATACGGTCATAGTTCTAGCGGGGACATGTTCTGGTTATACAAACGCCCATAATATTCAATCCCCACTTTAACGCTTACCCTACAAAATAACCCACAATTTCCCCACAACTTCCCCACGCTCTATCCGCCCCCATGTGTAGTCAATAATCTATTCAACAGGTAGATTGGTTGCAGTTAACTTAAAAGCGTTGTTCTTGGTTCTCTCCAACAATTTCCTATAGAAGCTTTTAATAATAGAGGCAGACTCCCGTGATGGATTTTGATCGTTGATTGAAAGTGACATAAAACACATCATTTTCTTTGCTTCACGCACCTGTACTGATGTGATTTTGCAACTATACAGCCAATCTATTTTCGCTTCTCTTCAACTTGAATTTTGTGAATGCTCAGGCCGATATTTAGCAGCTTAAACGTGACAATTTATTCCTATTTTAGATGCCAATGACTACTTGTTTAAATGATTACCCCCAGGTCGCACTTGAATGTTCGACTTTAGTAGACCTCCTTCGCACTAGGTCGAATAATCAGTCTGGCCAGACAGCTTATAAGTGGATCGGCAAAATGAATTACCTATAATAAAGATATAGTGAGTCACACTAAAAGTTGAAAATATCCATTCAACTTCGATGCGTTTTATTCAATTCCGATGCGTTTTATTCAACTATTAAGTTCAGAGACAGT
>JASJDH010000355.1 GCA_030065175.1 Leptolyngbyaceae cyanobacterium MO_188.B28 | reverse complement strand
ATGAGAATGTTCTCATTTGCATCAGACCAAAATCACTCTAAAGCCCCCTTCTAAGGGCTGAAACGACGTAAACTCGTTGAAATTAAAGTTGCACATCGCGTTAGTAGATACAAAATAGATGAATATTATGGTTCTGCGCGGATAGAAAGGGAATTTTATCCTAGAGGCAATCCTTTGCTAAATTTATCTGAAGAACAAAAGGAACTATTACGAGCTGAATATAAAAAAGCCGTTGGCCAATTGATTGTAGATCAGGGAATATGGCAAGAAGCTACTAACTTGTATGTCAAGGCATTTAGGTAGCCTCCTCCTATTTAGGCCAATTGTTATTTCCAATTTTCCCGTCGTAGTAAAGGATTTACAAATTCGTTTAGTCCTTCTCCAACTAGAGACAGGCCAGTAACCATTAGCGTCAGCGCCAATCCTGGAAATAAAGCGGTCCACCAAATACCCGTTGGCAGGGCGTCAAGCGCTTGCCGAATGTCGGATCCCCATTCTGGAACTTGCTCTGGTAAGCCTAATCCAAGAAATCCCAAGCCGCCCAAAATCAGAACAGCGTCGGCGGTGTTGTTGGTAAATAGTACGGGAACGCTTTGAATGACGTTGAGGAACAGATAGCGGGTTAGGACCGTTTGGGTGGGGGCGCCCATTGCTTGAGCGGCTTCAATAAATAACTCAGTTTTGACGCTAATAGTATGATTCCGAACAACCCGATAATATTGGGGGACATAGGCAATGCTGAGGGCGATCGCGGCGTTGATCACCCCCCGACCCACCACAAATGCCAGGGTCATCGACAGCAGTAGTCCAGGCAATGTGTAGATGGTATCCATTAAAAAAAGCAGCACCCGGTCAAGCACGCCTCCCCGATAACCACTCACCAGCCCCAAAGGAACCCCCACTAACACGCTCATCGTCGTCGCTAGCAAAACCACTTGCCAGGCTGCCCGCGTCCCAAATATCGTTCGGGAGAAGACGTCATACCCCTGCCGACTGGTGCCAAACCAATATTCGGGTGAAGGCGCATGGTGGATAGGGTTCTCGAGCGATATGGCGGGGTCCTGCAGCCAGCCCCAGGATTGCAGAAGCGGCGCAAACAGAGCAGCCAGAATTAAGACAAGGGTGATACTAATCCCAACCCACATAAACAAAATGGAAATACTGGCCTCTTTTCCTTGATCTGCCTTGGTCGGTTTCGGGAATCGAAGACGGCGTAATTTGCTGAATGTCATTACTAATAATTGGGCCGACATACTTAACGCCCAACCATTATGGCAGAGTCAATTTTACTTTTGTTGGGTTTTACTGACAGGGGTGTGTCGTCTGATCGAAGACCACTTTCCACATTGCAGCGCTGATCAATTCTTCAGGGTTTCCTTCTACTGATGACGGATTGGCCAGTAAGTCTTTCCGCTTAAACGAGATCGGTACAATCTCTAATGTATTTTCTTGCCCCCTTTTTGCTTGAATTTCTCCCGCAAGAGCTATCTGGGCTCCCGGTTTAACGTTGCCGATCACAGCCCCCGCTGTGTTGCTGGATTTCACTAAAGTTCGAACCTCGACTCCCCTTGGAAGACTGTCCACGATACAGAGCTGATCGGGAGTATCGGTCACACCGGAGGTTGGAATCGGAATTGAGGGAGATGTTGAATCCAATTGGGCTTTGGGATTGGACGCCTGAGCCGGTGGACTTGATGAAGGTTTTAGATTGGGCTGACTGCCTTTGGAGAATTGGGTAAACGCCAATAATAGAATCAAAACGGGAACACCTGCCCCGGCCAGCAGCCAATATTTTTGACGACCCATGCGCGCCTCCAATCTGCTTCTCTATTGGAGTTATTCACGCTTCTAGACAAACATCAGGCTAAATCCCCTAATACGCATCCGCGATCGCCACTCCTAGTTCAGCGCATTTCTCTCTAATCGCCCCCCCTTTGGGGCCAACTTCCGTCATCACGTCTACAACGCCTTGTAGATAGTCCGTGTGGTACTGCTGACATTTCTTTTCCTCTGCTTTTCTGGCGTCTTCTAACAGACGGTTCTCTGCTTGATTAATGATCTGGGCAACCTGTAGCCGCCAGTAATTAGAGGTGGAATTTACCATTTCTGCGGCTGAGACGGCTTCCCGCCATCTTCCCACTTCAAGGGCCTGGTGAGCCGCTGCTAACTGGTGAGTATTCGCTTCCCATTCTTTTTGCCAATGGTCGATGGTCTCTTGGGCGTGTTGATAGTGAAGGCTACTGGCGGGGATTGATTGAGCCAACGCGATCGCATTTTCGTAGCCGCCATCTGTATATGTGTTAGCAGCCTGTTTTAGCAATTGATCTGACCACCGATTGATTAGGGCTTGGGCTTCTGAGTGAACAGGACTCTGGGGGGAAATTTGGCCGAGGTGGGTTACCGCATCTTTTAAGTTGTGGGATAACGCGAGTTGTTGAGCCGTATTCCATAGCTGTTGGTCTTTATCTAGGCGCATACGGTTTTCTTGTTCACGCTTACATAAGTTCAAAAGGGATTGGAATGCAGGGATCGATTTTGCCTGTTCTATACAACTTGAATAATTTTCTTGGCTAATTAGGACGGTAATTCCTTGCCCGATTTCACAGGTTTTCAGAAGCGTTTGGGCGGCGAGGTAAGTACTGGCGTTGGATGGAATCGTGCGGGCGGCATCGATGCAAGCCGCATAGTCTGACTTAGACTGCATGGCTTGGGCCTTCTCAAGAGACTCTTTAGCCTGCGTATTCTCTCTGGTTTGTAGTAATGCATAGCTGCTTCCCAGCGCCAAAGTAACCATAAAAAAGGCGCTGACGCCCAACATCATGGCTGGCCGTCGCCATAGGGGAGCATCTAGTTTGGGGGAATGAGCAGCCTCTGCATGCTTATTTAGCGGCGATATGCTAGGCGGAGAAGAGGTAATGATTGTCCAATTTTCCCCATCTAGCTGGGTGCGAACATCCAGAGGCTCTGCATCCAGGGCGTCCAATTGGCGGAATGCGCTGCTCTGTTCTTTGTCGGGCGGGGAATCCTGTGAATTTGAAAGAGATTGATCGATTAGCGTATGGACATTGCTGGCAGCGATCGCTAAGGAGCCGGAAAAGGAGCCGGGGACTGTCCGATTGGTTTTTTGTCCAGTTTTATTGCCAGAGTGATGGGGTGTTTCGCAGGGTGAAGTCGGGGGTTGATACACCGGATCTTTGAGGGCGTTGTCTGAGAGGATCAAAATCAGGAGTTGATCTTGGCGGCGATCGCGAAAGAGCCGTCCAATACCCTCAACCAATCCCTGCCGAGAAGGATCTTTCAATGTACTCATCGACTTGGCTGAAAATCCTTTCAAAATAGGATGGCGTAAGAGTCGTCGGATCGTTTCAGCCTCTTGCGCCGCAGCCTGGCGTAAACTTAACCCCGATGTAAATTGATTGACCTCAATCAGCAATACGGCCTTAAGCATGGATAGATTTCCCTATTTGATGTAGCTGCTCACCCGCTAGACATGCATCCCCTGATGGTTCTTAGGCATCTTGAAAACGAATTTATTGTAGATCAAGTGTACCATTTTATCCTTTGCCTGATTATTGAGGGTATCAACTTAAGCCGGGCCGTTCTAAGGAGGACAAGAAGACAGGAGTAAGGAGACAGAATCCAGCTGACAAAAGATTCTTCCGTAAGCTGAGTTGAAGCCATGAAACCCAACGCCAGTAACGATTAAGATGCGTTACGCTTCGTTTTTTGATATGACCCTTGGGGTATACACAGCCTAGGATGGAAAAGGTATTTCAAAGGTTTTGTCAGTCAAGCAGGGAGTTAGACACTTCCGGTGATTGAGATTCAGAATCCAGTATCTATCAGCTTTCTGAATTCTGTATTCTGTATTCCTTTTTCACCAAAATGTACCCGTTTAGAATGACATGCCGACTAACATAATTTGGGTAGTTCAAATTAGTGAGTATGGACGATTTTTTTCAATTCGAGATGGATTTTGCCAGTTCTTTGCGTTGTATTCCTATGCGAGTGCGCTATAAGCTCGATGTTTGCGGCATTAAGTTGAAGCTGCCTCAATGGAATCAATTTTCTACTGAAGACCGCCAAAAACTTCTGGCTCTGCCTTGTCAAACAACTGATGAGGTCAAGACCTATCGAGAAATACTGAAAAAGCTTGTCCAAGAAGCGACGGGGGAAACTGCAACCGATTTACCTGTTGAAGCCCACCCCGATTGGGAAAATGACGCCAAAATTCCAGATTCAGTGGGCCAAAAAGCAAAAGAAATGCAGGTTTCTCTAACGGTGGACCAATGGGCTAAGCTATCGCCGATTCAGCGGTTTTCTCTAATTAAACTCAGCAGGTCTAGCCATGAGAATCGAAATTTCATTCCGGCCCTTGAGGAGTTTCACATTGTTTAGCAAGTTGGTCGGCATTTAAAATTACAAGCTCCCCAGGTTTTTTTGAGGAGCCTTCTGAAAGGAATCTGTTAATAGTTGAACTCTTTTGAATTGCGATTCAGCATTATGAATCTGATCGTTTTTTGAAGAGTAAGTACACTAAAAAAGTACTTTCTATTGGTTTAATTAACTGATAGATCATGCAAAAAAATCAGAAGGCCCTCTCCTGATTTTTTTGCATGATCTACCTAAGATTTGGAAACAACATCCTCCCCATTTAATGTCTTGACTATGGTGAAAAGCATCGATAGATAGTCTTCCCTGTGAACAATGGACTGGGCAATGGATAGGCAAGATATTCATCAATAAATCTCCTTGTGTGAGAGCTATAGAATAGTTTAGGAAAGGGTTCTAAGGCCTGATTGCAATGGCGAAATCTAGTCAGGTGAATTTGGATTGTTGTCATTTGAAACTTTCCTTAAACCTGCAACTAATAGTGTTCATGTTTGAGTTTGAACATATATGCAGTCATCTGCAATTACAAAGCAAAAATAACGGTAAAAATGGTTTCATATTAGGTCTGCAGCTTCGCCCCGATCTCTTGCAAAAGCAATCCACCCATCGTGTCCCCCTTTTGCAAGCCAGACAGAACATTGCAATCCCGATCAAAACAATTAATCAAAACTTGTGTCAAAAGGGTTTAACCTAGCATCTGTAAGGACTTAAAACTCTTAAGAAATATTTAAATACAAAGTTTAGGCTTGACATTCGGGGTTGATACATGGGGTCAGAAAATCTCTATAAATTACTCAAGAAGATTGGGGAGTTTTACATTAGGGTAGGTGCTGGTAAATGAGCAAAGCACTGACAGCGTCCGCTGATATGGAGCTGGCGAGTGGCCTGCGGGATTTTTGGTACCCTGTGGATTTCTCAAAAAATCTGGGAGTGACTAGCATCAGATCCTTTGAACTCTTTGATCAGACCTGGATTCTATTTCGAGACAAAGATGGCAAGGCGGGTTGTATACAGGATGAGTGCGCCCACCGAGCCTGTCCTTTATCGCTGGGGAAATGGGTTGACGGTAAGATTAAGTGCGCCTATCACGGGTGGGAATTTAATCCCCAGGGGCTATGTGTGCATACGCCTTCTTGCCGACAAGCCAAAGCTTCTGTCAGATCTTTGCCGGTTTTAGAGCAAGATGGAATGATTTGGGTTTGGCCAGGCGGACCCACCATATCAAGAGATCTTCCCAAGCAGGCTCCGCTTATTCCCGATGGGTTTACGCTGCAAGCAGAAATCCTAATGGAGCTGGACGTTGAGCATGGTTTGATGTTGGAAAATTTATTGGATTTAGCCCACGCCCCCTTTACCCATACAGGGACATTCGCCAAGGGATGGCTCGCCCCGGCCTCGGTTAAGTTTGACAGCTCGCCCCAAACGCCGCTAACGGGACAATGGAATCCTTATCCGATTGAAATGACGTTTGAACCGCCCTGCTACGTGATCAGCACCATTGGTCTGAGGGGGCGGGATTGCGGTCGTCAACTGCACCAACTCCATGCCTGTTTACCGATGGGGAAGGGGCGTACTCGGTTGCTCTATCGGCTTGCCCTTGATTTTTTCCAATGGGCAAGGTTTATTCCGGGCAACCATTTGTTCTGGCGTGCTCTGGCTCAACGGGTAATCAATGAAGACATTCGGTTGGTTCAGGGACAGCAGCAGCGGTTGCAGGCGGGCGCGAATGTCTGGAATAGCCCAGTCAGTTACGATAAATTGGGACTTCTCTACCGACGCTGGCGCAATCAGGTGGAACGCAGTAGTCCAGAGTGGCCGACTGCGATCGCGCAGAAAAGTGATGAAGCGCTTAGCATGCCTGAACTGAACCCAGTCGAAAGCCGTCAGATTTCCTGAGACCAAACCAAAAGGCGTCACTGAATGCAGTCATCTCTCTCTGAATCGGATCATGTGCTGGTTGCTGGGGCGACTGGCGGAGTCGGTCAACTAGCGGTGGCCAAGCTGCGGTCGAAAGGGATTCGAGTCCGTATCCTGACCCGCAGTGCGGAAAAAGCCCGGAAGCTTTTCCAGGATCAGGTGGAGGCAATCATTGGGGACACCCTGGATCCAACCTCCCTCCAAACCGCAGTCCAGAACATTACCCACATTCTTTGCTGTACCGGCACAACTGCTTTTCCCTCCGCCAGATGGGATTTTAACCGAACCCAAGGGCCGCTTGATTGGTTAAAGCTCTACTTAAACCCTAAAGACTGCTCCGCCAAGGCGAACAATAGTCCTGAGCAAGTTGACGCCAATGGGGTAAAAAACTTAGTCGCCGCCGCCCCCTCTGATCTAAAGCGATTTGTTTTTATTTCTTCCTGCGGCGTTCTGCGTAAAGAGAGCCTTCCCTATAGCCTGCTCAACGCCTTCGGCGTCCTGGACGCCAAGCAAAAAGGCGAAGAAGCCGTTGTCAGTTCAGGCCTACCCTACACTGTCCTCCGGCCAGGCCGATTGATTGACGGCCCCTACACCTCCTTCGACCTCAACACCCTGTTAAAGGCAAAGACAGACGGAAAGCTCGGAATCGTTGTGGACACTGGCGACACGCTCTCTGGAGAAACTAGCCGCATCGACCTAGCGGCAGCCTGCGTTGAATGTTTAAGCCATCCCAATACTGAGGGAAAAGTTTTTGAACTTGTCAACAAAGGCCCCAGGCCCGAGGCGATTGATTGGGAGGGTATTTTTTCAAGGTTAGAGTAAGGGGATTTGGATTTTGGATTTTGGATTTTCGGTGGTCCCTGCAAATTGACAATTTCTTATGCAGGGCCTCGATTTGCGAAAGTTGACAAGAACCGAAAAAAAAGACCTCGGATCCACTTGAATCTTGTTTTTAGAAAAACTTTTAATGCAATCCACATTTCGTAGAAAAATAGATTCCACAAATAACCATACTGTGGAAATCTAAGTGCCAGGAGCATATCTCCTGCAAACATCGAACGGACTTCGCGTTTTATGTTACTTGGTCGTTGAATATAGCGAACCTGCTCTTCCCCCCATAGGCGATGGCCAATAATACATCCTGGCTGAAACATCCGAGCCTGCAGAAATAGACCTAACAATCGATCTAAATTCCAAAAAGGAATCCACGTTATCGAACCCATTACTTGAGTGAAATTCAACAAGTCTGTAATTGCTTTTTGAGTAATATCCGTCTTCCAGACTTTGTTATTGAAGTTCTCAGGATGTAAACCGTTTTGATCGGTGCGCTTACTATATAGCAATAGGGAACTAAGTTTAAACTTATTGTTCAGAGGTGAAATTGGCACCTCTTCTAAAATTTCATAATCAGCATAGAGCTTCCGTCGTAAAGTCGGTTTCGGCGCTGGTTCAATAACGGCCAGCTTAGCAAGATCAGGTAATTCATCCCATGCACGCTTAATCATTTCAGTATCTTGATAATTGATCGTCTTCTTACATAGCCTCAAGCACCAACTATTCGGATAGGACTCAAAGTATTTCACTACCAACCTGGCAACTTGTGGATGTAAAAAGTCATCGTCATCCAAGGCAATAGTATAAGTTCCAGATGCATTGATTAATCCAACTGCACGTTGCATGACTTCTCCCTTATAGGGACTTATGATTACTTTCACTCTTAAGTCATCAAACTTTTGGGCCTTCTGACCTGGTGGATAGACCAATATAAACTCAACATTTCCTTCAATAGATATCAGCTGTTCAAGCCAATAAGCTGATAAATTGCCACGGGTCGGGGTAACAATAGATAGCAATATAGTCTCATTCATTTCGTAGTTTTATGAGTTCAGGATATGTTGACTTTTGGACACATTGATTTCGATAAATAAGTGGATATGCGAAATCATTTATACATGAAATCCGCCGAGAATACTTACTTTTCTGAAGTCACTTTTAAAATAATTTTGCCTAGAAACTTAGCATTTTTCTGTCAAAGTTTCTAGAGAATATTGGGAACGACCATTTTTCGTTCTTCATGACCCGTCAACTGGAGAGATCAACCCAAAGCCTATTTCCACCATTCGGTTATCCATTCTCCGATCGTCTTGCCTTCAACTTCGGAGCCAAGAGGGTGCAATTATGGCGGCAATGGTGGGGGAGATGGTTACTAGCGCTGAAATTGAAGAGGTGAACAGTAAAGATGTTGCGCCGAATAGAGTTTTTATAGCCATAATCAAAATGCAAAAAAGAGAGAAATTATGCTTTGCTTTAGAATCCTGTGGAAGGCTAGAAAATCACAATCTCTCATGCAAGATCTTCACCGTTAATTCAAAAAAAAAGTGAAGTTAATTCAAAAAAAGAAGTGAAGACACACATCTCTGAGGAGACTAGCCAATTTCCTCCATCCTTCCCATTTTCCCTATCTCCCCATTGTCTCCCCTGCTCCCCCCGCTGAGAGCGCGGCAAAGCCCTGTAAGCTAGATAAGTAGCGATTTGTGTACTGAGTACGGGAAACTGCTGATAGTTTTATGGGATGCCGGATGCCTGGGGAGGGACTGGGATGGCGGAGGAGTCAAGAATGGCCAAGGAGCCGAATAGAACGGAAGGAGATCAAAGTTCTGATCAAAGTTTTCAAGAGCCCCGCTTGGAGACATCTGAATCGTCTTCCGCAGCTGAGGATACAGCAGGGGTGAGTTCAGCCCTAAAGGAGAAGATGATCAAGTCTCAAAGCGGTACAGGGACTATTTCTGAAGCTTTGGGCAGACGTAATTTTTTGCTGGCTTTGGTCTGGATTGCCATCATTGCGATTGGAGTGATTGGGGAACAAATTAAGACCCGTTGGGAGTACGCTTCGGTTGAGGGTAAAAACAAGGGGACCCAGGATTTGGAGGTTGGTGAGCAGATAGAAGAGGTGACCGACAGCGGTCTGCGGTATGTGGATATTAAGGTGGGAGCGGGTGAGCAGCCGTTCTCTGGGGATCTCTGTTTGGTGCAGTACACCCTTTCCCTTGAGGACGGCACTCAAGTTATTTCTAGTCGGGATAGGGGACAAAAGGCGCTGGCTTTTCAACTAGGCGCGGCGCGGCCAGAAGTCATTCCTCCTGGTCTGGATGAGGGCGTCAGCACCATGCGACAGGGTGGTAAACGACGCTTAATTATCCCGCCTGCATTAGGTTTTGGTGACAGGCCAGTGTTTTTCCCAAAGATTACGGTGGAGCCCAATTCAACCCTGATCTACGAGGTTGAACTGGTCAAAGCCAGTATCGCCCCCAGTTAAAGACTTTGTGGAAGATATATCCCCCTACTACCCATCCACCCATCCACCCATCCACCCATCCACCCATCCACCCATCCACCCATCCACC
>JASJDH010000354.1 GCA_030065175.1 Leptolyngbyaceae cyanobacterium MO_188.B28 | reverse complement strand
CCAAATCAGAGGAGATTTGCAACGGATTGTTTGCTTCAATTCAAACGTTTGAGACAAAGACCCATACTCCGACCATGACTAAACCAAACAATCCGAACGCGATCAGCACGTCTAATTCCGGGGGGATTTGAGACTGTATCCGACCAGCAAAATAGATCCCTAAGATCGTGATGCTGGTTATTAGGGCGATGAAAATAACTTTCCACATTGATGTTTTTTTAAGAAAAATACCAGGTAACGCAGGAATTATCTGGAAAGGCAATTTCTATGCAACTTGAGATCTAGTAGTATGTATAAACCATACAGATATTATTCGCATCCTCAGTAGGACTGACAAAAATATTTCTAACAATAGACCCATCATTATCATCAAATCCATTTTTTTTATCATCAAATCCATTTTTTTCAGACTCTTTTGATGTATTTATAAGTCTCACATTATTAACAATTATCTTGCCACAAGATAGCAAGTGAAAAAAGTCGGGATTCTTGCTGGTAAGATTCACAACTGCAATGACGGCTTTAAAGCCCCCATAGTAAACTGCACTGTGGTTAAATGCCCTACTTCCATCGATTTCATAGCGCTGATGATTGCCCAGTCCCTCAATCACACTTCCTGTTTTACTCTCACCTCTAATCAGCAAAGGCTTTGTTCTTCCTGGCCGCACTACAAAATTGCCTTTGAGTGTGACTCCATTTTTAATTACTATCTCATTCCAAGAGTCTGGTATCAGTTTACTTGCTCCGATATCCTGACTTACATTGTAAGTGGCAATACCATTTTTAATGGTTAGGGGGCGGTTAAATGATTCTTGGAACGCCATAGTCTGTGATGTAAAACTCGGCATGAAATAACTAGAATCTATTTCGAAAACTTTCCCATTAGATGGCGTGAGATTTGAATCGATTGGGGCTAAATCGTAATCGCTATCTCGCCTTAGAACCCAACTGTCCAAGAATTGACGATGGAAATATCAATCCCTTGAGTAGGGTTGAATCACCCCGCAAATGGATATGGTTTCTCTTATTTATTCGTGGTGAAAAAAGGATGACAACTTCTGTTTTTTTGATCAAATTTATTGTTGCTTAAAATAGATTTTTCAGATAAAGGCTAACTCAACGACTTGTTTGACAAGTCCACCCCTATCCCTTTACCGCGATAGGTTCATTTACGTATAATTCCTCCATAAGTGCAAATGGCTGCCCTTGCGAATCGTTATACATTAATAGATATAACCTCGGCCAGCTTCGACCCCGTTGTCTATTACAGAAATACAGGAGCCTACTGCTTCAAGAATTCTTATTTCAAAATTCATGACCCTGCTTTCTCCATTAAGAAAGGTCATGGGGAAAAGATCCCGGAAACTCATCTCAGATGGCGTCGACTACTTTTATGGGGATAGGCAACCGTCTGCCTCTGAGAGCAACCTCTGCGTTTAACCGCTGTAATGTCTTATAGTTACGTTCAGCTTTTATTATGAAGAAGCAACAGACGACCCCTTGAGATGCTTGAGCCTGAACAAATTCAACAAAATCATCCAAATTCCAATCACAAAAATCTTTAACGTACTCAGTCTGAAAAGCAACCTCTTTATTGGATTTTTGGCTAAAGAAAACCCTAACTCCCTGTGTTTTCTGCTCTTGCTTGCGGTTTTGCCCCATGCTTCTCTCCCTCTAGAGCGACATTTTGCAACCGTGGTAGGTTGACGCCCCTGAGTTAAACTTCTAAGCCTGCCTTTGCAGCTAAGAATCATTAGTCTTGGAATGCTCTATTCGATGCGGCAACGTGACATATCTTGCCTGGTCGTCCACCCCACTTGCGAAAGTGTCAACACATCAATATTTTACCGGGCTCCTATGATGGAGATGTTCAGGTTAATTCAGGATTTTCAGCGCCCCAAGAGATTCGGAATTGAGGTGGAGTTCAGTTGGATTCAGGTTCACGTCTGTTTTGGCTTCAAGCTATAGCAGTCCAAAGCGATGATTCTCACATACAGGCTCTATCCAAGATGTTTTTTAAAATACTCTTCGTACAGCCGACAACGGGTAACGACCCCATGACTCACAGCCTTAACCAACCCCATACTCTGTAACTGATAAGTCAGCATCGGATCTAGCTCCACAGGCTGAGATGACCGAACAACCTGATTAAAGGCCGCCGCTAATTGCGGCTTCTCCTGTAAAGTCATCCACTGCTCCCTGAGATGGTTCTGGTAAACGGCAAAGATTGTATTCTCCTCTGATAACAGGGATGCTAGCGTGACCATCGGGTGACTTTTCAAGTAGGAAAAGGCCTGCTTTAACAGATATGGGTGGCCGCCTACCCAATTCATCAGGGCCTCTACTTGTGCGTCCTCTTCCCTCAAGCCGCTTTGCTGAGCAAAGTCTTGCGCCTGTTCCGTTGAAAACTCTGGCAGCTCTATGGCTAACCCAACATTAAAGGGAGACTGATTGATGTTCAAGCGAATATACACGTCAGTTGCATGGACGACCATCAGCCGCAATTTTTTCCAAATCCGGCGAGTTTTTCCCTTCTCATACCAGGAGCGCAATAGTCCGAAAAAGTCCTCATACACCTCAGGATGGGGAAACAATAAATCGACATCGTCTAAACACAAAATTAAGGGGGTGTCGGACTGGGTCAGGAGATAATCTTCAAAATAAGCCGTGCAGCTTACTTTGGCCCCAATGCCGTCTTCATCCCAAATTTCATCTATTTGACTTGGGAGATCCATTTCTCGGCTGATGTTCAAACACATCCAGCGCAAAAACTTGTTCAAATCGGTTAGATGCGTGTAGCGATCAGCGAGTTCAAAACTTAAGTTCACTGTCCGATATGTTGAAGCAGATAGCTCAGCCGACAGATAATTCGCCAGCGATGTCTTACCCATAAACTTGGGAGCCTTAATCCGGATTAAGGCTCCGGGTTGTGTCAGCGCCTTACAACAGATTGACTCAACTGGCGGTCGCTCTATGTAGACA
This sequence comes from Leptolyngbyaceae cyanobacterium MO_188.B28, assembly GCA_030065175.1. Taxonomy (GTDB): domain Bacteria; phylum Cyanobacteriota; class Cyanobacteriia; order Phormidesmidales; family Phormidesmidaceae; genus JAKSDM01. The sequence goes on along the minus strand of JASJDH010000354.1, from coordinate 6,835 downwards.
TTGCAGAGAATAGGATTTTCTGTAGGATTGCTCTCTAAATAATCTATTTTCTTGGAGCTTGTTATTCTAGGGTTGCGTGCTTCAGAGTCTGGTATTTCCGAGCAGCCAGCTGAGACAGTCCTACTTTCTTCCCAGCTGCGTTTTAAAGCTTCTTTGAAGTTACTTTTTCTCACTTTCTCACCAAGGGAGCTGCTTAGCAGCTTCCAGAGCTTGGGTGCGGCGTCTTTACTAATGTAGCTAGTGGAATACTCATTTTGAGCCGCGATTTGATCGTATTCGAGCTTATCCCAGGCTCCCCTCAGGACCAAAATTTCAACGTCGGTTAAGTATCTGTTTGCTTGCCGATAAGCCAGTTGGTTAGCAGTTTGAATCGCTTCTTCTATTCCAAAGCTCATGATTTTTCAACCCGTGCTTTATATGTTTCAGCCCAAACAGGCAAGGTTGAACTTGGCTTTCAGCTAAACAGACAAAGCAAACACAGCTTTTCTAGATATCGTGCTTGATTATATTAATACGGTAAGCTCGAATCAGAAAGATATTGGGAAGAGAAGCGTTTTGACGCCAAGAGAGGTGATTGAATAGCTAACTAGATATTGATACGAGAAAATATGGGAGATATTAAAACGATTTCTGAAAAACAGTTACTGGCTTTGGGGCGTGATCGGCGCCGATAGAATCGTCGATGGGTAGCGTATTTAATTTTGATACATACTATCAATTCGGTGGCGGCCTACCTGCCGATGCGCCATCCTATGTAGTGCGGCAGGCTGATCTCGATCTTTATGAGGCGTTGCTGGCTGGGGAATACTGCTACGTCCTGAATGCGCGGCAGATGGGAAAGTCAAGCCTGCGAATTCAAACTATGGGGAAGCTTCAGGCCCAGGGTGTAGCCTGTACTGAAATTGAGCTGAGCGGTATTGGCAGTCGGGAAATTACGCCCCGGCAGTGGTACGGCGGCATGATACGGGAGCTGATTAGCGGCTTAGGGCTATCGGTTAATCGGCGACAGTGGCTGGAGGATCTCAATGATATTTCCCCTGTGCAAAGTCTGGGCGAATTCTTTGAATTCGTCTTATTAAGACAAGTTCAAGAAAATTTCGTCATTTTTATTGACGAAATTGATAGCGTTCTCAGCTTAAATTTCTCCACTGACGAGTTTTTCGCCCTGATTCGCCACTGCTATGATAAACGGGCCAGCAATCCCGCCTACCGCCGTCTAACCTTCGCGATGATTGGGGTCGCCACCCCCTCAGAGCTGATTCAAGATGAGCGTTCTACCCCTTTCAATATTGGTCGGGCGATCGCGCTTCAGGGGTTCAAGCCCGATGAAAGTGAGGCGCTAGAGGCAGGACTGGCGGGAACAATTAGCAATCCCAAATTAGCTATCCAAGAAGTTTTGGCTTGGACAGACGGTCAGCCTTTCCTCACCCAGAAGCTCTGTTGCTTGATCGTCCAAAAAGTCGAGGAAATCAAGCGACAAGGGCAGCCATCCCCAGCCGACCTGAATGCGTTTATTGCTGACTTGGTTCGCACCCGGATGATTGACAATTGGGAAGAGCAGGATGAGCCAGAACATTTACGCACCGTTCGCAATCGTATTCTTCGTAATTCTCGAGATAGTAAACACCTGCTCAACCTATGCCTTAAGATTGCTCAACACGGCGGCGTCCCCAATCACAATACAGTAGCCGCCTTAGAACTGAGGCTTTCGGGATTGGCAACCCCAGATCGGGGCCGACTCGTGATCAAAAATCGAATTTATCAATCTGTTTTTGACCTGGCCTGGATAAAGCAGCAACTAGAGGCATTGGCCGTGCGCCAACCTCGCATACCGCTGTGGGCGGCGCTGGCGATTGGCGCTATTAGCAGTACCTGTGTTATCGGCGTCAGATCTTTAGGATGGCTGCAACATTTGGAACTCCAAGCCTATGATCATCTGATGTATATGCGTCCGGAGGAAGAGCCCGACGACAGGCTGCTACTGGTAACGATTACAGAAGAAGATGTCCGCGCTCAACAGGCTGACCGGGGAGCGGCTTCCCTCTCCGACCGCGCCCTAAATCAGCTATTGGAGAAATTAGAGGCGGCGCAACCCCGCGCCATTGGATTAGATATCTATCGAGACTTTTCGGTACAATCCGGCCATGAGGCGCTAGCAAGGCGTCTGGCGACGAGCGATCGCATCTACGCCATCTGCAATTACGGTAGCCAGAGCACGATCCCCCCTCCAGAAGTTCCCACTGAGCGCCAGGGATTGAACAATGTCTTGCTAGACACGTCCGACGGCGTCATCCGACGACACATTTTAGCCGTGAGCGACCCCGCCCCCTGCCAAAGCTATTACACTCTAAGCTGGATGCTTGCGCAGCACTACTTAGCGGCTAGCAATACGCCATCGAAAATCACCGCAGATGGCTATTTTCAGTTAGGCGACACCGTCTTTAAGCCCCTAGACAAAAATACTGGCGGTTACCATAATATCGAGGCGAGCGGCCACCAGATTTTGCTCAACTACCGGGCGTCACAACAGGTTGCCCAGGCGGTTTCCCTAGGAGACGTGTTAAGCGACAATTTCGTCTCGACGCTGGTTAAAGATCGCATTGTTTTAATTGGAACAGTCGCCCCTAGCTTTAACGACGCCCACTGGCTAACCCCTCTCAGCAGCGGCAACGCTGTATATACACCGATGACAGGGGTAGAAATACAGGCGCACATGCTCAGCCAAATTCTAAGCGCTGTGCAAGATAACCGTCCCTTAATCTGGTGGTGGTCGGACGCCCATGAAATGCTCTGGATCTCTGGCTGGTCAGTCGTGATGGCGCTGCTCATGGGGCGCTTTTGCTCTCCTTTATCCAGAACTTTGGCGGGCGGCGCAGCGCTAGCCGTCTTGTATGGCGGCTGTTGGCTATTGTTTCAGCAAGGAGGTTGGACGCCGTTGTCGCCTGCCGCCTTATCCGGATTATTGGCTGGGAGCGGCGTAATAGTACATATGCGTACAATCCGTATTTAGTGAGGTTGCTGGTTTCGACAGTATCTGGGGAAAAAATGAGCGTATCTTGGCAGAGGCTGATTGGACATCCTTCCCTTAAAGGCTCCTTTAGAGGCGTTGCTGGGTTTATTTTCATCAGCCTACTCAGCTGGGGCATGGTTGCTAACGCCCAGCGAGTTCAGGTGGGGGTTCCCGGGGCCTCTTCCGCGGCCAGACGCATTCAATTTCACCCTAATGTCCCGCCGCCAGATCGAGGAACGCCGCGTGCGCCCCATGGGACCGGCAGCCGAGGAGACTGTATAGCCCACTCAGAAATCCTCCCCTTGACCCAGTTGGTCGGTAATCGGGGGCTGGATCTCACAGTGAGTGAGCATCCCAGCTTTTGGGTCTATGCACCCTACACCCAAACAGAGATCGCCGCCGCTCAGTTTTCTCTCCAGGAAGGCGATGCTGAGATCTATCGGACGGATATCCAGCTTCTGACGACGGCGGGCATTGTCGAACTAGCGCTGCCCACAACAATACCGCCACTGGAGGTGGATAAAGATTACCGGTGGTACTTCGATATTACTTGCCCTCAATCCGATCCGGCTGATGAGGCCAGTCTGACTACGATCACTGGAATGGTGCGGCGAGTAGCGCCTTCTGCAGCTTTGGAAAGTGAGTTAGCGATCGCCCAATCTCCCCTAGAGAAGATTCACGCCTATGCAGAAAATCAAATCTGGTATGAAACACTCACCGAGCTAGCTCATTTGCGCCTGAGCGATCCTGACAATCTAGAACTGGAAACTCTTTGGAAAGATTTGCTGAGCGATCCTAATATTGGCTTAGGGAACTTATCTGAAGCTCCTATCTTAGGTGAAGTGAACAGGAGTGGCTTACTTTCTGAATAAAAATGGCGTCACTTACAGCCAATTCCCCACAAGCGTGAACGGAGCCCAGTGAAATGGCCGGTTGTAGTCGGTGTCAGGGTAATCCTTAAGGAAGGCAAGCTGCGCATTTCTCAAAGCTTCAGCCTTGGTGATCCGACCGCTGCTGAGCTGTTGATAAAATCTAATCATAAACTCGGCGGTGGACGCGTCATTGACCTGCCAGAGAGTGGCCAGCGTACTGCGGACCTCAGCGCGAATGGCAATTCCAGCCAGACCCAGGGCGGCTCGCTTATCGCCTGCCGCTGTCTCACAGGCGCTTAAAACCAACAGCTCAATCGCTCTCTCCTGGCTAGGAGCGCCTGCTTGAAATAACGTGTCGATATCATTGGCTGAAATGCGGCTATTCCAATCTAACAGGAATGTCTGTTCAGGATTAGAGCTGAAGTTGCCATGGGTAGCCAAATGAACCACATTAAATGGAGAGGCCTTAACTTGCGCTCGAATCATGGCTTGGCGAAAAGCTTCATCTTCCAGGCTGGTGGAGCGATCCAGCTGCTCTTTAACACCGGATATTTCAAACGCCACATTGTTTAATGAGCCAAGTCCAGCGTCAACAAAGCTGGGTGCTTCCGTAGCGCCCGCCAGCAGGACACGCAGTTTGTCTGGCTGCAGAGTACGAGGGGCTAACAGCTGTAGGCCTGGCGTAACCGCAATGGCGTAGCGTTCAATTAAGTAACGTTCTCCATCGTAGAGGCTAGCGATCGGAACATTGCGCAAAGAACCATCTAACACAAAGACCAGGGTCTTGATGGCGCTTTGCTCGCGGTTAACTTGCTTTTCTAAATCAGCTGCGAACGGTTCGATCAACCACTTGTAAAACCGTTGCGAATCGGTTTTCAGCCGCCCTGGCGGGATGCTGCGTCTTTTGAGTTTGCTGAGCAACTGTTTAACCGCGGTATCAATTTGTTCTTCAGACGTCTCACGAGTTGAGTAATAGCGTAAATTGTCGACGCCTGGCAATTTGAGAATCACGGCTAACCGATCTTTGAGTAAAATCGGATAAACGATGGCGGCAGTTTGATCGATTGTGTCAATGTCGACAGCCTCAGGTTTAGCGCAGGCATCTCGGAAAAAATTATCAATTTCTGCTAGCTGCAGGCCCTCCATGACAGTCCGGGCCTGCTTGAGTCGCATTATACTCGGTTTCTCTTCCCCCAACAGCAGGTCTACTAGCTGGCGATAGACAGGCTCGACGCTTTCTCGAAATGAAAACTGAATATCGGGGTTGAGCGCCGCCAGATCGCTACGTAACCCATTGAGCGTTTCGACCGCAGCGGTATAGTAGGCGATCGCTTCCGGCATTGCTGGTGTGAGCGTACTTTTTTCAGCTTGTGTCTCTGCCTGCAACAGGCGTCCCATCTGCCACTGCCACTGGTAGGCAATGTCTGGGGCTCGGATAGCCTGGGCAATGGTTAGGGCAACCTTGGTGGTGGTTTTAGCATTCAAGACATCTCCCATTTTTTCATAGAGCATGCCCAAGGTTCCCAGCGCATAAGCTTCTACTCGCCTATCTTTTAATGCACGGGCCTGCTGGACTGCGATGGCCAAGCGTTCACCAATGGCGGGGGCCTCTGAGAGAGCAATTTCCATAGAGCGCTGGGCCAAATTTATGCGGGCATAGAGGGCGGCGCGGCTTGCTGGGAGCCGAGGTAGCTTTTGCAGGAGGCGCGATCTCAACCCCTGGGCCTTTTCCAACTGTCCTGTCTCCACTAGCAAACCGATCTGATTCAGTTGCGCCTGCACCCGCGTCATCTCCGCAGGCGTTATTTCCTGCGCATCCTGATAATGCTTCAACGCTGTTTGAATATGCTGGGTATGCGCCGCCTCATCTCGAATCGCCTCCGCCCGCTTCGCCATCACCCGCTCCGTATTGCCCAACCCCAGCAGCGCCTGCCCTTCATCCCCAGCTAGTTGGAGGTCTCGGGCAATCGCCAACCCCTCCATCAAAATGTCGCGCGCTCGTTCGACTTCGCCGCCCAGCCGCAGTACATTACCCAAATTGAGTAGCCCCTTGGCCCGAATGGTTCCATTCAACTGCGATGGCTCAGCCCGCAGCTCGCCCTCTAGCTGGTCTAATAGGCGTTCAGCTCGCCGATACAGCCCCAAAGACTGAAGCGCCTGCGCCTGATTGATTTGAATGCCCAACATCCCACTTGGAAACTGCGCTTGTCGATAGGCTGCCTCTGCTGTGGTCCAGCTCTCTACGGCTCGGTCCGCCTGACCCCAGGCAAGTTGCAAATGCCCCTGGGCGTTTAGCGCCTGCGCCCGAATTCGGCTCATCTCTGGCGTCTGTTGTTGAATAGCGTCGAGTAGAGACACACTTTTGTCGATAGCTGCCTGCGCCAGGTCTCGTTTGCTCAGCTTTTGCCAGGCAAGCGCCTGTAAGCTTAGCGCTTGCGCCTGCCTGAGGGCGTCGCCCCCATGGGCGTAGATCTCTGCAGCCTGCTGCAGTGCCTGAGCCGCTGCCAAAAACTGCTCATTTTCGTAGCGCTCCCGACCTAGCTGCATTAAAGTAGTGGCTGAGGATTGGGTCTGGGTAGTCTGGATGGATTGTTGTGCGATCGCACCCGGTAAAGTCAAAATACTCGGCAAGATCGTTTGGGCGGGTTGTTGTGCGATCGCACTCGGTAAAGTCAAAATACTCGGCAACAACACACTGGTGAGAATAGCAGTCAGCAAAGCCAGGCCCAAATTTCGAGTCATTCTCCTCGCCTTGCGACGGATTCGGGACTCTCTCTCAACTGTTGGATCTAAATTTTGAGCCATTCTCTACGCCTTGGGTGATTTCCAGTAAAGAAGTTACCAATTTCTAGCCCTCATCCCCCAACCCCTTCTCCCCAGGGAGAAGGGGAGGCAGATTCAAAGTCCCTCTCCCTAGGGAGAGGGATTTAGGGTGAGGGCTGAATAGCTGATG
>JASJDH010000018.1 GCA_030065175.1 Leptolyngbyaceae cyanobacterium MO_188.B28 | reverse complement strand
AGGGGAGATTGGTTTGTCTCAACTTCTGGTTAAAGCTGGATTTACTACCAAGGCTATTTATAACAATACAGAGCTATTTAGCAGGGAAAATATTAAGAATTTTATGGAAGCTATTAGCCTTCCTAGGCCCTCAGTATCTCATGATTTTCTTGGGGAATATCAGGATGACCAGTCTTTTTCAGGCAATCTGCCAGATTACAAGCTTATCCCAGGTGGCGAAAAGTTGCTGGCAATAATTAATGAGATTTTTGATGTCAATTGCTTAGAAATGAATCCTACCCATAGAATTTGGCCTTTACTCTTAGTTAAGGGATGTCCCTTGTTAAAAAGAGATTTGTTTGAAAAGAATCCTGAGAACTTAGTATCCTTCAGCTTCTTATTTTATCTATTAAATTACATAGAAAATGTCCCAGTTTTTTTTGCTGAAACTTTGGCTAACTTGAATAAGAAAAAAACTATCTAAAGAATTTAAGTGTTTAATGGATTTCAGAGAAAACATTGAATTTTACATTTCATATGCGGAGGAAGGGATTCAAAATGCAAAACGGAGACTACTTCATGCTTGATTCTGCCACGAAATTCTACAACTCGCCCCTTAGCAAATTAAGACGTTTTGGAGGTGGAAATGTTATCAGAAACACTTGTTTTTATAAGTTAATTGTTCTGCTGCTTGGCCAAAATCTGTAACATCAAGTACACTCGAAAAAAAACTGTCATTCTCTGATATATCATCTTGGAAAGATGCTTCATAAGGAAATTTTAAACGTAGATATAGATCTCGTAGGAAAGGCAGGATCTTTTTCAACTGCTGAACCATTCCCACATATTGTCCTGGATGATTTCCTTGCAGATGAAGTCATTTCTCAAATATGTAGGGATTTTGTAGAGTACGATGATTATGCTTGGTACACTTATTCCAACTCTATTGAGAATAAGAAAGCATTAAATAACTGGAATATATTTCCACCTTTGCTGTATCGGCTATTTAGCCAATTAAATAGTGATTCTTTCCTGTTAGAGTTGCAAGCTTTGTCAGGTATCCAAAAGCTTTACGCCGACCCTGGTTTACATGGCGGCGGCTTGCATGCACACAGTAGGGGTGGAAAGTTGAATATTCACTTAGACTATTCAATTCACCCAAAGTTAAAGTTGGAACGCCGGTTAAATTTGTTGATTTATGTAACTCCTGATTGGCAACCCGAGTGGGGGGGGGGGTTAGAGTTTTGGTCCCATGATAACGAGACCAATAAACCGGCTGAGCTTGTCAAGACTATAGATTGTAAGTTTAACCGAGCGGTGCTTTTTGATACGGGCTGTAAGAGCTGGCATGGTCTACCCAATCCAATACTATGTCCTGAAGGTATTGTTAGGCGATCCTTAGCGCTCTATTATCTGTCAGCTCCCCGCAATGGTATTAGTTCTCGTCAAAGGGCGCTGTTTGTTCCGACTAAAGAGCAGCAGGGCGATCCAGAAATTGAAGTCTTGATTCGTAGGCGTTCCGACGTTAAGCAAAGTTCACAGGTATATAGAACTTTGACTGAATGATCCTTGAATTAGTTTTTGCAGGCCTTTTATGGCCGTGCATTAAGTCTGGAAAGTTCGGTGAGGATAGAGGCAGAAGTTTTTTGACCAGCATCTGGCTAAATTGGCTATGGACTTTTAAATACGCCAGACAATATTATTGTAGAACCTTAGTGAATACTAGAATGACATCTCGCAAAAAAAGTATCACCCGGTACACCTCGAAAGCAGAAGCTGGTATAGAGATCGGCCCCTACATGAATCCCCTCTGTCCCAAAAGAGATGGTTATAGGGTTACCACAGTTGACGTATTTTCGACAGAACAGCTTAAGGAAAAGCTATTAGCTGATCCATACATAGACTCCTCTAAATTAGATCTCATAGAAGAGGTAGATATCGTTTATAACGGCATCCAACTTAAAGAAAGTATTGAGTCGAGTATTCAAGTCAAAAAGAGGGAATTCAAATACATTGTCTCATCGCATAACTTTGAGCATCTTCCTAATCCGATAAAGTTTCTAAAGGATTGTGAACACCTACTCGCCTGTGATGGTGTTCTTTCAATGGCTATTCCAATTAGTACTAGATGCTTTGATATCTTCAGGCAACTTTCTTCAACAGGGGACTTACTTGACGCTTACTATTGTGATGTAAAGAAACCATCTTTAGGCTGTGTCTATGATGCGCATAGCTTACATGCACAATTAGATATTACTGCGGATGAAGAGCCTAGCATTAAATCCGCAAGCTTGTCTCAGTCACACAGGACAGCATTTGAAATTCTTAAAAATTCAGATAAAGGTGAGTATGTTGACAGTCATTGCTCGAGATTTACCCCTAGCTCATTTCAATACATTTTGGCTGAATTGAATGATCTAGGTATTGTGGGACTCACCATACAAGAGATTTTAGTTCTCGGTTCGGAATTTATTGTCCATATGTCAAAGTTGCCGAATACTGGTGAACCTCTCAATATTGAAACTAGGAACAAACTCCTCAAAGCTGCACTAATTGAATACTCTCAGCTCTTTGTAGATAAACCTTGGTGGTTCAGAAAACTTCGTCAGTTGGGGGTAAGAGGTCTGAAACATGCCTGGTTTGACTATTCGCCAAAGTGACCTTCAGATCCGATTTGGCCCGAATGTCCCAAGATCATTGATGGACTTGTAACCAGCGAATCAATTTCCCATGCTCGAAGCCGCTGTCAGCGAGCAAGATGATCTGGCAATTGGGCAGCAAGACAGGGAGGGCCATTTCCAGAACACACGGTCCTCATATCCAACGGTGGTGCCGCCGTGCTCTATGACCTTTTGGGCTAATGGAAAAGAACGGCCTCCCCAGACAAAACACACTTCTATCAGGCAATATTGATTCTACAACAGGCTGGTATCGAGCCTCAGCAGGATAGACATCCCCTCCCAGGCTTTGAGAAATTGCCTCACCAACGGGGAATAGAAGATTTCAGCCGTAATCTTGGGATTATGCACAAAGTATTTTAAGCGCTCCATATGACTTGGGGCTTTGCAGTTCCTAGGGCTCAGGTAAGTCAACCATCGACTCAAGCAACCGCTTTCGCTTTGTAGAATGGCGGCGGTTACGTTATCAGCAAAACCTACCAGGTGTCGTTTGGGCACTGGTTCAGTCTAGTTAGATCCTGGAAGTCTTGTTTAGCAAGAGATACGGAAATTCTCAGCAAACCTATTGCTGTCAGCTTATTGAGAGTATTCTTATTAGCCGTTTCTGAAAACCCTGATATATCGTTGAATTGCCCTGATTTGGGGGCAAACTATTCTCTGAGTCTCGAACGCTGTAACACCTTTTATACAAGGATTCTAGCTTTTAATTATACTGAACCAGTGCCCGTTACTCAATAACAGTCTAAAATCTGACCGTAAACTTTTCTCATTATTCTGAATAGGACTATAAACTATGATCTAGCAATCATCTTTGGCGCAGTTTACACAGCATACATATCGAGAAAGAAAGAGACTATTTTGCGTGACTTCGCATGAGAATTTCCGATCATCGAGTGTCAGCCTACATCACAGCCTATCAGGACCTAGAGGCGCTCAATACCTGTCTTCAAGCCATCCAAAAACAAACCAGCCCTGTTCATCAAATTATCGTTGTTGATAATTCATCGCCGTCCTTATCCATCACAACCTCCACCCCTGGAACCCTCATTTGGCGATATCCGCAAAATATTGGCATTGCTGGAGGACTGCATCACGCCATTCAATGGGCAGTAGGGCAGGGGTACGATTTTTTGTGGATGTTCGATCAAGACAGCGAGCCTCAACCCGATTGTTTAGAGCAATTACTGCAAGCCTACGTCCAGTTGGCGAATCAGTATCTCATCGGGATGGTAGCGCCAACCCCTATTGATCCAAGAACACAAATCATTGTCAGACCAGAACGCTTTATTCACGATCGCTTTCAAGGATTTGCACCGCCTGATATGACCCAACCCTATGAGTGTGACGCGCCGATCACGTCGGGGGCGTTGCTTAATCTAGCCACGGTTGAGCATGTGTCTCCCCCTGATCCATCCCTCTTTATGGATGGCATTGACTTAGACCATGGCATTCGATTAAAGCGCAAGGGTTTTCATAATTGGGTTGTACCCACTGCCAGTATGTTGCACCATTTTGGCAGTCCTATCCAGCTTGAGATTTTAGGTCAAAAGAAAGTTTTCCAAACCTACTCAGCCCTGCGTTACTTTTATATTTGTCGAAACCATACCTGGATAGAATTAAAGCACTCCCGAGGCATTTACAAAATTACCTGTATTCTAAGACGAATAAAGTTTATTTTCTCCAGCACCTTTTGGATTTTACTGTTAGATCCTGAGCAAAAGCTATCAAAAATTGCTGCCTGTATTAAGGGGACTTACTATGGGTTAGCCAATAATCTGGGAAAAACCTTTTAGGGGGTGACAATGACTGAAATTTACCCCAGAGTTTCTATCATTTTAGTTAATTACAACGGTTCTAATGTTGTACTAAATTGCTTAAAATCCCTCCGGCAATATCTGGTATCAGTACCCTATGAGATTATTGTTGTTGACAATTGTTCTACCGATAAAAGTGCAGATTTAATTGAGCAAACATTTACAGATATCAAGCTGATTAGACTAGACAAAAATTTAGGGTTTGGTGCAGGTAACAACTTAGGGGTTAAAAATGCTTCAGGTGATATTCTCTTTTTGCTGAATACAGACACGCTATTTAAGGACGACATCTTACCGAGGTTGCTAAGTCTACTGGAGAGTGATCAACACATTGGCATTGTTGGTCCTAGATTACTTAATGCTGACGGTAGCTTTCAACTTTCTACTGCTGAAGAAATTGGCATTATGGGTGAGTTTCGAACCTTAAAACAGGTTAGGAAGTACCGTAACTCTAAAGAACGTACTGAACTTGCCATCGCCTTTGGGCAGACTCAAACTGTGGACATTGTGGTTGGGGCGGCCCTACTAATCCGCAAGGTTACTTTTGAAAAGGTGGGAGGCTTTGATGAAAACTTTTTTATGTATTTTGAGGAGTCTGATCTATGTCAACGGGTTCGAGATTTGGGCCTTAAAGTAGTCTATACACCAGAGGTTTCATTAGTGCACATAGGTGGATATTCAGTAGGCAAAGAGCCTAATCGCATGGCGTTAGAATACCGTCGCAGTCAGCTTTACTATTATCAAAAACATCGTCCAGTCTGGGAGCAGATTATATTGAGATTTTACTTATTTCTAAAGTTTTTGATTACGTTTTTAAAGTCTTTTGATGTAACTTATCTGCGGTTTATTAGCGTGGTCATCAATTTGCGAGAATATCCGGTAGTGAGACCTAATCCTAACCGATTACATCAGCAATAGGGCTGCTGAGATGTTGATTAACCTTGCCTACATACTTAGCAAGCCCACTGGAACAACTGCCTATGCTTTGAATTTGCTCCCCCACCTGAATCTTCTAAATCCTACCTATTTAGCAACACTCAACAGTGGCTTAGACAATTATTACCCAGTTCCTGCAAATATGACGGCTGAATATGGCATGGCAGGCCATATGCGCAGGCTGCTGTGGACCCAATTTCAGTTGCCAAAGCAGTATCATCAATTAAAAGCCAATTTTTTGTTTTCACCGATCACAGAAGCTCCGCTTTGGTCAGGTTGCCGGTTTGTGGTTACGGTGCACGATCTGACGCCGCTGCGGTTTCCACAGTATTTCTCTTCGCTGAAGTGGCTCTATCGCTACTATACGCCAAGGGTACTGGCCCAAGCCGCCCATATTATCTGTAATTCTGAGGCAACGGCGGCTGATATCGTCCAGTTTTATGGCGTCAGCGCCGCTAAAATTACGCCGATTTTGTTGGCCTACGATGCTGATCACTTTAAGCCTGTGGCCGCATCTCCCCAAAACTATTTTCTGGTATTGGGTCGGCATGTGCCTTATAAAAATGTATCGGGGGCGATCGCTGCATTCGCCAAACTGCCTAAGGCTAAGCAGTATGAGTTGTGGATTGCCGGACCAATCGATCCACGCTATACACCGCTGCTAAAACAGCAGGTGGTTGAGTGTCATTTACAAACTCAAGTGCGATTTCTCGACTATGTTCCCTACGAGGATTTGCCTTTGTTGCTGAGCCAAGCGATCGCACTTGTATTTCCCAGTTTATGGGAAGGGTTTGGTTTACCTGTACTGGAAGCGATGGCTTGTGGGACTCCTGTTATTTCCTCCAATCTGTCGTCACTACCTGAGGTGGCGGGGGATGCGGCTATTTTGGTTGATCCGTATGATAGGAATGCGATCACAGTCGCCATGCAATCCGTAGCCAATAATGGACAGCTTCGCCAAAAATTACGAACAGCTGGGCTGGAAAGAGCCAAACTGTTCACTTGGCAAAGGACAGGGCAGCAGACCGTCGAAGTGCTCAAGCAATTTTTGTAAGACACTGATTGTCGCCAACGACTCAAGATTTACGTTTCTTCTACGTTTAACAAGCAGCAACGTTGTTTGTTTGGATCTTACATTAACTCACCGGAGTCGGTGATACACACATTTACCCAAAAACAAGAGTCCTAGCATCCCATAGGCCGCCTGAGGAATCCAACTCCACAGCACCCAGGGCTGAAATCTCAGCACCACCGTTTCGGTGTTAGAAGGTAACTGTACACCTTGATAGAACTGATTCACAATTACTGTTTGGAAAATATTTCCCTTTTCGTCTGTTGCTTGCCAAAAAGGATGGTATTGCTGGCTAAGAAACAGTAAGGTTGACTGCGGACGAGACTCAACGTGCAATTCCCGATAATCATCAAATTCCTTGACAATAGTTGGCGTGGAGGTACCCTGGCGATCAAACGGTTCTTCTAGTATGACTTTATCAAAGGATTCTAGGTGGTAATGGGGTGTCTGCAAACGCAGAATTGGAGGATAGAGGGTTTGATACAGGGTAATACCATTAATCTCATCCACCTGCCTAAAGCTTTCAGAATTGAGACGCTGTCTTGACAGTAGAAGACTTATCCCAGAGAGACGAAACTCTTGACTCTTCAATCGCTCTTGGTTATCCAGTACGTTGAAGTGTCGTCCATAAACAATACTCCCAGAATCACTCCATTCAGTTACAAGGTTCTGGTAATTGCGAGATGAGAGGGAGTCATAGGAGTGAATGCTTCGAAGGTGAAAGAGCGTTTCCTGGTTAGGGGGGAGTACTCCGTCCAAATCGGCCCCAAACAATGCATAGCGACTACCATCAATTGTCTGCTCGCTCACTGCTTCAATTAGCGGCGATCTCGTATAGATACTCTCAGGAGGACGCATCAACGTTAAAGCATAGCTGTAAAGAAAAGTCGTCGCTGCCGTCAGAAAGATTAAAAGCCATTGTTTCTGAAACTGAATAAATAGAATGACTCCAGCAGTCATGAGCCAACTAGCGATCGCCCACCCCCACTGGATCTGTAGATCACTGTTTGCAGCGATCTCAATCTGCACGCCAGTGATGACTAGAAATGAAATGCCAACGACAAGCCCCAAACGCCATCGTAGTTTAATATAAGGGACTTTTTCTTGAAGTGCGTCAACCGCGTAGCTACAGAGAATAAAGGCAGGAATAACGGCGCCACCGAGCAACAAGCTTCGAGATAAGTGAAACCCCAAATGATTTACTGCAAACAGGTAGGCAGAAGGCCACATTGTTGCTAGAACACACAACAGAATCAAGCTATGCCAGTAGCCTTTTTGTCGCCACAGAACTGGACTTAGAAACGAGATGAGTAAAAGACCAAAATAAAGAGGAGAAAGGCTGAGGCCATTGTAGAAAGGCAACGGAAAAGTTGGTTCAATGGGGTTGCCCCACCAGAATGGGTCTACCAAGGCGGTAATAAAGGCAAACACCTCTTGAATATTATGAAGCTTTGGCAGAACAGCTAAAAAAAACTCATCAGAGGTCGACAATCGTGCCGAGCGTTGTGCCGTAACAAACAGATCCAGGTAGACTGGCAATGTTGCGACTGCACCGGATATGAAGATCAGTCCAAGCTGGAATAGACGCCATAGAGTTTGACGGAAACCTTCTCTCTTCTCATAGAGACTAACAACTATCTGTATTCCAATCACATACCCCATCATCACTACGGACTGAGGGTAGGCTGTCATCAACAGACAGTAGGTCAAGAAAGAAATTCCAGTCCCTTTGGCAAACGATGGTCTTTTGATAAATTCAGTAACCTGCCATAATAGCCCACAGGCCCAGCAAATGGCTGACAGGAACATGACAAATGTCATCCAATAGGCGGCAAAAATGCTCAGTGAAAGACCTGTGGCGGCGGTAAGGCAGGCCAGTGGTGATAATTCCATTGTCTTGAGAAACAGGAAGAAGAAAATTCCTGTAAAGCTCATTATGGCAATAGTCAGGACTGTATAGACGCGGAAGGGGCTTTGAGTAATGAGCGTCAGCAAATTAGTCAGTGGAAACGCGCGACTAAAACCACTCAACTGAAAGGTGGGTCGTCCCAGTTGTACGGCTGGATTCCAGGTGGAAATCCAGCTGTGACGAGTGTTGTGAAGGTGTTGCTGAATTTCGGGAATATAGACAGTGCTTTGATCTGCAAACTTTGGATTGCTCTGGTAAGAATTGGTGGTGACTGGAGTTCCCATTACCTGTTCATGGTTTGAATGATGATAAATAACGTGACCACGCAGGATGAGAGGATTGAAAAAGAGGATTTGAAATATTAGTAACAGCGAGAAGGCATCTTTGTAAGAGAGCTGGCGAATGCTCATAGGAATTAAGGAGTTCGGTGTAGAATTTGATAATTCTCAGGTAAATTAGTGGATTGAACCATTTCAAACTGTTCAGCAAATTCTCGCCAGACAAGGGGGTGGGTGTTCTGAAAGCGCAGCTCTTGTCGACCATCTAGTGCGATATCCCCGAGAATGACCCAATTTATTTGCTGCTGACGCAGTTGTGTAATAATTTGCTGTTGACGCTCTTGAGTTTCTGGAAATAGCAGATAAATATCCCAAATCGGCGATCTCCGCTCCAGAATTGGATAAAGGGTTGGAATGTGCGGTGCAAGCAAAATTCCCTCATCGGAGGGAACATTTTGGTCATAAAACTCCTGAATCGCACTAATAAACTGTGCGGTTGATTGTGGAATTTGGAGGCGATCGCCCCGGATTGTTTTCTCTATATAAAAATCAGCAGGCGCCCGAAGTTTACTGAGGCCAGGGCTGACAAACCCGATTCCCAGCACCGTCAACCCCACTAGACCAAGCGCCAACCCATAGCCCCAAACTCGCCAGCCAGCCCTCAGACTATATACAACAACAGCCATGACTCCCAACAACATAGGATCAATTCCCTGAGCCAAATGAGGCAAGTCGGCGCGGGAGAATGCGTAATGGATATAGGTGAGGCTCAAAAACGTCGCTGCGATAAGGACGGTTTGAGTTTGCAGCCGCCCTGGTTTCTGCCACAGCAAATATACCAAAGCGGCGCCATTAAAGAGAGGCAACAACATAAACCCAAATCCGACACTGATGTGGTGGCTAGCGGTTAACCAGTCCATAGCGTCTACTGGCACAGACCAAGGGGTGGGGATAGGCAGAGGTAGATTAGTATTCCGAATGCGAATGAGAAATATCAGACTTTGCCAAAAACGATTCCATAAGCCCGGGATCGCGATTAGCATGATCAACATAGGGCTATAGCCCACAAGGATTCCTCCTCCCCATAACAGCCACTTCTGGAGTAAATGCTGACGATCCAACTTCAGCCAGATAAAACTGATCAGAAGAATGCCCGAGACAGCCGTGTAAAAGCCATGCTGTCGGCCTAAAAACGCAGCAAGCCCAACAAACAGGCCTGAAATAAAATGTTGCCGCAGAGAGGGAGTCTCCACCAGCAAAACTGCCACATAGACTGCTGCTAGGGCGATGCTTGATTCAAATAACTTGTGCCGGGGAAACATCCATAGCAAAAGCACAATCCCACCGCCGGTCAATAACCAGGGAGAGCGCGTCAATCGCCGTAATACCAGCAGTCCACAAGTTAACCCTATGGTTTGAAATAGGGCATTCGAGACCCGTAACGCCAGGATGCCGTCATTGTCAAAGAGATGAAACCAGAACGCACTCCATAGATAACGCCCTGGATCATAGGATTGGAAATCCCGCAGGGGGATCTCTCCTAGGGATGTGCGCCAGGCCCCGTACCAGAGAAACCCCTCGTCTGCTAAGTTGAGATCAATGCGTCCTTGAAAGGCAAACCATAAACCAACTAAAAGGCTTGCTAACAAGCCCATCTGTAACCAAGGCGGAAATGTTACTGGCGTGTTTGAACGCTTACGGTGTAACAAACTTATAAACTGCATTAATGACCTGCTCCGTCTCATCGGGGGTAAGGGTTGGAAACAGCGGCAGCCGCAAGAGTCGGTTTGAGAGATCTACTGTATGCTTCAACTTCCCGTTGGTTCGAGCAAATCGTTGTCCAGCGGGAGATGAGTGAAGCGGCACATAGTGGAACACTGCGCTAATGCCGGAAACTTTCAAAAAGTCAATCAAAGCGGTTCGGGTTTCCAGATCGGGCAACACAATGTAGTACATGTGTGCGTTATGTTCGCATTCAGGCGGAACAATCGGACGCCGCAGTAGCCCTTGGGTTTCTAAGCCTTCGAACATATCATGATACTGCCGCCAAATGCGCAATCGGTTGCGCGTAATTGACTCCGCCTCCTCCAATTGAGCCCACAGGAAGGCTGCAATGACTTCACTAGGCAAATAAGAAGATCCAATATCCACCCAGCTATACTTGTCCACCATGCCCCGAAAGAACTGGCTGCGGTTTGTGCCTTTTTCCCAAATAATCTCTGCTCGCTCAATAAAGCGCGAATCGTTGATTAGTAAAGCACCCCCTTCACCTGAAATGACGTTTTTAGTCTCGTGGAAGCTTAACGTCGCGAGATGTCCCATGCTCCCTAGAGATCGCCGTTGATAGGTTGAGAAAAACCCCTGAGCTGCATCCTCAATCACCAACAAATTATGACGACGAGCAATATCCAGAATCGCATCCATCTCACACCCCACCCCGCCGTAATGAACGGGCGCAATCGCCTTTGTCTTCGGAGTAATGGCGGCCTCAATCTGTGTTTCATCAATATTGAGGGTGTCTGGACGGATATCCACAAATACTGGCACTCCTCCCCGTAAAACAAATGAATTTGCTGTCGAGACAAAGGTGTATGAGGGCATAATCACTTCGTCCCCCGGTTGGATGTCAGCCAAAATCGCAGCCATTTCCAGCGCAGCGGTGCAGGAGTGAGTCAATAGCGCTTTGTCGCAGACAATTTCTGCTTCTAGACGAGCATGGCAGCGCTTGGTAAACTCTCCATTTCCAGACAGGCAGCCATTGTGAATCGCCTGCTGGATGTATTTGAACTCTGCTCCAGTCGCGTAGGGATGATTGAAGGGAATTTTCATTGCGGTGTTCAGTTTTGATACTGAGAATCCAGATTTAAATGCAAAACTGCAGATTAAATGTAAAACTGCAGATTAAAGTTATTGTCAAAGTGATTTCAAATGAAACTGATCTCTACAATTCCGAAAGCCTGAATTGTCAGTTTAATAGATTAAGACCAACTTATACTGACAAGGTAGTATCTTTGGAGTAAAAACAAAAAAATCCGACTACCAATTGATATCGAAAGCTACATAATTTATTGTTAATTTCTAGAATTCCAATCAGATTATACCAAATGGATATGAAGCTATGCAGAATAGATGAGACTAAAACCCTTTGATTGCAAGGCTTCTAGTCTCTGAATTATGCTCATCTTCAAATTAGATTGGTATTAGTCTGATAAGTTTTGAACAGTCGTTTGGTGAACTGCATCGGAAATAGAGTCATATTCATAATTAATAAAATTCATAATAATTAAAGGCTGCATTTAAAAACGCAGTCAATAATTGGCTGTGTGCAATAACATAACTAATCTCACCCATTACTCCCTATGATAATCCCAGCAACAATAAAACCCATTCCAACCACTTTTGGAATGTTCACAGGCTCACCAAAAATAAGAGCGCTAAGAAAGAGAACTAAGACAAACGCACTGCTCATAAATGGGTAGGCGTAGCTGAGCGGAAATTTTGACATTGCCGCCATCCAAGAGAGAGCAGCAAGAAAAGCGCAGGCGAAACTACTAATAATCCAGGGATTAAGAAAAAGCTTAAGCAAAAAGATCACCTTTTCTGTAAATTCTCCTGGCAGCGATCCTGCTAACCCGATTTGCCATTTTATGACGATTTGACCATAAACCGTAAGCAAAATTGTTAGCGCGATATACAAATGGGCCATCTGAAACTTCCACTATTTCAGTTGAACTGTTTCTCTCTACAAATCAATTTTCTAGAACAGCTAAACCGAATCCTGTTCTTCCATAGTCATTGCCATTGTAAAGCATATATCGATGACCATTATGGTCAAATATGAATGGATATTCAATCATTTCTGAATCCCATCCTTCATCTGATACATTAATACCAACTATGTCGTCAAGACGTTCCCAATGGATACCGTCACTTGACTCTGCATATCCAATTCGATATGAATCTCCTCGGAAGGAGTACCACATTCTATAAAGACCATTTTCTTTCAAGACACAGGGACGAGAGATGGCATACTCTCCCTGAAACTTAAAATCAATAGCAACCGTGCCATCTCTATGCCAAGTAATTCCATCGGCAGATTCCGCGTACTTAATGTGGTAAGAATGTTGGGGAAGGTTATTAACTACTTTCCACCCAATGCAGGACAAATACCACATCCTCCATAAGTTGCCATCAGGTATAACACAACAGCTTGCCACAAAATGTGGTTCCAGAGCTGTTCGATCAACTATGGGGCCATTGGCATATCGACAAATAGGTTCTTTATCCTTACTGATAGCCAGACCAATTGAATTTCTGAATGGTACTGTAACACCCAAGTTCCAACCAATATAATAAAAGTGCCGCGTATCATATTTTTGGGCTATCCAGGATAGCATTGCCCCACTGTCATCAAAGGCTCCTAGTTCACCCGGCGAAAGTAGAGGTTCTTTGGAGACATTGAGGATTTCACTCGGATAAGTAATATCAATTTCTACGAAGCCAGTGTGAGATCGATTTCCAGTATCTCTAGAACTAAAATAGATTCTATATATATCACCTTCTACATGTTCTGCTGTTGGAACTGAGGCGTGAGAAGTCATCCAATCGTAATGATTATTGGAACAGAAAATCAACCCCAGTTTTTTCCATCTCATAACCGATCACCTACAAATGCCTAAGTCGATGGCTAGGAACTTTGGAAAGCTCGGCGACTGGAGTTGTATATACTCCGCTTTCCTTTGTATCCTTCAAAATTAGAGAGCCAGCGCCAATGACGCAATATGGCGCAACGGTCACGTGGTCGCGAATAGTTGAATTGACGCCAATAAAACAATTATTCTGGACCTTCACACCTCCTGAGATCACAACATGGGAGGTGATGAAGCAGTTGTCCTCAATTTCAGCGTGGTGCCCAATATGATTGCCGCTCCAAAGGGTAACGTTATTGCCGATTTTGACAAATGGCTGAATTGTATTATCTTCGAAAATAAAGCAATTATCACCGATCTGAGTATCTCCCCAGTGTGTGGCTTTGGAGCTGATATAACTAATCAGTGAGTAACCCTTGAGCTTTGCCTGTGCATATTTTTCAGCTCGTATCTTATTGACTTTGGCATAGCTAATGGCTATGAACATAGAATAGTCATTAGGATTATAACGCTGTTCAATTTCCTCAAATGGGGTCACAGGCAATCTACAAAATTCTTCTGATGATAAGTAATCTTGGTCAACGGTAAATGAAACGACTTCATGTTCACTATCATGGGTCAGATAAAAGTGGGCTAACTGAGCTATGTCTCCAGCGCCAAAAATGATAACTTTACTCATCTACAGACCTCAAATCTTACGAACTAGCATGGTAAATTCATACAGACCATAGTCGTGTAAAAGTGCTACGTTTCGTGAAAAGTTACGTTTACAATAGTCAAAATAAAAGCAAGGATCAGCGTAGTAAAGATCTGCTCTCATGTATTCTTTATCTGAATACCGGGTCAAAACATTGAAGGCAAAGCCCTTTTGACTTGAGTCATTGAGTTTATGGATAGTATTTAGCGCATACTGTTCCCAATCAACGTCGGAATGATGGAGCTTAACATTTAGTATGCCGCTGGCGACAGTGTAATCTGCGATGTCTGAGAAGTCACTACCTGAAAAAAACTGGCAATTGTTAGCACTTGCATAACGCTTTCGAGATCGCTGGATCATCTCTTCTGACAAATCAAATCCTGCATACCTAAATTTCAGGTTTTTCTGTTGCATGTACTCAAATAAATAGCCATAACCACAGCCAAAGTCATTTAAACTAAAATCAATGTCTTGATCACAAATTTTGAGTAGCTGATCAAAGCGTAATTCTTGGGACTGACGAGAGTTCCAATCAACCCCTTTGGGAGTCTCCCCAAAAGTCAGTACTTTATCAGTGTAGTAGTCACATACCTTCTGTTGAATAGAGGCAGGCAGATTATTCATGTCTATTAGGAAATGAAGGGTATTGGTAAATTTCACGTATGATTGAGTATGGTCGCCGCTTAGTCTCAATGAATATTTTTGAAATATAGATTCCAATAATTCCCAAAAAGCAAATAATTAATCCACCTACAAACCAAATAGAAACAATCAAAGAAGGCCAGCCCACGAGACCAATATTAAATACTAGTTTCTGGATCAAGATATCGATGATAAAAAAAGCAGAAATAATAGATATAATTAAGCCTGTATAAAAGATTATCATAAGCGGACGATCGCTGAATGACACAATCGAATTGACAAAAACACTTAACTTTTTGAAAAAGTTATAGGTTGTTTTTCCTTTTGAATACTTGGTGATGTAGATCGGAAATTGCTCATAACCGGTAATATGCCATAGAGCGGCTATTGTAAGTTCTCGTTCTCGGTGACGCAGAAGGCTTTTTACATATCGGCGAGTCATCAGTCGAGCAGTTATAACATTTTTTGGGAAGTTAATTCCCGACAACTTTCTAAGGAGCCAGTAGTAAATTTCTCCTGTGATTTGCTCAATCCAACTTCCTTTCCGATTTTTTTGAACGCCGTAAACAACATCACAATTAAGCTCAATTCGCTTTTGATAAAACAAGCCCAAAAGATCTGGATCTTCTTCCAGATCACAGTCAATTAGGAATACCAATTTCCCTCTAGCATGAGCCAAGCCAGTCATCATCGCTTTGTGATGCCCAAAATTCCGAGAAAGATCCAGTACTCGAACTTTAGGATCTATTTTGTAAAGCGAGACGGCAGTTTCTAGAGAGTTATCAGGAGAGCCGTCATTGACAAAGATGATTTCATAATCGTCTGTGACTGTTTCGGCTTCAGCTTTGATGCGATCGTAAAACTCCTGGAGGTACGGAGTTGAGCAATACATAGTCGTAACAATTGACAGTTTCATAGTCAAAAGCTTTTCATGAATTGAGACGTGCGATCTCCTTCGTTAAAAAGGAGGTCAAGGATACTAACAGAGTGCTCAAAAGGAGGAAACCGCTGTTCATATTCTGGATATCCAGAGTAGTCGAAAAATGTCACTTCCAAACCGAATTGAGCAAACTGGTCTATATCTATGTAATCTTTGGCCGATGGTCCAGAAATGTAGTGTTCTCCTCCAGCTTGCTTGCATAGGCTAATCAAACGCTGATTTTTTCCTTCAACAACTTCATAATCGGAAGACCAGGACAGTTTTGTGCGAATATTCAGTAAGCGACAGATAAAATCAATAAATAAATAGTTGATATCACTTAGAAACAGAAATTGACTTGCTGTCTCGTATAGTTCCAAGATTTCATCCTTTAAGTCTGAAAAATATTTTGCTTTGCCATAATTGTGGAGCAGTGTCTTCCAATGGTCTTTTGTCCATGTGTGGTTTACCACCTGGGTTTCGTTGATTTTTTGGTAGTATTTCCCTTTAACATTAACTGGAATTGTCATCCAAGCAGACCCTTCAGGTGTTTTGATTTTGTTGCGATTTCTCCAGTCGCGACGGGTATATTGCATATCGTCAAACAAAATGAACTCATCAACTGAATTGACCAGGTCAAAATACCCTTTCCAAGGGATGTAATTTGATTGTAGAATTGCAACTCGTTTACCCATAAAACTAAAAGAATGTAGTAGATAGAAGCAGAATTTTATATAAACCATCTTGATCTGCCAGAGTACCACTTATTAACCCGGCAAGGAAAGTGAATGCATTACACAGCTAGAAATTTTCGTGGGAATTGGATTACACAGTCGGCAATCTTGGTGGGAATTGGCTTGTTGATGAGAACTTATGCTGCCGGAGTAATTACTCGCAATCAGGATACCTTAACCGTGATTGCATCATGGCAGGCAAGTCTAATGTAGAGAGGGCTTAACACTCAGTATGAAACTTTGCACTGCCGTCTTCCAGCCAGGAACACGTCTCTAAACAAGCCCAAATTCAGAAATAGCTGGCATCAACAATAAGGATAATCAGCCTGTCTCCCTAGAGCAATAATTCAAGTTCCTCTACCAGAGGAGAGTAGATTTAATGGCGGATCAGAAAAGTCTGTAAGTGGACTTGATTCTCAACACGCTTCTGATGCGAGCATACAACTTAATCTTCTTCCCCAACAATGTAATTGAGTAATAGAGATGTTATGCCTTCGAATTTCCCTCCGACAAGCATGAAGTACGATACATCAAAAATAACTGACTAAACTATCTGCAACTGCTAAAACATGGAAATCCTGCCATAAACTCTGCTTCGAGTACTATTAACTTTGCTTGCATTATGCTTTAGCTATTTCTTCTGAAGCTATCTACTGTAAACTAAATATGTAATTCGCTTAACGTTAGCGGCTACTGAAAGCTCATCTATGAAAGTTACTTCGACGCGCATTCCTGATGTTTTCGTGCTTGAGCCAACCATTTTTCATGATAATCGTGGTTTTTTCTTTGAGAGCTTTAATTTCCAGAAGTTCGAAGCCGCAACGCAGCTTGACGTGCAATTTGTTCAAGACAATCATTCCTATTCAAAGCACAACGTTCTGCGAGGTTTGCACTATCAAATCCAGCGACCCCAAGGCAAATTAGTTCGTACAGTAGTGGGCTCCATTCTCGATGTCGCCGTTGATATTCGTCAAAGTTCCCCCACTTTTGGGCAGTGGGTTGGAGAAGTTCTCAGCGCTGATAATAAACGTCAGCTTTGGATTCCAGCAGGATTCGCCCACGGTTTTTTAGTACTTTCTGATCAAGCCGAAGTGCTCTATAAAACAACTGATTACTATGCTCCTCAGGGAGAAAGGACAATTCTCTGGAACGATGTTGATCTGGCCATTGATTGGCCGGTTACTGACTCAGCTCCTATCCTCTCTGATAAAGATCTTCAAGGTCAACCGCTCAAAGCTGCGGAGCTGTTTCTCTAAATGAAAGTGTTACTGATTGGCAGCGAAGGTCAAGTTGGGCAAGAATTAAAGAGAGTCCTGATTGAACCGTTGAGGGTGGTTGGTCTATCTCGCCAGCAGTTAGATTTATCCAACCTAGATCAGATTTACCCAACTGTGGTGGAGCATCGCCCGGACTGGGTGATTAATGCAGCAGCGTATACAGCGGTCGATCAGGCTGAGCGGGAACCTGAGCTAGCTAGCCAGATCAACGCCCAGGCTCCCGCAATCCTGGCTAAAGCCGCCGCCGCCTGCAACGCCGCGATGGTCCACCTCTCGACCGATTATGTCTTTGATGGAGCCCAAGGCAGACCCTACATCGAAACTGATTCCCCCTGTCCCATGAACTGCTACGGCAAGTCGAAACTGGCGGGAGAAGTCGCTGTGCAACAGGCCAATCCGCACCATCTGATTGTACGAACTGCCTGGGTCTATGGCTCCCATGGCAAAAGCAATTTTGTCAAAACAATGCTGCGTTTAGGGGCTGAACGCGAGATTATCAAGGTCGTGAGCGATCAAATTGGCGCTCCGACTTGGGCAAAAGATATCGCTTTAACAGTGGCGCACATGATTAACCTGCCAGTGTCTAAGACGGCGGGCATTTATCATTACACCAACAGCGGCGTGATCAGCTGGTATGACTTTGCGATCGCAATTTTTGCCGAAGCCATTCACTTAGGCTTATTAACCAAAGCCCCTGAGGTCATTCCGATTACTACTGCCGACTATCCGACCCTGGCCCGACGACCGGCCAATTCTGCGTTGTCCTGTACGAAAATAACAGAGTTGCTAGGACATTACCCGCCTTATTGGCGAGAGAGTTTAAGGAAAATGTTGAGTGAGCTAGTGTGATGAAAGCGCTGATTTTATCTGGCGGTAAAGGAACTCGGCTACGCCCCTTAACCTACACCGGGGCAAAGCAGCTAGTACCTGTAATGAATAAGCCTATTCTTTGGTACGGCATCGAGAATATAGTGGCTTCTGGCGTGACTGATATTGGCATTATTATCAGTCCAGAAACTGGCGATGAAATTCGTGCTTTGACTGGCAATGGCGAAAGATTTGGCGCGCGCATTTCTTATATTTTGCAGGAGAGTCCTGCGGGATTGGCCCATGCGGTCAAAACTGCACAGCCCTTTTTGGGAGAGTCGCCTTTTTTGATGTACTTGGGCGACAATTTGATTCAAGACCAACTCCATACGTTTATCGAAAAATTTAAGCAAAACCATCTTGACGCCCTGATTTTACTAAAGCATGTCAATAATCCAACTGCTTTCGGAGTCGCTAAGTTAGATAGTCAGGGCCGAATTCTGCAGCTGGTTGAGAAGCCTAAAGAACCCCCCTCAAATCTAGCCCTGGTGGGTATTTATTTTTTCTCGCCTCAAATTCATCAAGCGATCTCAGCAATCCGCCCTTCACAACGGGGTGAATTAGAAATTACAGACGCGATTCAACAGTTGATCCACCATAGTCAATCTGTTGAAGCCTGTGAGTTGTTAGGTTGGTGGCTGGATACGGGCAAAAAAGATGACTTGCTAGAAGCTAACCGCATCTTATTAGATACGAGTTTATTTGCTTCAGCGCTTTGCTTTGAAAACAGCAAAAGCCATATTACGGGGAGGGTTAAGGTGGGTGAAGACACCCAAATCATACAATCCACTATTCGCGGCCCGGTAGTGATTGGGGAAAATTGCCGCATCGAGAATTGCTTTATCGGGCCTTACAGCAGTATTGGCGACAATGTTACTTTAGTGAACGCGGAAATTGACCACAGTGTTGTGCTTGAAGGGGCAACTATTGAGAATATTGATTGTCGAATTGTTGATAGTGTTGTTGGCCGTCGGGCTCACTTAATCGCTATGCCCAAGCGTCCCAAGGCCCTCCGTTTTATGATTGGAGATGACTGTCAGATCGAACTAACTTAAGTGCATAGTGTCCGTTCTACCGGCGCCCGTATTGTTCGATTCGCAGTTGCCTATAAGGTTTAGAGCGATCGCCAGTGATTCCATTTACTACAGTGGTAGACTATGAGGCGCTGAACAGATAGGTAGGTCAGTGAATCAATCATCAAGGCAATTACTTATAACCGGAGGAGCAGGTTTTATTGGCTCTAACTTTGTTCACTATTGGCATAGGCATTATCCCGAGGGATATACGCTGGTGTTAGACGCCCTGACCTATGCGGGCAATCGGGCAAATCTGGCTGCACTGAAAGAGCAACCTGGATTTCAATTTGTCCAAGGTGCTATCTGCGACGCCGACCTCCTGACCCAGCTATTTGAAACTGGCCAAATCGACACTGTTGTTCACTTTGCCGCGGAATCCCATGTCGACCGGTCAATTCTTGGTCCGTCTGCTTTTGTGCAGACCAACTTGGTGGGAACGTTCACGCTGCTGGAAGCCTTTCGAAAGCATTGGGAAGATCAAGGCAAACCAGAAGCATTTCGTTTTTTGCACGTTTCTACCGATGAGGTTTTTGGGAGTCTGGGTCCAAATGACCCCGCCTTTTCTGAAACAACCCCGTATGCCCCCAATAGTCCCTACTCAGCCTCCAAAGCGGGCAGCGATCACCTGGTGCGCGCCTATTTTCACACCTATGGATTGCCGACGCTGATTACCAATTGCTCCAATAACTACGGCCCCTATCAGTTTCCCGAAAAGCTGATTCCGCTGATGTGCGTGAACATTTTGCTAGGCAAGCCCCTGCCAGTCTACGGCGATGGCCAAAATATCCGGGATTGGCTATATGTGGAAGACCACTGTCGGGCGATCGCAACCGTCCTCGAACAAGCCAGTCCCGGTGAAACCTACAATATCGGCGGCGACAACCAGGTGAAAAACATTGATATTGTTGAACAGCTTTGCGATCTGATGGATAGTTCGGTAGAAGGACTTCCCTTTCAACCGGCCCGTGACTTGATCACCTTCGTGACTGACCGACCTGGCCACGATCGCCGCTACGCTATGAACATTGAAAAAATTCAGCGAGACTTTGGCTGGAGTCCCCAATACGATTTCGCTGCTGGTCTCAAGCAAACCGTCGCCTGGTATCTCAGCCGTCAAGATTGGTGGCGGCCTTTACTGTCTCCCAAATATCAGACTTTTTACCAAGCCCTTTATGGGCTGTAAGTGTTATTTTGAGGCTTGAGCAAAAGTAATTAGGCAGGTTCATGGTAAGAAGCGCTCTCATCACAGGATTGACTGGACAAGACGGCTCTTATTTAGCGGAACTGCTTTTGGAGAAAGACTATAAAGTCTTTGGCCTAGTGCGTCGGTCAAGCACCAGCAACCTCAGCCGTATTAGCCACCTCGCTGACAAAGTCAAAATTGTATCAGGCGACTTGCTGGATCAGTGCTCCCTTATGGATGTGATTAGTGAATGTCAGCCTGATGAGATTTATAATTTGGCTTCTCAAAGCTACGTTCCTCTATCTTGGACCCAACCTTCCCTCACGGCTGAGTATACGGCTCTAGGGGTGTCTCGTCTTCTAGACTCGATTCGCCGCTGCCAACCCGCCGCCAAATTTTATCAAGCTTCAAGCAGTGAGGTCTTTGGTCAGCCGGATGAATCGCCGCAAACGGAAAAGACTGCTTTTCGACCCCGAAACCCTTATGGCGTGGCCAAAGCGTATGCCCATTGGATGACGGTTAATTATCGGCAGCACTATAATCTTTACGCCTGCTGCGGAATTACCTATACCCATGAGTCTCCCCGTCGCGGCGCTGAATTTGTATTTCGCAAAATTACCCGGGGGGCGGCCATGATTAAGCTGGGCATGGCGAATGAACTGAAGTTAGGGAATTTAGATGCTCGACGCGATTGGTGCCATGCGAGGGATGCGGTCTATGCCATGTGGCTGATGCTGCAGCAAGGGCGTCCCGATGATTACATTATTGCCAGTGGAGCTACCCATTCTGTCCAAGAGTTGGTTGACTGCGCATTTAATTATGTTGGGTTGAATTGGCGAGACTATGTTTCCGTAGACCCTGCATTTTATCGGCCAGATGAACCTGTACAATTAGTGGGTTCAATTGAAAAAATTAACCAGGAGCTGCACTGGAAACCTGCGTATCCTTTTGAACGATTAGTATCGTCCATGGTTGATTATGACTTGAAGGACCTCACTGATAATCGACTCTGAGGTTAGGGGGCATTCAAAAATAACTTCACACTTTAGCGCTGTATAAGCCTTTCAGACTCCTCATACCCTGCTGAAGTTATTCTTACACAGCGCCTTAACTAACGGGTGGTGACTAAAATTACGCCACAGGCGATTAAGCCTAAGCCAATGGAGCGTCCTAGGGTAATGGACTCCTTGAAGAAGAAATAACCAATGAGTACGGACAAAACGTAGATTAGGGAAGCTGATGGAGCCGCAATGCTGAGCTTTACCCGAGTGAGTAGCAAAATATAGGCGATCGCGCCCATCCCATATGAGAAGAGCCCAAGCACTAACTCTGGGGTCGTGATAATGCTCAGAACATGGCTGAACACATTCCCCGCTGTCACTTTTCCGAGCTTAAGGGCTCCTAACTTCAAGAATACCTGCCCCAACGTGCTGGTTAGGATCGATACCAATAGCAAGCCAAATTCCTGCAGACCCAATGGTTGAGTACCTCATTCGTTGTAGAAGGCCAAACTGCATTCTATAGTGTTCCTTAATTAATCGAAAGCAGAGAAGCTGATAGGCATTTAAGTTGCGTAGTAAATCTTGGCGCTTAGGTAGGCGGTAGGCAGTAGAGAGTAGGCAAGGTAAATGCCCCATCTACTGCCTACTCTCTACTGTAAAATTGCAAACTAGATGCATATCAGCTTATTGGGATGGTGAGAAAAGGCATAGAACGAATCAACTAGCAAGATACTCACGCATGTCGGCTCGACGTTTACGGAGTTTATTGAGCGCTTCTCGCTCGATTTGGCGCACCCGCTCACGGCTAATGCTGAGGCGATCGCCAATCTTCGCTAGAGTCATGGTCTGCCCATCCTGCAAGCCAAAGCGTAGGGACAGCACTTCCCGTTGCTGAGGGGTGAGGTCCGCCATCAACTTCTCCAGATCCATGCGCAGCGAAGACTGGGTGGCGAAGTCCTCAGGCGAAGGTCCGGTATCTTCCAGTAAATCGCCCAGCTCAGTATCCTGATTATCGCCAACACGTAAATCTAAGGATAAGGGCTGACGGGCTTTCTCTAGGTAGTCCCGCACTTGTTTGGGATTGAGTTCAACTGCCTCAGCTAGCTCGGAGATTGTAGCGGCTCGCCCCAGATTTTGAGATAATTGGCGCTGAGCTTTTTTAATTTTGTTGAGCTTTTCGGTGATGTGAATAGGCAATCGAATAGCTCGACTCTTTTCAGCGATCGCGCGGGTAATGGCCTGGCGGATCCACCAGTATGCATAGGTTGAGAATCGATATCCCTTAGTGGGATCAAATTTTTCGACGCCCCGCTGCATGCCGATGGTTCCTTCCTGGATCAAATCTAAGAGATCCACATTGCGCTTGATGTATTTTTTCGCGACAGAAACAACGAGGCGCAGATTAGCCTCAACCATTTTACGCTTGGCTATGTTGCCTTCGGCAATCACCTGTTCCAATTCAGCTTCCGATAACTTTGCCTCCAATGCCCATTCGCTTTTTGTGGGCTCTCGCTCCAACGTCTCAGCCAGAGATAGGCGCTGGGCTCGGAGTAGTGATAAACGCTGCACCCGCTTACCAAAGAGAATTTCTTGCTCGTGGGTTAGCAAAGGGACACGACCAATCTCTCTCAGATAGGTGCGTACTAGGTCTGTAGAGGTCTGAGAAATTCTCATCTAATCAGCTCTCCGGAACTTTTAATAGCAGAGGGAACACTCGATTGGCGCAGGGAGGGGTTAGAAATGCACACGAAATTCCAAAGACGCTGGTATGAGAGGGCTTAGTAAAGAAGTCCAGCGCTAAACAACAATATTCGCCCTAAGGGCAGATATACATAAATGACTCAAGAAGGAAATGACTCAAGAAGGGGGCGAAAAGTAACGACTATCAGCGAGTGAGAACCGGACACCCGATCAAATTTTGGCTCCAACAAACTCTTTATAAACTATTGTAACTTTCATGAGAGAAATCGACCTCAAACATTTCAATCTGTATAGCTATTTTCAGAAATTCCTCAAGAAAGCCTACATGGTAGAAAGCTTAACCGATCTAAATAAGGACTATTGCATCCTGTAAGACAAAATTATGGCAAGAATCTAATAGTAAAACCTCAAAACCTAGGGAGATGTTAAATTTATTTCACACTTTTCTCAGGAAATAAGTCTTCATCAGGCAAGACTCAGAAATTTATGCGCCATTTTAATGGAATTTTCTCTTCGCTGCATGTGTCCTCCGATATCTTCAGGGAAAAAATATCTGGAAAGAGCAACGCTTGTGGCTGGGGGTTCTGTCTCTCAATGGTTATGGCAGTTTTAATGGGTTGGACAAATTTATTGCCGCTCCTCCTTCTCTTCAGTTGACTTCTCCTCGACTTGATACTTGACGTTGAAGAGCAGATGTCCGGTTCCATGTTCGGACAATCTACTAGATATCCCAGGTATAGGGCCCGGGATAGGTCTTGTTTATTCCCCGCCGCCAAACCGTGCTTTCAATTCCGCAATGTAATCATCATCTAACTTTTTGAATAAGGGCGGGGGCGCTTCAAAGGGACGGCCAGGTTGTAGAACGGTGAAGTCAGCGGTTTCCTTTAGACCACTCCTTCTTTCGGATTCTGATAGGTTTAGCGCATTAAATAGAATTTCGGATGTGAAGGGAATGAAGGGGTTAGCCGCGATCGCATAGATCCGGATCAGATTAATGCAGGTGCGAATTACCAGCGCCGCTTCCTCTCGGTTCTGCTTAAACAGCGCCCAAGGAGCCCGTTCATCAATATACTGATTGCCAATGGTCCATAACCCACAAAGGGCTTCAGTCGCTTTGCGGAATTCTAAATTATGCAAATTGGTATAAAGGGTATTTAGGGACGCTTGGCAATTATCCTGTAATCGTACTTCCGCTTCTCCTGGCGTTCCGCCTTTGGGAATGGTTGCATCAAACCGAGAGACGGCGAACTTGAGGATTCGATTGACAAAATTCCCCAAGTTATCAGCCAATTCCTTATTGACTTTGGTTTGAAACTGCTCCCAGGTAAAGGCGGAATCAGAAGATTCTGGAGCGGAAGCCATCAATGCATAGCGCCAGTAGTCAGCAGGCAGAATATCTAAGGCTTGGTCTAGGAAAACGCCCCGTTTAGAACTGGTTGAGAATTTACCGCCATAATAGTTGAGCCAATTGAACCCCTTGATGTAATTCGCCATTTTCCAGGGATCTTGCGAGCCGAGGATGGTTGCGGGCCACATGATTGTATGGAAAGGCAGATTGTCTTTTGCCATGAATTGGGTATAGCGAACGTCCTCAGGGTCGTTCCACCAATTCTTCCAATCTTGATCATTCATGTCTGCCGTTTTAACCGCCCATTCCTGAGTGGCTGACAAATAGCCAATGGGGGCGTCAAACCAAACATAGAAGACCTTGTTCTCAAAGCCCGGTCGGGGAACCGACACGCCCCAGACTAAATCACGCGTAATGCCTCGACTTTGGAGCCCCTCATTCAGCCACTTCATGGCGATGGATTTGGTCAATGTCGGCCATTCATCCTGTTGCTCAACCCAAGTCCGGACTTGATCACTGAGGTCTTCTAGCTTCAGGAAGAGATGTCGACTCTTGCGAATTTCAAGATTTGTACTGCCCGAAATGGCTGAGCGAGGGTTGAGTAAATCTGTGGGATTCAAAACCGACGTGCAGTTTTCACATTGGTCTCCCCGAGCCGACTCATAGCCGCACTTGGGACAGGTTCCCACAACGTATCGGTCAGGCAGAAAGCGCTGATCGTCAATGGAGTACATTTGACTAATTTCGCGCTCTTCAATAAACCCATTTTCATCCAAACGTTGGTAGAAGTGCTGGGTCAGTTCGTGGTGATATTTCGACGATGTGCGGCCAAAGTGATCAAACGAAAGGCCAAATCGGCTGTAGATATCAGCCTGCAGTTTATGCTGACGCTGGCAATATTCAACCACCTCTAGGCCCGCCTCGGCGGCGGCCAGTTCAGCGGGCGTTCCATGCTCGTCAGTGGCGCAAATATAGAGCACCGTTTCCCCCTCTTGTCTGAGGAAGCGGGCATAGACATCGGCCGGCAACATCGACCCGACTAGATTGCCGAGGTGCTTAATGCCGTTGATGTAGGGCAAGGCGCTGGTGATCAGGTATCTCATAAACTGACAGGCTGGAGTCTAGCTAACGTAGGATATTTAATTCCTGATCCATCATGGCAGATGTTTCCTTAACTGAGTAACTCAATTGCCCGCTTCACAAAGTTCTCAGCCGTTAAGCCATTGAGACCCATTAAATGGCCAGGGCTAGCGGTGGTTTCCCCCCGTTTCCAAGCGAAGACGTCCCGCTTCAGGTTGCTGCGCAGCATCACAGGCTCTAGCATGGCGCTTGTTCCGCCAGTCACCCCAATCAAGGCGTCGCCGCTGAAAAGAGCGTCAAACTGGGCGTCATCCAAGAAGCCGCCGTCAGCTTCGGCGCAGGTGTCCCAAGCGGTGTCAGAGGGGCGATAGAGACGTCGAGGGCTGATAATGGCGATAATTCTGGAGCCTATTCCCTGGCCAGCTAACTGCTGGGCGGCTTCGTAAACTGGAATTAGCGTCATATCGCCGATCACGGCAAAAACAACGGTTTGTTCGCCAGCGATGGACTGCAGTTCAACCGCCCCGTCGGTGAGCGCTGTTTGGGTTTGTTCAAAGGTGGTGCGGATCGGCAGAGGCGACTTACTGGCGGTGATGGTGACGCCTTTGTTTTTGGCTCCTAAGGCCCAGTCGTAGCAGACCTGGATACTATTGGCGTCTATCGGAAAGAGAGGGAACACGTTGCCATTGCGCATCATGCCAGCGAAGTAATTTTCAATTTCTGGACGCTGGTGGGTCCACCCATTGCGGCCTTGTTCCAGGGCTCCGGCAGTAAAGAGGGTGACGGTGGCGGGGGTGGGACGACGCAGTTCAGCCATGGCCTGGGTGACGGTTTGCCAGACGGGCAGGCCGTTGATGGCGAATGATTCATAGGAACACCAAAGCGTCCGGGCTCCGAATAGCGATAAGGCCGCCGCTAACCCGGCGCAGGCGTCTTCGCTGAGGGGTTCGTAAACTTGACCGGATGGTCCCTGGAAGTAGGTGTTGTCTACGGTGGGATGGACGATTTTGAGGGCTTGGTTAATATTATTGATGCCGGAGGCGGCGTTACCATCGGCATTAGTGACGATGAAATTTGGGTCCTGTTGTCCCACATGGGCCGCCAGAGCCCCCATTGCGGTCGTGGCCACTTTTTTATCGCCGCCGATGGGGAATTCTTCTAGGGGCAGGTCTCCCAAGTCTGCCAGCGGCAAAACCATTTCTGTGACGACGGTTTTTGCAGCGGGGCCGCCATTCGCGCGGAAAAAGTTAGTGCGGACGATTTCCCAGGCTTTAGCCGGGATCGCCCGTTCCTTAAGAGCGCTAACGATATAGTCTTTTTCCACCGTATCGCCAGGATAGAGGTTGTGGGATTGAGCCCCCCGCTTGTGGACGCCAGCCCCCTTAAGCTGCTTGATAATGAGCACCGTAAGTGTTCCTCCCAGAGCCGATTTAGCAGCCTTATCGACCGCTTCTAGCACGGCTTGGGTGAAGGCCATCCGCTGCTTCAAGGAAAAGGCGGTGCTGTCGACATAATCCCCAGGTTGGTCAGCATCGTCATAGTCTTTCGCATCCACCAGGATGACTTCCGCAAACCCGTTGCCGGTCCAATAAGCGGTCATTTCTTCATTGGACTTGGTGGACACCATGCTGTGGTGTTCCTGGGAGAATCCATTCCAGACCAGGATGGGCAGAAAGTTGGTGACCTTGGGGTAAGCGGTGTTGAAGTGGGCCAGGCTGCTCATGATATAGGGCTCGCCTAAGCCGCCATCGCCAATAGTGACGGGGAATAACTGGCCTGGGTGGAGTTTAGCCCCAGCCATGGCGAAGTGTTGACCTTGTCCCAGGGGACCCGCGGGATTCAGCAACCCAGGAATTTGTCCTGACAGGTGTCCCAGCAGACCGTTGGTTTCCCGAAAGCGATCGCGCATGTCTTGCACGGTTTCAATCCCCATAGTCTCCAGGGATCGATCTAAAAACATGGTGCTGTAGAATCCGGGGGCGTGGTGACCTACCTCCGTAATGATATTTTTGTACCCCAACATAACCAGCGCAGCAATGCCATCGGCGATGCTGGCGAATCCCCCAGGGTGCCCGGACGCTTTACTTGCTGTGACTTGAAGCGTTAGATAGCGGAGGGCGTCCGCCGCCAACAGGGTCTGGCAAACTGCTGCTGGATCGGTCGGATTGGAGATCGCAGTCTGATGCTCAGAGATGACGGGAGCCTTGCTATATTGTTCAAATTCCGGCGAGGGTTCGCCAAAATACTGAATGCCGTCATAAAAAGCGGGGGTGGTGGGTCGCGGGGTTACTGCTGTCATGCGTCAGATACCTACTAGCGTCAGTTGGGCGAAACGATATCAGGTTGGGGAGATTTTCGAAGCTTCAGCGACTACGTCTGACGCCCCAAAGAATTCAAAGATGCATAGCTAGCGCTGGGCGAATTATGCATTGATTAATAGCAATGATATACGAAAAAAGGATTGAATTTAAATAATGATATTGCCATCCACTTAAAGTAGGAAAATCTTCCTAGGAAAGAATAGCAGGAGACAGGAGACAGAATTCAGCTCCTGTCTAGCTTCTGACTTTTGTATTCCTCCTACTCCTCCCGAATTTCTCAGCTTAAATTCAAGGCCAATACCGCCTAAGAGGGCGATGCCTAGATAATTCCTACAGGGGAGCAGTCTCTGAGGAGCCCCCTTTTATTAGCTACTTTCTGTCGGCTATTCATCATACTGGAGCCTGCAACATCTTCTCTATATACCGGATGCTGGCGGCAATAGAGAAGATCGTCGCTGAGGGTGCTTTAGCTCTAGTCTCCGCTTTTTTCAAATTGGTGTGTGAAGCGATCGGGCCGCATCTGTTCAATGATCGGATCCGATTTGCCGCCAAGCCATTGAGCGAAGCGCGTTGCGATTGGCGGCAATAGGGCAAATGGGCTGGTGAA
Organism: Leptolyngbyaceae cyanobacterium MO_188.B28; assembly: GCA_030065175.1. Taxonomy (GTDB): domain Bacteria; phylum Cyanobacteriota; class Cyanobacteriia; order Phormidesmidales; family Phormidesmidaceae; genus JAKSDM01. Next base: position 13,003 of record JASJDH010000018.1, on the reverse strand, counting down.
GCCGGAAAAAATATGGATCCCTTCAATTCCGCCCAACGGTCCCACTAGAGGCAGACCGTCGCGGGTGAAGGAGACAAGACAGCGAGACCAGGCTCCCGGGACACCGTTTAGAGCAGGGATCAAGGCTGAATTGGCGGTTCTCAAGTCGGCTTGACTCTGGGCGGCATTAACGTGAGGTTCAAGGGATGTCAGGGCGCGACTGATTTGGCCCATCCGCAGAGAGTTGTCTTGGAATTGAATCACCCCGGCGTCTAGGATGGGCGGGGCGACTTCATGGCCAGGCTGATCCCAAAGCTGATCGATTTCGGGGCGGCTGGCCTGGGATTCTAAATCCGATCTTTTCAAGCTGGCCGACATGAGTAGGCAGCGGATTTGGAAATCGACGGGGGGCGTTTCAATCAGTTCCGCATGACTGTAATAGAGCGGTACGGGAATTCCGCAGGTTTTCAGAAGGGAACGGCTAGCGGCGCCATTGGCGATCGCGACCTTCCCAGCCCTGTAGGGTTGTCCCTCAGCCACAACGCCAGTGATCCGATCACCCACTCGCACCAGGTCTGCGACGGCGGCAATTTGAATTGTCCCGCCCAGTTGTAGAAGTGCATGGTTATAGGCGGTTGTTAGGGCTGAGGGGTGGACATGGCCGTGGCGAACGGTGAGGGCTCCCTCGATCGCATCCGGATTCAATTTCGGTTCTAGATCATGGGCTGCCGCCGCACTGACCAGTTGGGGAGGAATTGCAAATTTCTCATATCGGGGCGCGATCACCGCTGGATCCTCCCCCTTAGGAATGGTCAGCAGTAAGTCTAGCTCTCGAAATTGGGTGTCGCGATCGAGTTCCGAGGATAAGATCCGATGGCGCTCAATGCCCTCCAGACATAGTTGGCGGGTTATCGCAGTGGTTCCCGACCAATAGGGAATGCCGCCATAGCTGTAGCGGGTGGCGCTGCTGGGCTGCCGATGCTGCTCTAACACCAGCACCGAAAAGCCTTGGCGGGCGAGTTCATAACTCAGGGCGGCCCCCGCCAGACCATTTCCCACCACAATCCAGTCGTAGGTCGTCATCTAGACATGTATTTGATTCAAAATGATCCGGAGGCGATCATAATCATCCTTCAGCAAGAGACTCAGGGCGCGCCCTGCTTTAACTAACCAGGTTCGGTCAGCTTGTCTCAACTGATAGATAGTGCGAATCACTGCGGCAGTTAGCCCTTCCACTGGCGCCCCAGGCGTCTGCAGCAGCGTTCGTAGAAAGTCAAATTGTTCGCTGAAGTGGAGGATTTCTGCCGGTTCGCAACGATAGACAGCTTGGTGCACCTGAGGAGGACGAGGCGGCAGATGCTGATAAACCAATTCACTGAGACCATTTCCCCGCCCTCCTATTTGCTCTGGCTGAAATCCAAGAATCGCCACTCGGAATTCAGTCTTCAGCATGGCGAAAATCTGAGGTTGCTGCTCCCTTAACTCTGGCAACGATAACCCCAAAGCTCTAGCCCGATGAACAGAATCAATCGGACTGGTGGTGGCATGGTAAACCACACCGTAGATTTGGTTGCCCGACTCTTCATCAGTCGCCTTAACCCAACTTCCAAATGGCGGCATGACTGGAAAATTCAAAGCTTCAGGGTCTAAACACTGAGCCAAGAATTCGGTGGTTGATGTTTCAATCACCTCGGCGATATGGCCAGGTTGACGATCGCGCGTCGCAAATTGGGGTAAGGGAAGACGCATAGTCGATTACATCTTGAGTGGGTTACTTCTTGCCTTTCCCCGCCGTTTTAACAACTGTCTCTAGGTCTGAGAGTTTGAAGGTGACCAGCTTATCCCAATTACCGCCCTCGAAGAGAACAGCGACTTTTCCGTCGATTATTCGCTGAACTTGGCCTTGGAAGCCGTAGTAAGTATCGTCAACATTGGTGACGCGAACTGGTGAACCAGGAAGAATCATCATAGTTTAAACAAAAGTTAGCGAATATTCATTATCTAGCTTACTCATTTGTACGGAGTTAGGGGTAGGGATCGGGAGGAATTGGGGATTCCTCCTCCATCCCCTCTACTCCCCCATCTTCCCCATCTCCTCTACTCCCAGTCCATAAAACCTCACCTTCTCCTTAAGTAACTTGGCGCTTTCTTCATAGGAGAGTCCCCTGAGGTCAACAGTAGGGATTTGCTGCCGTCGTCGGTCTAGGTCATGTTGGTAGGCGCGATCGTAGTAGCTTAGCAGAATGGCGACTGCATCCTTTAATTTGGCCTCGCGGATGAGCGCGATCGCCTCCTGGGTGCGCTGTCCCCCCAGTCGTTTGCGGATACGTTCTGTGGCAGTGATTAAATCGTCTGGGTTGGCTTGCCCATATATCTTTACGAGTAAAGTCAGACGCTCCTCAATCGATTTTGTAATCTCTAAAGCAGCAGCCTGTTTCATCTGTTCAAAAAGTTCTGTAGGAATTCGGCAGGAGCCAATATTCCGGCTCTCTGCCTCAATCCAAATAGGGGACTGGGTATGAAACTTGTTCCACGCCATGGCGAGCAGATTTTCAAAATGCTCGGTGCTCGGTTGAGGCGGCATTCCTAAGGCTCCATAACTACTCCCTCGATGATTCGCTAACCCCTCTAGATCGAGGACTTGGTCCCCTTGAAAGGCTAAGGCGTTTAGAATCTCTGTTTTAGCGGAGCCGGTCATGCCGCCTAATACCTGAATGGGTTTAGGCATTGCCAGGATCGCTCGCACCCATTGGCGAAAGGCTTTGTACCCCCCCTCAAGCAGGGAGACTTGAAGCCCCCCCATTTCAAGGATCCATGCGACTGAAAGACTTCTCATTCCGCCTCGCCAGCAGTGCAGTCGTATTTGCTTGTCAGGGGTCAATTGCTTAGCTTTTCTAAGGAAATTGACTGTTTTTGGCCCGACGATCTCAAATCCCAACTCAACCGCCTGATCTCGTCCCTCTTGTTTGTAGCAAGTCCCCACTTGAGCCCGTTCTTCGTCAGAAAATAATGGGAAACTGACAGCGCCTGGAATGTGACCTTGGGCGTATTCGCCTGGGCTGCGAACATCCAGTATTTCGCCTGGCGTGTTGAGGAATTCATCTACGGATAGGGATTGGGGCACGGATTAGGCGAGATAGATGGGAAGGGAGAAGAAGTGATTTTAGATTTTGGATTTTAGAGGGGAAAGGCAAAGAAGCCTAGATAGTGTGAGAAAACCATCACCTCATAATACAGGATTGCTTAGAGCCTCGTTTCCGCCGTGAAAAGAGACGCCATTTTCTATCAGATTTTCAAACGATTTCCCAATTTATTCTTTGAAGACCCTCACCACTTATCGATGGTGATGGGTTGGGTTGACTGGTTCAGTGAAAATACCTGCCCGATACAGCAGCTTGCTTGATAGCCAAGGTGATGAAGCGCATTTAGACAGTCCTCCGCTTCTTCCGCCGGAATGGATGCGAGGAGTCCGCCGGCGGTTTGGGGGTCGAAGAGTAGGGGGTAGTCGGGGTGGCGGCTGGCGCTAGCGCGACTTTGGAGGGCGCTGGCAGCCTGCAGGTTTTGGGGGTGAAGGGAGCTGACGATGCCTTGGGCGAGAATTTCCCGTGTCCCGTTGAGAACGGGGAGATGGCTTAGGTCCAATGTGACAGAAACCCGTGAGGCTTTTACCATTTCTAGCAGATGGCCCAATAATCCGAAGCCGGTGACGTCGGTGCAGGCGGTTGCTTGATGGCGCTGAAGACAGAGGGCGGCGGCTTGGTTGGATTGGAGCATGGCTGCAATCGCACCCTCAATCCATCGTCCTTTAGCCGCCAGCCGCATATCGGCGGCGAACAGAACGCCAGTTCCCAAGGGTTTAGTCAGAATCAGTGTTTGTCCGGGTTGCATGCCTGATTTACGCAGCAGGCGATTCGGATTTGCTAAGCCATTGCAGGCGAATCCCAGAGCAAGTTCCGACCCTTCCGTGGTATGGCCGCCGACCAAGGGCGTTTTTGACTGGGCCAGGGCTTTGTTAGCGCCCGATAGCAGCTGATAGAGGATTTCTTCCTGCTTACTTTCAGTGGCATAGGGCAGGGTGGCGATCGCTAATGCGCTTTGGGGTTCAGCGCCCATGGCGAACAGGTCGCTAAGACAATGGTTGACGGCGATTTGGCCAAAAATAAAGGGATCGTCCACGATTGCCCGAAAATAGTCCACTGTGTGCGCCATCGCCTGACCCGCTGGGATTTTCACCACTGCCGCATCGTCAGGGTCGTTGAGACCAATCAAAATATTGTCGGTCTGGGGCCATTGGCTAGGGTCGGGGGAGTTCTCTAGAACTCGCTTTAAGGCTTTATCTAAGGCTGCGCTGCCGATTTTTGAGCCGCAACCCGCGCAATATGGGGTGACGGGAGAGGTGGATGTGGGGGTTGGAAGGGGTTGGATTTTGGATTTTGGATTTATAGCCCTAGGGGCATGGCTCCGCTCTGCTCCGCTAAGGATTTTGGATGTTGCCCTCAGCGCCTTCTTGCGGGTCTGTGGTTTCTGATTTTCCATGTCCGGAAAATCCGTGAAGAGGGCCATGAAGTTGCGGTCGATCCAGTCTTTCCAGCGTCGGGCCAGGCGGGATTCCCAACTGAAGGGGCCGCGGGAGGCGATGGCGGAGCCGGAGCCGGTATCGATGATGTTGAGGAATTGTTTTTGGGGGATGAAGGGTTTTAAGGGGCGATCTAGAAGGTATCGCTGTAGATTATGGAACAAGGGTTTGCCCTGGCGGACGGCGAATACGCCAGCTTTGGGTCGGGGATGGTTCGCCATTGTAGCGATGTCGCCGGCGGCGAACACGTTGGGATGGGAGAGGGACTGGAGCGTATCGCCTACCAGAATAAAGCCTGCGGTATCCCGTTGGATTCCCGATGGTTGGATCCAGTCTGGCGCTGAAGCGTTGGTCACCCAGAAGATGCGATCGCAGGCCACCGCCAGTCCCGACGCGCATCGGACCCAATGCTGCTGGGAATTGGCAGACGCCTTTTCGACTGCCACAACATTTTCCCGTTGATGCAACTGAATGCCGCGACGCATCAATAATGTCTGTAGATGTTTACGAGTCCAGGGATTCCGGCCAGTGGCGATTTCAGCGCCTCGATGAAAAAGATGCACCGTCAGGTTGCTAAGCGGCTGTCCTGCTTGCTTCAAAATGTTGTGAAGCCGCACCTGCATGTTCAAAGTCAATTCAATCCCGCCAACGCCGCCGCCGACAATTCCGATGACCACAGGGCGCTGAGGGGTTTGAGCGACCTGTTCAGTCAGTTTGCCCCATTCTGCGAGTAGATTGGGGACGGGTTTGGCGGGCACTGTATACTCAGCCGCCCCTGGAACTTGGATCGTTGTTGGCGTACTGCCCGTGTCAATAGAGAGCACATCGTAAGCAACAGGCGGATGATGTGCGCACAGAACACTTTGATGATTCAAATCCAGGCCAACCGCAGTATCCATAAAGAGACGGCAGTTCGCGAAACGGGTTAGCGGTCTCAGATCAATATGGGATTCGTCAAAGTTGTATAAGCCGGAGATATGGCAGGGCAGCATACCGGAGTAGGGGGTGTCCGCCAGATTGGTAATTAAGGTCAGCCGAACGCCCGGCAAGGGAGCCATCGCCCACATCCTCAGGACAATAGCGTGGGTGTGTCCCCCACCCACTAGCACCAAATCTTTTTCAATCGGCTGTGGAGCTTGCTGCATCAGGGTATTAAGCCTGTAGAGCGCTCTCCATCACTTCTTCTAGCTGAACCACGTCTTTACGCGGATCGGCATAGGCTACCCGCACTTGCAAGTAATCTCCCAACTTTGCCGAACGATTGAAGCGCATAGCCAGTTCCAGCCCTAACTCTTCTAGCATGATCAGTCCTAACCGCTCATGTTCGCGCAGCCAACGCAATAACATAGCTTGCCAGGAGATTTTTGAGTTGCGGCGCAGATATTCCAGCGCCCAGTAGCGTTTAGTTTGGCGTTCCACCAAACTCGCTTCATAGGCGGCGCTGCTGGCTCCCTGGGTCAATTCTGTCATTTCTTGGGCTGAGAAGGGGAGTTCCTCGCCTCGTAAATGAGCTTTGAGTTGAAAGTGCGCCAGCAAATCTGTATATCGCCGGATTGGCGACGTGACTTGACTATAGCTGCCTAATCCTAACGTGGCGTGACGAGCTGGGGTGATTCCAACTTCGCTGCGAGACATGCACCGACGAATGGCGCAGTCGCGCACCCAACCCGTGGGTAATTGCAAAAGTTCTTCTTGGGAGGGCAGCTCTGGTTGGGGCTGACTGCGAAAAGGAATCGCTAGATTATGGTCCTGCCCATAACAGGCGGCGACCTCCCCCGCAAGAATCATCATTTCAGCCACAAGCTGTCTCGCTTGGGAGTCATCTAATACTTGAATATCGATTTCATCATCTTTCACCTTGATGGAGGATTCAGGCATGCTGATGCTGATGGCCCCCTGTGCTTCTCGCCAGGCTTGGCGCTGCTGGGACCAATTGGCGATTGCAGTCAGTTCCGATTCTGCTGGCGCGCCTAGCTCCAGCATTTCGTCCACATCTTCGTAAGTAAGACGATAGGTGGGTTGAATGAAGCTGGGCTTAATACAATAATCCTCAATGCCCCCGGCGTCATCCAAAACAATCCCAAAACTTAGAGCGCAACAGGTTTGCCCTTGAACCAAACTCATCGGGCCTGTCGCTAGATCCGAAGGAAACATCGGAATGGTTCCCGTCGGCAAATAGAGTGTGGTGCAACGACGACGAGCTTCTAGATCTAAATCATCTCCCGGAAGCAGCCAGCGAGTCGGATCGGCGATGTGAATCCAAAGGCGCTGTTTGCCATCATCGAGTACTTCTAAACTCAGACCATCGTCGATCTCACGAGTGTTCTCATCATCGATGGTGTAGACCTTGAGATGAGTTAAATCAAGTCGATTGGCGTCTGGATCAGGGGGAGGATTGAGTAGGCATTGCTGCGCCATTGAGAGAACCTTCTCAGATAACTGGGTCGGGAACGGGCTGCGACGCAGAGCCAAATTCTCATGCTTGCTCCATACCCCCAGATCAACCAACAATTGAAAAGCAGCTTCCGAAGTTTGGGACCGTTCCAGGGCAAGCAAGATTTCTTGGGCCGAAGCACGTTGACTGGCTTCATCTCCAAATGCGGCAAACCGCTCTAAAGACTCGAGTCGGGGGCGATCGCTTTTATCCCATTCTACCGACTCGCCAGATAGAACCTGCTCCACCCGATTGAGGAAGCCCTGGCGTTCCTCAAGTCGTTGAGCTTCTCGGCTGAATTGATGCTGAAGTTCCTCGACCTGCGCAGCTGAACGCGGTTCATAGCGTTCCCCTTTCTGCTTAAAGTAGACTTTGTCATCCGACAAGAGCCGATGAGCTGCATAGCATAAGGGCGGACGACGATCTGAAAACAGGAGTAACGCTAGAGAAGCTGGATCAGCAAACTCTCCGACCTCACTTAAAAGTTCCCAAGCAACTGCCAGATTTGATGGATCAATATAAGCTTCGGCTTCCTGGAGGAAATTGGAAATGTCATCGGGGCGATAACTCTCATCTGGAACGGCGTAGGTAAACTGACGAGGATGAAGCGTATGAGATTGCCCTCGACTATCGACGACAATCCAATTCTTCTTACCCTCAGGTCTATCAATAACTGCAAGGCAAGGATCGCCTTGAGATCGAAACTCAATCAGGGTTCCCTTATCCACCAATCCAAGCCCCCCGATACATCAAAACTTTCCGAACCGCCTAGCCTTCTCGATTGACATAAGGTAACAGAGCGAGGGTTCTTGCTCGCTTGATAGCAGAGGTCAAAGCGCGCTGTTGCTTAGCGGTGAGTCCAGTAATGCGACGAGGTAAGATCTTCCCCCGTTCAGTAACGAATTTACGAAGCAGATCAACATCCTTATAATCGATCGGCTCATCGGGCTGAATAGGGGAAACGCGACGACGAAAGTAAGCCATAAACTCCCAGTAGTGTTGATAATTAATTACTTGATTTCTTTGTGAGCGGTGTGCTTATTGCAGTGGGGGCAGAATTTTTTCAATTCTAGTCGCCCGGTGGTATTCCGACGATTCTTTTGGGTCGTATACCGAGATACCCCTGGAGATCGCTTGTCAGGATTATTACGGCACTCAGTGCACTCTAGAGTAATGATTAAGCGGACGCCTTTAGCCATAACCTTAAAAAAATGATTGAGTTATTCATGCCATAGCAAGAGAGAGGTATTTGAAAATAACCGCCTCACCCACGATTAGACACAAATCATTATTGTCTCATACGACTCTGCACATATGCAAACCAATTTTTGAGCTTACGGTTAAACGCTCATCAACCTAAAGTCTGTCCCTGATTATAAGCTGTTACAACCACCCGTAATCCCATCCAAATTAGCAAAAAGCTTAGAATCCAAACGAAAAGGTTGCTCCCCAGCATAGAACTGATTGAACTCGCCGCCATACAATCAATTCCTAGGGCGACTCCCCATCGCCAAAAAGACGTTTTGAACTCAGGGATAATTTCGAATGGTTGGGGCATGCCTGGCGATAGGGGGGAAGAACTGCAGGGAGCAATAGATGATTCCCAACTGCAAAGTCCAGTTTTGCGGGTGCGCCCCCCTATTTGCGGCCATTCGATCAAAACCTCCTTGTCCACTGCTGATTGGATTGCAGAGATGGCTCAATGACCCAGTCAAGAAACAATCCAATTCCTCCACATGACTGAATATAGAGCGTCCAGAGGATTCTGTTTGGCTTCTGCAGCAGTTTAGATAAGTTTATCTTCTATTAAATATTGCAACAAGAGGCCTATGCTGATTCACAACCTAAGGAAAGATGGAGACTTAGGATCTGCTTTTCTATAAAATATCAAGGAGAACGCAAATTGATTGACTTAACGCTACTCGCTACTGTTGTGCCTCGCACTGTGGAATGGAGTCCAAAAGTCGCGCTCGTTATGTGCGCCTACAATGTTGCAGCGCTTGCCATTGGCAAATTCGCCATCAAGAATCCGAATGAAGGGCCAGCTACCGTCAAGCCCGAGTTTTTTGGCGGCTTGAGCGCACCTGCAGTAATTGCTTGTTGGTGCTTTGGTCATGTTATGGGAATAGGCGGTATTTTAGGTTTAGCTAGTATTGGCGTTCTCTAGGTCAATATAGGACGCTTAACCTTAGAATCCACTAAACTGAGTTTGCTGCGGCATGAGAATTGGCTATTCGCATTGGTCAATTCTCTAAGTCACTCAAATACTTCTAAATACCTCCCGGCTATAAAGCTGTTGAAAAGTTAGCCTTGAAAACATTCTGGCGTTAAGCATCAGAATGAGTTTGGGGCTAACTTTTTTGGTATGGCGCCAACTTGGGGGAAAATAAGTTAAGTACCTGGAGAGATGACGATCATATGTCAAACAGCGTAAGTAGGTGGTGGTTTTGGTGCTTGTCAGAACTGGTTGCGGTTTTGGCGGGCGCTGGCGTTGGGGCGTTGATCGGCTTGGTGGATAAATCTGCAGGTATTGTTGCGTCTGTTGGAACGGGTATGGCGATGTCCTTCCTGATCGGGGTTTTAGCCCGATTACCTGAATTCACAGGAGTAGGTTGGGGCCTCACTATTCCGATCGCGGCTGGATCGTTGGCGGGAGCGATGAATTTGGCTTTGGCTGCTATTTTAGCCCCGCTTATGGTCTGGAATATAGTTTGGCCAGATAAGCATGTGGATTGGGTTAGTATTGGGGCTATATTGGGCGCTATTGGCGGGTTTATAGGGGGCGCAGTTACGGGAACTGCATTAATCCGCCTACTACGTCGATAATTACGGCTCGCCCTAAGATACTAGCTCGGGAGTTTTTTGCGGATCCTCGGCGATGCTTGAAAAGGAAGGCAAACAGAATCGGGATTTGGGATTTCCCATGCCGTAAGTCAGTAGATAGCTCCAACCGAGCAAGCGTAACCAAAGTCTAGGGCAGTGACGTATGATCGCTTGCTGACAATATTGCAACAACTCAGGAATCCACCCTCCAAATAAGAAAGACATCAAGGCGGCGAAGGTAAAGGCTAAGTAAGTCGGAATCCAAGCGATTAAGCCCTTGAAGCCAATGGCTTGGACAATCCACCAAGGGATTTTGGGATTACGCCACCCTGCCTGGAGGGTAGTCTGATTCATAAAGGGCCAGCTGCCGCGATCCTTAATAAAATCATCGACACATGCCGAGGATTCTGCCGTCAGCACGCCAAAGAAGGTATTTAGGGTTGAGTTAATCCACTGAGGCTGCAATTTTGAGTCAGGGCGCGCCATCATGCCGCGAGAAAAAATCCAAGTGGCGGCCAAATTATCTTGATAGGCGTTAATCCCGCCCAAGTCTTCGCCAGTTAGAAGATCTAGCTCTAAGGCGGTATGGAGTAAGTGGACGACCCGCGGCAAATTTCGCACCAGGGAGCCGAAGCCAGTGAAGACAAGCGGAGAGTTAAACGCCGCCGCATCCCCAATTGACAGGACTCGGTCATAGCCCGGTTGTCGATCCGCTGCATTGCGGCTAAAGCGGCCTGGAATATAGCCAAAGGTCGCTTTTCGCCATTCCAGATCGTCTACATTGCAGCGGCGGTACTCTGGCAGACAGGTGAAAAAGTCTTCGTATAGTTCCAACAGGGAGCCTGGGTTGTCTGGCTCAATTTGGTGATAGTGGAAAAGGTAGATGGTGAGATCATCGCCTTTACCCGGAAACATTTCCCAAATGGGTTGTCGTCCGCGGCTAATGTCGCCATTCGTAAATAGCGGCTCCCCATAGTTACTATCCCATACGCCAGGCCCAAAGCCGCTTTTGATTACGCCGCCAATGGTGGGACAAACACTATCAAACGCTTTACCGGCCGTAATCTGTTGGGCGATTCGCGAGGTGGTGCCCATGGCGTCAATTAAGAGGCGCGACTGTAGATGCATGCCCTGATTGGTCTCTAAATTACGGGCCTGAATAGTGATCCGATCGGCTTCCAGAAACGCTTGTTCAAACTCTGTCCGCTCAAAAATGGCTCCCCCAGCTGCGAGCAATTTTTCTCCGCAGAGCTGCAAAAGGCGATCGCAATCCATCGCGATATTGAGGACAGTGGGCGTTTTTAGTACGGGAGCCTTGGCGTTGGGGGCATTATTGCCGCTAAAGAATAGATTGAAATTGTCGATATATTCACGGGCGATCACACTTTCCAACTCCGACTGACTCAGCAAGCCTACATCCACCAATGTTTGTAGCTCACTCCGCGAGATATTCCACTCACGATTCATCCGGCCAAAATTAATCCGTTCAACTAAAGCGACCTTATAGCCCAACTGAGCCATCATCGCCGCGCTTAACGCCCCTAATGCGCCTCCAACCACGATGATGTCCCAGCTTGAATCGGGTCGTTGGATATCAGGCGCCTGTCTGACAATGGGCGGTTGCTTGGAACCAGCGCCTTCCAAGGAGGCAAAGCCTGACCTAACTTCTTCCCGCCAGCGCTTTTCCCACCAATAGACCCGCTGCAAGTCAAACTCTCCGTTGGGAATCCGGCGAAAATACTTAGCCGTCAGCGGGTAATAAGGCTCTAACGCCGAGAAAATGTCTTGTTCGCTGACATCAATGTCAGGGAATTGGGGAGGTTGGTAAGGAAATTGATGTCTTAATGCGTCTTTCAGTTCGCATAAAAAGCGCTTCTGATGAGGCAAAGGGCTGTCAGACCATTGAAAGACCTTCAAATATGTGGTGTTCTGATGTCGCCAGGTGAACAGCGACAGCGCCGCGTCTTTCCACTCAACCCTGAGTCCATCTATGGTGGCGATTAGGTTGGCCGGAGGATCACTAGGCAATACATAGGCTTCAGAAGGTCGTTGTTTTAACCAGGTTTGAACAGCAGTGATGTTCGAAGTGGGAATCTCTAGGTAAAGGAGTTGTTTCATCAGTTTGCCAAGAGTCTAAACCGCATTGCAGAAAGCTCTCTGGCCCAGCATAAGTGAAAAGACAAAGCGTTCAGCCTCTAAATTGCGTCAGTTAAAGGAGCGATATTAATCCGAAAAATTAAATAAATCTAATGCAAAGCATACCCTTTCATTGGAACGACTTCCTAAGATTGTTAGTTCTCTTCAAATCTGATGGTCGCGATTCGCTCTGAAGAGGTCTGGACTGGAGGGGCAAGGTCGATTGACCAAGGGGAGAGTAAGGCTTGACTAATGGGGAAATTAACCTTGTCGAATCGAGAGTGTTGTCTTCAAACGGCTTAGATTTAAGGGATTGGGGAGGAGTAAAGGTAGAATAAATAGGATTTGAGCCATTATCAATTTTTTTGCGAGATGATGATCTTCTCTTGGCTGCGGAGGTGGGGAGCCTTCAGTCTTAATCCTATTAGCGGCTTGTTTGGCCGCTTACTGGTCCTGCTGACTTTACTGATTGGCTTAGGCTGTTTGGGGATGCCTTCGGCGCTGGCGGGTATGGATGATGACCGATTTGACGGCAACATTTTTGTTCTTTACGCTGGAAATGGCGCGCTGGTGCCTCCAAAAGTGGACCTGGCCACGTCCTTAAAACGTCATACGCCTGCGCTACTCGCCTTTTATTTGGATGACAGCCGAGATTGTAAGGAATACGCAATTGTAGTTTCCAATCTCCAGGCTTATTACGGTCGTCAGATGGATTTTATCCCGGTCAACGTCGATACCATTTTGACGGATCAGACTTATTCCGCTACAGAAGCGCCCTATTATTTCACGGGAGCGGTTCCTCAAATTGTTCTTTTTGATCAGGAGGGAGAAATCGTTTTTAATGCAATCGGCCAAACTCCCTTTGAGCAGATAGATGATGTTTTGCGAGAAGAGTTTGACTTGCCGCCACGTGCAGGGGCTGTTGAGCTTGAACGGCCCGAATTTTCACCATCGCCCAGTGCTGACACCACCTTTTGGACAGCTCCCTTTCGAGAGGATTGAAGCTATCTAAGTAACAGAAAGACAGGCCTACGGTCTTTAAATCCGTAGGCCTG
>JASJDH010000353.1 GCA_030065175.1 Leptolyngbyaceae cyanobacterium MO_188.B28 | reverse complement strand
GTAAAAGGCAGTGGATGGGTGGATGGGTGGATGGGTGGATGGGTGGATGGGTGGATGGGTGGATGGGTGGATAGGTAGATGGGATGTTATTGATCTGCAGATCCCTAATTGTTGTAAGAGACTGATTGTTTTGGCGGACTGATTGTTTTAGCCTAATTGTTTCAGAGTGGGCTATTAATCAACTAATTAATGTGCTGAAAAAATTTTCCCGTCAGCAAGCCGTCCTCGCGCTTATCCTCTTGGTTCCAGCGCCCAGCATTGGGGTGATGATGTCGGTGTTTATCGCTCCTGGGGGAATCGGTCAAACTGTTTTTACCGCCATCAAAATTTGGTTAATCGCATTCCCAATCATATGGACGTGGCGGGTGGAGCGGGGGCAGATTATCCCATTCAGTTGGTTTAGGCGACAGGGGATTCAAGCGGGTGTCCTCCTGGGCCTACTGATGTTTGGGGTTATCGTCGGGGCGTATTGGCTTTTGGGTCAGAGCTGGATTGAGGCGGAGGCAACCCGAGCAAAAGCCCAAGAAGTTGGCATTACTGGCCCTTGGATTTTCTTGGCGGGGGCTGCCTATTGGACTTTTATCAATGCATTGATTGAGGAATATATCTGGCGCGGGTTTGTGTACCGCCACTGCGAAAGCCTGATATCCGGTATTGGGGCGGTGTCGCTCTCAGCGCTATTTTTTACGATTCACCACACCATTGCGCTGACGGGTTATTTCCAGGACTGGCGGGTGATCATCCTAGGTTCGCTGGGGGTATTCAGCGCTGGAGCCATTTGGTCGGGCTGCTGCTTAAAGTATCGTTCGCTGTGGCCCAGTTATTTGAGTCATATGCTGGCGGATGGCGCGATCGCACTCGTCGGCTGGCATATGTTATTTGGATGAATCTAGAAACTCGGCGGATCTGCAGCCGTCCAGATAGCTATAAACTCCAGTTTAGGTAAATCCAAATAATGATTTTGCGTTTACTCCTTCCCATCACTGCAGTCGCGCTGATACTTCCCATAAGCGCCCATTCAGCCAAAAGCGAATCTGCCGCCGCCTTACCAAACGCTCCTCAACCAACCCCAGATTTATTTGCTCAACGCCCCACAGAGCTCCCTTCATCCGATAGAGACCACGCCGAAGAAAGGAGTCACTCCCGCTGGATGCAATGGCTGCAATCGCTCGACTTGAGCGATGAGCAAATGCAGCAAATTCGAGCCATCTACCAGCAGTCAAGAGGAGAAACCAGCAGCCTGCGTCAACAAATCCACGAAAAAAGAGAACGCATGTATTCGCTATTAACCAGCGAAGCTGACTCAGAACAGATTATAGAAATTCACCAGCAAGTCCAAACCCTTCAACAAGAGCTGGAAAATCAGCGCTTTACGGCTCTACTAGAAGTTCGCAATGTGTTGACGCCAGAGCAAAGAGTCCAAGTAGCGGAAACGCTCCAGCAATATCGCGAACAGCGCAGATCCCATAGACGCCGGTAACCCTTGAGGACAGACAATTCCATAGAGTTTGAGTAAAAATAGGCCCATTAGAAGGCAGTGGATGGGTGAATGGGTAGATGGGATGCAATTTATTTGCAGAATTACAGCTAGAGGGAAATTCCTTAATATCCCCCACTAGGGAAATTAGCCAGGAAAACATAGCATTCGAAGGTTAATCCCAAACCACTCTGCGGATATTCTTCGAATGCTACTTCCCTTCATCAGCGCATCATTGCATCCGTGCATCAATTATCGGCATTCGATTAGCAAAAGCTTAAATCTTAGCCAAAGCAGGCTCAGCCTTAACCGCTTGAAGCAGACTCGCCTCAGCCTCAGTGCAATACACTTCAGCCGAATTATTTGGGCTTTCAATCAGCTTTACCTTGTGCAAAGTCGCCCCAATTTCCTTAATGGGATTGCGCAGCAGGTCTCGAATATGGACAGCAATATTTTCCGCCGTTGGAACCACCTCCGCAAAATAGGAAATATCTTTATTCAAAAAAGTGTGATCAAAGGGTTCAACCACCTGATCTTGCACCGCTTTTTGGAAAGCCCCTAAATCAGCAATCATCCCCGTTCGCGGATCAATTTCCCCTTTGATGGTCACTTCCAGATGATAGTTATGACCATGGCCATGGGGACGGGCGCACTTGCCATAGATTTCACAATTTTCTTCGTAGCTTAGTTTTGGATGCGCCAGTCGATGGGCGGCGCTGAAGTGGGTGCTAATGGTGAGATACGCTTCCATATCATTTCCTTGGTAGTCAGCCCAGAGCTGGGGATGTTCAAACAGTTGAATATTCGTGATCGGTAAGAAGGGGGCCAAACGCCGCCAGAGGACGCGGGCGATATTTTCGGTGGTCGGTAAGGTCTGCCGAAATTCTTCCCAGACATCATTCAGATGGGAAAAATCCAGCTGACCGATCACTTCTCGCTTAATCACCGACTTTACATCCGAGAGGTTGAGCACCATGCCGTACTCATCTAGCTCGCCCTCCATCGTTACATATAGGACATAGTTGTGACCGTGACCCGGAGCGCGGGCGCAAAGCCCGAACTGCTTAGCATTCTCCGCGTCAGTCAGTTCTGGAAGCCAATAGCGATGACTCGCCGAAAACTGGGCTCGACGATTGATGATGCACTTCATACAAACACCAGGGATACTTAGAAGATTCGTTAAGTTAAATTAACTTTCCGCTTTTCCAGCATAACTGAAATCCCTCAGGTTAATCTCGCGACCCCTGACGACTAAGGGATATATGTGGCTGAAGCGCCATGAAGAATTAATTTTTCATGAATTGCTGACACAACTCCAAAATGGTAAAATACACTACAGAAATACAGAAATTTATTCAATTTTTTTGGCTCCCAAAATTTGGTCTATGAATTGAGGGAGCCTAGCAGAAACTGGCTCAAGACTCTTCGCTTAAGCAAGCGAACAGTTTTTGCTAAGTCAATGAATGGAATTGATTGTAGGAGACTGAGAGTAAATGAAACTCTGTTATCGCGGTGTTGAATATGATTACAATCCTCCCATGCTAGAAGTGAGCGAAAGCGAACTCATGGGTACATATCGGGGATGCCCTACCCAGTTTTCCTATGTTCGCCATCTTCCTATCCCTCAGCCTGTCGCAGAATTGACCTATCGAGGACATACTTACCGGACCACCTCTAGAGGGCGAATTGAGCAAATTACTCAAAAACCAGAATCCATATTTCAGAAATTAAAAGCTTTAGCAAGGCCCGCAAATCCTATGGCGAAGGCTCGTCGTACACTTTTGCAAGAAGCCGCTAAAATTCATCAACAAAATATTCATCAGAATTTGCTACATCGCCTTCAAGTTGCTAGAGAGCAGGGTAATGAGAGACTGGTCCATCTACTTGAAGATGAAATGCACCAATTAGCTTGATAAAGGGTCCGATATTAACCTAGGGGCCTCAGCAAGCAATATTAAGTCAAAGCGTTAAGCATTAGGGGGAGTATTGGGGACGATTCATACCGTCCCCACTTTTTTATGTCTCCATTTTTTAGGCAGATATCCTTAGGAATCCTGGAACAGGGGGGTACTGAGATATCTTTCGCCAAAACTAGGCTGAATAATGACAATCAGTTTGTCCTGGTTATCGGGTCGACGAGCAACTTGGATTGCGGCGCAAAGGGCCGCTCCACTTGAAATACCCGACAGCAAACCTTCTTCTCGAGCTAAACGACGACCATAGGCGATCGCATCATCGTCGTTCACAGTGATCACCTCATCAATCAAGCTCGTATCTAAGACCTCTGGCACAAAACCGGCCCCAATACCCTGAATCTTATGGGGTCCAGGCTGTCCGCCTGAGAGCACGGGACTGTTAGCCGGTTCAACTGCGATCGCTTGGAACCCGGGTTTCCGTTTTTTCAGCACATCCGCCACCCCCGTGATGGTGCCGCCCGTCCCCACCCCAGCAATCAGAATATCAACCCCACCCTCCGTATCTTCCCAAATCTCTTCTGCAGTGGTGCGCCGATGGATTTCTGGGTTGGCGGGATTACGAAATTGCTGCAACATATAGGCGTCTGGCAAGGTATCCACAATCTCCTGAGCCCTTTGAATGCAACCGCCCATTCCCTCAATACCAGGCGTCAATTCTAACTCAGCGCCATAGGCCCGCAACATCGCCCGACGCTCAGAACTCATCGTTTCTGGCATGGTGAGAATGAGGCGATACCCCTTTGCCGCCGCCGCCATCGCCAGCGCAATCCCCGTATTCCCAGAAGTCGGCTCTACTAATGTTGTTTTTTCTGGTGAAATCAAACCCGCCTTTTCAGCGACCTTGATCATATTGGAGCCAATGCGGTCCTTAACCGACGCAGAGGGATTCATACCCTCCAACTTCAGCACTATTCGGGCGACACACCCCTTCGATTGAGGAATTCGATTCAGCTGCACTAAAGGGGTGCGACCAATCAATTCCGTAACGTCATGAGCAATCCGCATGATGTTGGCCTAAATGTAATACATGATATCCATTTGATGTTTCGCGTCCCGTTTTTCGGCCAAATCTTGAAGGGTGTACTTTTGCAGAACCGCTTCCGCCGCTTGCCGCACTTCCCGCCACATCCCTCTCACCACCAAACTTTCAGTCGTGGTTGGGGCCGACTCTTGTTCCGACTGAGCGTCAATCCCTTCGATACAACTGACCACATCAAAGAGGGTAATCTTCCAGGGTTCTTGGGTCAACAAATAGCCCCCCTTAGCTCCCCGCTGGCTCCGCACCAAACCAGCTCTCCGTAGGGTGGCCAACAGTTGCTCAAGATAGCGATCCGGGATATTTTGTTTAGCTGCAATTTGTCGGATTTGTAGAGGTTCACCCGTATTGTAATGGGTGCTCAACTCCAGTAACGCCAGCAGGGCGTATTCACTTTTACAAGAAAGTTCCACAGGCGACGACAGGAAAGTCTTGAACCAATTCAAACTTCCTCTAGTATACCCCGGTTCTCCACTGGGGTTTGCTGGTTTTAAGATGAACCTGTGTTTCCTCGGCTAGCCACTAAAAAACCCCGCCTGAGGCGGGGCTTTCTAACCTGATATCAGATAACAGGTTCAGAATTCAGATTTAGAATTCGAAGGTAGCGCGGATTACACCGTACAAGGAATCCTCAAGACCTACTGAATTGATATCGTTCTCTTCAGCATAGAGGACAGCGGGAGTAATGGTTAAGTACTCGCTGATGGGAACCTCATAGAAACCTTCCACGAAGAAGGGCTCATCGCCATCATAAGTAGGCGCTTGACCGCCGTAAACACCCAGTGTGCTGCCTTCTAACCAGAAGTCAGGAAGTGCAACACCTGCCTGCCAAGAGTAGGTATCGTCAGATCTGCTTTCCAACTCATGGAAAGCGATAGCGCCGCCAACCATAAACCGACCGAAGTCAAGATTCACTAAGCCGCCATAGGTGTTGGTCGCTAAACCGCCGACTTCCTCAGTACCGTGAATGTAGACGAGACCTGCATCAATCAGACCATCGCTCAAGTAGCTGAGCTGACCGATATAGCTCTGAGGACCGCCGCTGAAAATACCCTGACCAGAGGGATTGCCAATGGCGTCAGAATCAACTGAATAGCCAGCGTCAACAACGATATTATCCGTCAAAGCCACGCTAACGCCGAGACCGGCGCCGCCTTCAGCGCCAAATCCATACAAGTAAGGAAGGCCGCCATCGCCTACGCTGGGACCATCAAAAGGAACGATGGTGCTGGTTACAAAGTCATCAGTTTCAATGCTATTGCCCGCAACGATTACGTCAATGCGATCGCCAAGGGGGAAAGCATAGTAAACATCGTCAAATCCAATATCGTTTGCATTTCCGCTGAAACCACCATTGCTATCAGCAAAACCACCAGGAAAACCAACAGGAGCCCCGTTGTTATTACCAGATTGGAGGCGTAAACGCAAACGGTCTTCGCCAGTGAAGCTGGTATCGAAGTTCAAGCGTGCGCGGTATTCGAAAGTAGTCCTTTCACCATTCTGAGCTTCATCAAAGGGAACGTTCACATGAGCCGTCACTTGACCACGTAACTTAGTGGTGGTGGAGAATTGATTCGCTTCCAGCTCAGCAACGTCTGCTTCAAGGGAGTCAACCCGGCCGCGAAGAGTAGCCAGCTCAGATTGGAACTCTTCCTGCAGACGACGAATAGTCGCGAGTTCCGAGGAATCTGTTTGACCGCTGCCAATCAATTGGAGCATGACATCTAAGCAAGCATTCAAGCCAGCGGCGAACTCGTAGCGAGTCATGGCTTGATTGCCGCGATAAGTACGATTGGGGAAACCTTCGATACAACCGTACTCTTCGACCAAACGCTGGAGAGCAGTGAACGCCCAATCAGAAGGACGGACGTCAGAAAGCTCCTGAACGCTCGTAACCTGAGCCAACTCAACAGAAGCGCCGCTATTATAATCATTGATTTGCTCTAGAGCATCCACATTAGTGGATTCAGCAGCTAAAGCAGAACCAGATACAACAAAAGCTGCACCTAGAACAGCTGGACCAGCCAGCAAAGACTTCCAAAGAAAATTAGACATTCTTAAATTTCCTCACACCATTAAACAAGGACATAGATCGAAACGCCTATTAACAAACCGAATTAGCAAACTAAACTGCGTAAAGCGGCAAAAGGCTATCTAACTTAAACCAACGGAAGTTTTTAATTTCCGACTGACTTTATCCTTACTCACTCATAAGGGATAGTAACATATTGCCCGAAGTTAGGCTAGATTTCCCTCTGCGCAGCTCCCTAATACGCCTTGGGAGAGGGTTTGGGAAGCTTAACCACAACCGCCATTTTTTCCCACTCTAGGATGCGCTCCCATCTAAGGATAAGAAAAAATTACCCCCTTCACCGACAAAACAGCGAAGGGGGTAACAAGCCAGAGACTGTGAGGAGAACCCTCTCTATATCTCTCTATATATTGACCGGCGCATTATGGGCCAGTGCTTAGCGACTCGCTAAAGCGACGCTAGGTTTGTCTCCAGCTCGAAAGAACCATAAACAGAGGAACTCTCAACATTGACAGAGTTGATGGCGCTTCTAGAACTTGAATACGGCGCGAATTGTGCCATAAACAGAGGAACTCTCAACATTGGCGGAGTTGATGGTATTTTCTTCGGCATAGAGGATGGCCGGGGTAATCGATAAGAACTCATTCAGTTCCATTTCGTAATATGCTTCCGCAAAGAAAGGCTCATCTTCTTCATAGGAAGGCGCTTGACCCACATAGACGCCAAACGTATTTCCTTCAACAAACAGGTCAGGCATCGAAACCCCCGCTTGCCAAGAGAAAGATTCTTCGCTGGACCCGACTTGATCATGAAGCGCCGCATAGCCGCCCACCTCAAATCGGCCAAAGTCTAAGTTCACTAATCCCGCAAAGGTATTGGTCGCCTCACTGCCGGGGTCTTCATTCCCGTGGAGATAGGCGAACCCTGCATTAATAAGATTATCGCTGAGATAGCTAAGCTGGGCGATATAGCTCTGGCCGCCGCCGCCAAAAATACCCTGCCCCTCTGGATTGCTGATGGCGTTAGAGGCGACCGAATACCCGGCGTCAATCACAAGATTATCGGTGATGGCGTAACTTCCCCCTATACCTGAGCCGCCGCCCATTTCGAAATCATAGAACAGGGGTTTGCCCGCTTCACCGACGCTGACGCCGTCAAAGGGCACAATGGTGCTGGTCACGAAGTCATCTGTGACAATGCTGTTTCCAGCGACAATGATGTCGAGGCGATCGCCCACTGGAAAGGCATAGTAGGCATCATTTAATACAATGTCATTCCCTTCATTAGCGGTGTCCGCCAATCCGCCCGGAAAGCCTACCGCCGCATCATTGTTATTGCCTGATTGGAGCCGTAACCGCAAACGGTCTTCCCCGGTAAAACTAGTGTCAAAGTTTAAGCGAGCCCGATATTCAAAGGTCGGATTCTCCCCAGCAAACGCCGAATCAATAGGCGCATTCAGGTGGGCGGTCACTTCCCCGCTCAGTTTAGTGGTGGTGGAAAACTGGTTAGCTTCCAGTTCAGTGACATCTGCCTCAAGGGCGTCCACCCGGCCTCGCAAGGTTGACAACTCAGCCTGAAATTCTTCTTGCAAACGCCGCACTGTAGATAGATCCTGAGGTGAATTTGAGGATCCAATTAACTGCAGCACGACATCTAAACAAGCATTCAAACCGGCCGCAAACTCATATCGAGTCATTGCCCGATTACCCCGAAAGGTCCGATTAGGATACCCTTCAATACAGCCATACTCTTCCACTAGCCGCCGCAGCGCCTGAAACGCCCAATCAGATGGTTGCACGTCAGACAACTCAGAGACTCGGGTTACCTGAGCCAACTGGGTGACATCACTGCTGTAGTCATTGATTTGCGCGAGCGCGTCCACACTTGTAGCCCCGCTAGCCATGGCGAGCATATCCACACTGCTAGACTGGCTGGCTAAGGCAAATGAATCTACGCTGTTAGATCCACTGGCCATCGTAATGTCTGCTTCCGGAGCCGACACTAAGCCGACCGAGGCCTCATCAACAGCGACGTCTGTAGTATCAGCAATGGTTAAAGACTCAGTTAAATCAAATGCATCAACATTTGTTTCAACCACATCGGGTGATTCTGCGGCCAACGCAGCCCCCGACATTGCTAGAGCGGCGCCGACAACTGCTGGACTCGTCAGCAGGGACTTCTGAAATAATTTAGACATGCCTTAACGTTCCTCACACCTTTTGCATGAAAGACTAAGGCAGACAAACACCCTAAGGGAGACATCAGTTCAGACGTCAGTGTCCAGGCAAATTATCCTATCAACTTCCACAAGTTAGCTAAACCCAGTGGATTTAGAGATAATCCACCTTGCTGACATATCGCAGATATTAAGCGCTTCTCCCCTCTGGCCAATTTATCAAAATTTTTGGACAGACTGATTCCATCATTTCATGACCCCTTCTCTATTCCAGAGGTTCCCCGCGTCGCTGAAAGAGATTCAGCCGTATGTCTATGTAAATCCAGCGAAACCTAAAAATTGTGCTCTAAAGAGAAGGATTTACCGCTTACTACGCAACTTGCAGTTTAGAACCTATAGCAGGAAATTTTTCCTATGGGAGGATACAGGGGGGAAAAATCAGAGACTGCTCAATCAAATATTTGAACAAATTCCGCCAAAAACTATCCGCTCCTACCTAAGCAAGAACTTAAAAACAACTAAGTTCTTATTAGGTAGGAGCGGTGTAGCGGGTCTTCAGATTGAAGCCAGACTGCCGGGAGGAACCCATAGCGAACCAGCTTCCGATGACTAAATAACCTCAATCAATTTGAAGTTGATGTCTCCTAGAGAACAGCCCCGGCGCACAGCCGACTAATCTCAACCTGGAGACCCATGCGTTTACTACTACTATCTTGCATAGGCATCACCTCCTTATTTCCTGAACGGTTTTTACTATTGAGCGCAGCATTTGGGCTTCGTCAAATGCCTATACGCAAGATAGCATATTCAACCGTGAATGTGGACCCCTAAAGAAATACCCCCACTATTCGTGAGGGTAAATCATATGACTATCTAGTCTAAAGAAACACTCAGACTAACTCAGCCAAGACAACGCCCTAGAGAGCATTACCCCGGGGAAGAACCTCCTCAGGGAACACAAATTTCTCGTGAGGCTGGTCTTGCGGAGCCATCCAAGCCCGCAGACCTTCATTCAATAGGATGTTCTTGGTGTAGAACGTTTCAAATTCAGGGTCTTCCGCTGCTCGGGTTTCCTGGCTGACGAAGTCATAGGCCCGCAGGTTCAACGCTAAACCCACGATGCCCACA
>JASJDH010000352.1 GCA_030065175.1 Leptolyngbyaceae cyanobacterium MO_188.B28 | reverse complement strand
TTGGGAGAGGGGTCGGGGGTGAGGGCTTGAATGTAGAAGGCATAGGTTTTAAAGAGAATGAAATAGCCCTGCTAATGACCAATGACCAATGACAAAATCCGAATTCTGACTGTTAGGCTAATGAAAATTTGATTTAAATGAAATCTTGTGGGAACTTACTCGGATCAAGCAGAGTCTTCTATATTGCCCATAGCCTAATTTGAGACAATAGCTGTCTTTGCGAACTATCTAAGGGCTGATTATCAGGGGTTTAGCCTATCAAGATTTCCTTCTGAGCGCCTTGGGGCCATCTACCATTTGAGGTTATTGCAAAGGAGTATGGCCTGAAATGCGAACTATGCTGCTCCGAGGACGTTTCTTGAGTCAAAGGATTTTCCTGGCTTGCTCAGATCTGTTAAGGAAGCAGAAAGAGCAAAGGATTTTATCGAATCGTCCTATCCATCGCAAGCATCGTGCGAAGGTAGCCGATTAGTCTTTTCGGCAGTGTGAGGAGAGGACATGCGGTCAAATCCTGATGCGACATGTCATTGCAGATTCAGTTGAAAATTAAGCCGATTGATGGAAGAGAATAGTCGCCTCAATTCCGGAAAACTTTGTAAATCTGAGAATACGTGATGAGAGATGATCACTTTCACCGGCGTTCAGACTGATGAGACTTAATCGCAAACCAGGACCTTCCTTGTTTTTCCGTTCAACTTTCACCTTTCAACAGCTCGACTCGAAAGTTGAGTTACTTGCTGAAGATCCCTTAGTCTCCCACTCAAGCTATGCCTGATCCCTCTACACTGCTACTGCTAGCCTGCACTAATTGCGTAAGCCCCCCTCCCAGCGCTAGCGATTTACCCGATACGCAATGCAGCCAAGTTCAGAATTCGACCGCTAATCAAACCGCTAATCAAGAGGTGTCGTCTCAGTCCTGCATGAGTTTGCCTGAGACTGACCTCGCACCGCTGCATTCTCCCAAATCTCAAACTTCAGGCGTTGCCTCTGATGCAGTGTCGCCGACATCTTCCACCCTTAGACTCGGTAGTCGAGGCGAGGCCGTGGTTCAACTTCAGACTAAGCTACAGGAGCTTGGCCACTACCAGGGCGTTATCGATGGCGTATACGGTCCTCAGACCCGATGGGCGGTCTCTTTATATCAACGGTCGGCTCAAATAAAAGTAGATGGCGTTGTGGGAGCCACAACTTGGACCGCTCTGCAGTCTACCGCTCCTGAGTCTGAGTCGATTGTTGACCAGGCTGTTGTTGCGAAGGCGGCGGACCCTGCGATTCCTGCTGGAGTGAATGCTGCACCGAATGGCGACGGTGTGGGTACAACGGCAGCGGCAGCCTCAACTCCTTCTGCCACAATAGAATCCCAGTTGACGTCTCCTGACGACGGTGTGGGTATAGCGGCAGCCTCAACCCCTTCTGCTGCAGTAGAATCCCAGTTGACGTCTCCTCAGGCAAACGCTGAAGTTAATCCTGAGTCTACAGAGTCGGCGTTGGTCTACAAAAAATCGCAGGTGCTCTTGATTCCCCTAGGGTGGGTAGTCGGAATTTCGGTTGCTGCTGGTTTGGTCTTTCTTCTGAAAAGCCAGGGGGCTTTGATTCAGCAATGGCGACTACAATTTCAGAATGGTTGGGCTTTGCCTGACGGTTCATTATCTGACTATGGGGATAGTAATTCGCAATCTGCACAACCGGTTGTCTTAGAGCAGTCTAAGATTTGGTCGCGAGCCATTGTCTGGAGCATTGCCGGGGTCACTAGCTTTGTCGTTATTTGGGCTTGTGGCGCCAAGGTGGAAGAGACTGTTCCGGTCAAGGGTAAGCTTGAACCTCAGAGTGCGGTTAAAGAGGTGCAAGCGCCTGTGGGCGGCGTGATTGAGAAGATCCACGTGGATGAAGGAGAGCTGGTGGAATCAGGCCAACTGCTCGTCAGTTTTGATCCCACCACTGCGAAAGCTCAGTTTGAATCTCTTCAAGAAATTCGCAACACGCTGATTGAGGAAAACAAGTTTTATCGCAGTCAGCTTCAGCCTTCATCGGGTTCGCCGACAGACGGAACTATTTTTGGACAATCCAATGTTTCCCCCAAGCTCATATCGCTGACCGAAAATCGGGCGGCGTTGTTGGCCGAAAATCAGCTTTATCAGGCTGAGTTGAGCGGCGATACTGATGGCGCGGGTTTAAGCGTTGAGCAAAAGGAGCGATTGCGCGCTAGACAGTTGAGTAGACAGTCTCGCATTGCTGACGCTCGCTTTCAAATTGAACAGTTGAATCAGCAACTCCAACAGGCGCACACGCAGTTGACGAGTAATCAACTGGCGCTATCAACGAATCAAACCATTACCGATAGCTTAGGGGAATTGGTGGATAAAGGGGCTTATGCCCGTTTACCTTACCTGCAGCAGGAGCTAGAGACCAATCGTCTGCAGGCTGAGGTGAGTCGTTTGATGCAGGAGGAGCAACGCTTACGCTTTGCCATCGCGCAGGCCCAGCAGCGGTTGCAAACGGAAGTCGCCTCCTCTGCTGAAGACTTATTCGCCAGAATGACAGAGAATAATAAAAGGATTGCTGAAATTGACAGCCAGTTGACCAAGGTGATTCTGGAGAATGAGAATCGGATCAACGAGCTGAACAGCCAACTCAGCTCTGTTGAGTTGACTCTGAGATATCAAGAACTCAGAGCGCCTATCAGCGGTGTAGTCTTTAACTTAAAACCCCGTAGCACCGGCTATGTTTACAATTCCAGCGAACAAATTCTGGAAATTGTGCCGAGGGACGACCTGGTGGCTCAGGTGTTTATCACGAACCAAGACATTGGGTTTGTCCATGAGGGGATGCCTGTAGATGTTCGGATTGATTCGTTTCCTTTCCAAGAATTTGGGGATATCGATGGAGAGTTGACCCGAATTGGTTCAGATGTGTTGCCTCCCGATGAAACATATCAGTTCTATCGTTTTCCCGCTGAGGTGAAGATGAAGGATCAATTCATTAATGTTGAAGGCCATGAAATCCCCCTCCATTCTGGGATGTCTTTGACGGCCAATATCAACATTCGCAAACGCAGCGTGATAACGATTTTCTTTGATTTGTTCTCTGAAAAGATTGAAAGTTTGCGACGCAAGTAATCGGATCGGATTGGAGAAGAGAGATATACAAGACCCATGGTTGACCTCACTGCCCTACTGCTGCTCACCCATATCACAAGCAAGGATGCGATCGCGAATGCCCAGCCATCTCATCCCCCTGCTTGCGCCCGCGCTTCGGAACCTGATAAGGCTCATAAATCTGGCGCCTCTTCGTCAGACTGTGTGAGTTCTCCAGAAACGGTTTCAAGCTCTTTAACCCCCAGTTTCAGTTCTAAAAAGACTCTTCGGAGAGGTGTAATTTCTCCCCTTTTGAGCAAGGGATTGGCGCCAGCGTTAGTGTTGCCAAAGTCCTTCACCCAGTTGCCCAAATTGAGCTATCATCCCCCTGTGAGCCAGAAGGTCGCTGGCATTATGCTCAAGATAGGCAGTCGCGGCCATATGGTGGGTAAACTGCAAGGGAAATTGAAAGCGTTAGGATACTATCCCGCCGATGAGTCCATTGATGAGGTATATGGCGAGCAAACCCTGTTAGCGGTAGCCAAATTCCAGGAAGCGGAGGGGCTTCGGGCGGATGGCATTGTAGGGCCGTCGACTTGGGTCAAACTACAGGTGCGCTCCCAACGCCCCACCTCCACCAGCATTAAAGAAGAACTTGAGGAAAAACAGCGGAGACGGAAGTTGCATAGCATTCCGCCTCCGAAGGTTGCCCGAGTTGTGGAAGAAACCCCCAAGTTTTCGCCGTCTTCGTCCCCATCAAAGCCGTCTCAACCGTCCGGTAATGCGCAGTCATTGCACGGCAAGTGGGCGGAAGCGAACCTGGCTTCACCTTCCCCTAAACCTGCTCCACCCGTTCTCCAGAAGAAGCAGGAGCCCCAATTTAAGCAATCAACCAAGTTTGAACAATCAACTAAGTTTGAGCAACCAACCGAGTTTAAGCAATCAACTAGGTTTGAGCAATCAAGCAAGTTTGAGCAGCCAACCGAGTTTAAGCAATCAGTGGTGAGTCCGTCGGCTGGCTCTGATCTATTAGGCCGATGGTTGTCCGCTTGGGCGATTGTCTATGTGGGCGGCATGATGCATATCATTGGAAAAAGCCGGGGGGCAATTGGCACTGAATTCCTCAGCGCATTCCTCAAAAGCAAGCCGCTAATACCCACTTTCAGAACCGATACTGATAGTTTGGCGTCGCAGTCGTCAGCACATGAGAAGGAACCCATCAAGAACCCATTGATTGGCGTCTTTCCCAACTGTAATGCTGAGACGGGAGATGCCTATTCCTATTCCCTTGTGGATAATGTGAACGGCTATTTCAATCTAATCGGCAATGAACTGCGTTTAGCTGGGTCAGCCCTACTCAAAGCCTATACAGATAGGGTTTACACGGTGACGGTGCGTCGCTCCGACGAAAGCGGCCGTGTCGTTGACAAGTCGTTTGCCGTCAGAATTCCAAAATCTGGAGAGCCGAAGGTTGAAGATGTGTCTGGACAGTTAGTCAGGAGAGCCCAAGCCCAGGCTAGCTGATAGTGTTCTGTCAATCAAAGATTGACGGTTAAAGGGTAAGGGTTAAAGGGAAAAGGGAGATATGCCCCTTACCCTTTAAACTAAGATTAGACGCACTCAGACTTTGCCCATCCTACGCGAGCTGGCGGCTTATTTTCAGAACCCTGCACTAGGAAATTTATGACTCTAGCGGTTTGGTTTTAAGAACCCCGTCAATTAATGTCTGCATCCGTTCATAGTGGGAGCCTTTCCAATAGATCTGTTGGCAATCTTGGCAGATTCGGAATTCGGTGTAGTACTTTTGGGTGAGGGGCTCTAGACGATCGCAAATCTCAGCCTTCTCCACGGGTTTGAGCCGACCGTTACAACGTAGACAGCGTTGAAATGGCGCGATCGCGTCAAACAGTTGAAACCGTCGTAGCACTTCCTGTAATTGCTGCATTGGGTCGCTGGCCCGCACGCAATAGCCATAGCGGATGATGCTGCGTTTAAGCAACGCTCGGTCTTGGGTGAGGAGGATGCGGCGATCGCGGTGGGCTAGCTCAGCCAGTTGCGGATCGGAATAGTTATTCTGATAGAGTCCGTCAAACCCTAATAAACGCAGATAAATCGCCAGTTTTCCTAGATGCACGTCCAGTACAAACCGCGCCTCTGTCAACGACGGGGGGCGCACCTGTGAGATGGGAGCGATGTTAAGGGAGCGAAACAGCGGATAGACACTGACATTTTCGCCGCCCCTCAGCAGATAGTTAAAGTCCACCGACGCCCCATTGACTAAAATGAGGTCAACTTCAGGATGGGGCGGCCCCAAAGATTCAATCACGTCTTTGATGGAGGCGGGTTCTTTAAGAAAGTGGACAAAGCGGGTTTGGCGTTTGACGGCTGGAAGGAAGTCATTGAGGTCGCCGTAAAACCGGAAGTAGACTTGAAGCATCGCCAAGGAATTGCCGGATCCATCTTACTAAGGCTACTGTTTACAACAATGAAAGGCGCGATACCCGGGGAAGATTCTGGAGTAACCCGTTCCTCTATTCTGACTTTTCATGGGACCTTTTGACTGAGACAAGGGGGAATGTAGGGTGAGGCGTCATAATCGGAAACTGTTGAGGCTATTACACTTTATTCAAATTGCCACGCAAAATTAATCTACTTTGGGGATAACGATTTCTTCGTAATTTTCAAACACCGTCAAGCTCTTTACTGTGCCGTCTGTTGCTTGATTAAAGACAATCTGTACATTTTTAATCCGTGAAAAAAACGCTGTCTCGGAACTTGGATAGAGCGTAAGAGAACGCCACTCTGTTTCCTGAATCTTCAACTGGTCAGCTTCAATAAACACGGCCAGCTGGAAATCAGGGTCAACCTGATAGACTCCAACGTAATTTTCGTATACGGATGGATCAACTGTAACAGCCTCAGGCAGGGAAGGTGGGTCGTAGGGTTCCCCCAAAACGATTGCCGTCAAATCATAAGCGATTCTCGGTAGATCGGCTGTTTCTAAGTTGCAGAGCACAGCAATGGTCAAATTCTGGTTTGGGTGGAACCTCAGAAAGCTCCTAAACCCGTAAAGCGCCCCTCTGTGGGTAATGAAGGGATCCTCTGCATCATTGCTAATATACAGTCCATAGCCGTAGAAGATATCGTGATCATCAATAGGATCTACCTCCACGTGGGGAGAGATCATGGCGGCGATCGCCTCATTGCTCAATATCGTTTCGTCTCGCCCCCCACTGCCAAACAAAAACTGATTCCATCGAGCCAGGTCTTCAACCGTCGAATATAATCCTCCGGATCCCAAAGCGACCGACATGTCGTAATGTTGCGCCCTCTGATATCCGTCATCAGTGAGTCGATAACCGCTGGCCATCCCGTTAATCACTGCTATAGGGTCTTCATAGCCTGTATTCTCCATACCTAGAGGACCCAACAGATTCTCCTTAAGATAATCAGCATAGGACTGACCCGATATGGTTTCAATCAATTGAGTCAGCAGCTCATAGCCCGAATTGCTGTAGCGGTATTGTTCTCCGGGTTCAAACTCCAAGGGAAGGTCTTTAAAGCGGGCAATCAAGTCATCGAGCGTCGTCGGTAGCTTTCTCCATTCGGAATAGCCAGGCAGCTTGTTGTAATTAATAACGCCTGATGTATGGGTCATCAGATGATGCGCAGTGATGCGATCGCCATTGGGATAATCCGGCAAGTAGGTCGAAATAGGCGCCTGCACATCCAACAGCCCGCGATCCTGAAATTGAAGAATGGCCGCCGCCGTAAACTGTTTCGTCACCGACGCCAGCCGAAACCGAGTTTGAGGAGAATTGGGAGCCTGGTGCTCTAAACTAGCCATCCCATAGCCTTGGGAAAGTAAGATTTCGCCTTTGTGAACTACGATGATTGAGCCAAAGAACCACCCTAGTTCATCGTAAGCCTTCATGTAAGCGTCAATTTCGGCGCCCAAGTCAGACCTGTCGCCAGCAGAAAATGCGTTATCCGTTTCCTGCGTAACCATTGACCCAAGCGGAACAAATGAATTAGCTCGCCGCTGGGAAATTGTCCAGACACCTGGCGTCAAGAAAGTAAAGGCTAGCAGTCCCCATACTGGCAATGAAATCTTCTTAAGACCTCGATGAGCTTTCATATCTCTAGTAGTCGCCCTGGGTCTGGAATCGCACCGTATCAAATCGTCAAGGTTAAAGTTTCGAAGAATGATAGTTCCATCATTGGCCCTAGGAGTCTTTTGGGGCTGATTGCTGGGTCGTGTCTGCTGGCTGAGGATACTGTCTAGGCCGCCAGCCAGGGATTACCGTCTGTTTCGCCCGAGCTAACACCAGACAATCGTCGGGAGTGTCTTGGGTGACCACGGAGCCCGCGCCGACCGTTACATCAGCTCCAATGTTGACTGGCGCTACAAAAACGCTGTTGGAGCCAGTTTTGGTGCGATCTCCAATCTGTGTGGGGTGTTTTTGGAAGCCATCGTAGTTTGCGGTAATCGTGCCCGCACCAACATTCACCTGATTGCCCAGTGTGGCGTCGCCAATGTAGGACAGATGAGCCACATTGGTGCGATCGCCCAAGCTGGATTTTTTGATCTCCACAAAATTGCCGATCCGGCAGTTTTCCCCCACCTGAGCGGCTCCCCTCAGGTGAGCGTAGGGACCAATACGAGCTCCGTCCTGAACAGTGCTGTCCGAAACCACCGAATACAAGACCGTCACATTGGCGCCAATCTGGCTATTCTCAATCAGACTGCCGGGGCCGATGCGACAGCCGGTTTGAATCCGGGTATTCCCCCTCAGATGGGTTTGGGGCTCAATAATCACATCTGGCGATAACTCCACCGTTTCATCAATCGTAATACTGTCGGGATCCACTAGGGTTACCCCCGCCGCCATCCAGTCATCTTTAATCCGGTCCTGCAAAATCGCATAGGCTTCGGCTAACTGCTTACGATTGTTAATGCCCTGAATTTCCTGGTAATCCTCAACATCCACCGCCATAATCGGACTGAGGGATTTCACCACATCCGTCAGGTAGTATTCTTTTTGATCGTTGTCAGCGCTTAAATTGGGCAACACTTGGATTAAATCTGGCCAATGGAAGCAATAAACCCCAGCATTAATCCGGCGATTCTGTTTTTGCGCCGTTGTGCAGTCTCGGTCTTCGACGATGCCCGTCAATACATTTTGATCATTGCAAAACACTCGTCCATACCCAGTGGGATTCGGTAAGTGGGCGGTGAGGACTGTGGCTGAATTTTGATGATCTTGATGGATTTGCAGCAATCGTTTGAGGGTTTGGGGCCGCAGCAGCGGCACATCGCCGTTTAAAACCAGCAAATCCCCTTGAAATCCGTTCAGATGGGGAATCACCTGTTGGACTGCGTGGCCTGTCCCTAATTGTTCTGTTTGGTCAACAAATTTTAGATTGGTTAAGTTGCCCAGCGATGACTTGACCTGATCGCCGCCATATCCGACGACGATCAGGCGATGGCTGAATTCCATGCCGGATAAACTACCTAGCGCCCGTTCCACCAGCGATCGCCCGCCCAAAGTATGAAGCACCTTAGGCAGGGAAGACTTCATTCTTGTTCCGCGTCCTGCCGCTAGAACCGCTACCGCTAACATTCTCATGACTATTCTCTTTCAGCCAGTTTGCTGCAACGGAGTATACCGTGCTTGTATCCGGATCCAAAAAACTGAGGATACCCTCAGTTTCTCCACAGTTCTATCATCCCATTAGTTAGTCTTATAGAATTGGGGAATTTGCATAAAAGCTTTAAGGGATCTGCGGTTAAATAACATCCCATCCACTCATCCACCCTTCCACTGCCTTTTTCTGGGACTTTATATTGACGCAACTCCCTAAACATGAGTCGTCAGCAAAGTCAGTTCAATCGGTAGTCGTCTCGCATGAGTCTCGCGTGGCGATTCCTCAGCGACTAGGGTTCAGCACACCTTCTCTATCCCGTCTGGCATAATCGCCCCACAGAAATTAGTATTGCCTATCGTAATGTCGGATAAAGTCGCTTGGGTCAAATCAGCGCCTGCAAAGTTGACTTGGCGGATATTAGCGCGACTCAGATTGGCTCCAGTTAGATTGGCTCCGCTGAGATTAGCGCCGCTGAGATTGGCTCCGCTGAGATTGGTGTTGCTGAGGTTGGTGTTGCTGAGGTTAGTGTCGCTGAGGTCAGAGCCGCTCAAATTAGACCCAGTAAGGTCCACATTGGCGAGATTTTGTCCCCTGAGATCCGCCCCTTGCAAATCCATATTGCGGGAGGCGACACCTTCTAGTTCAGCGCCGTTAAGGCTGCCTTGGATAATGCCTGAATTGGTCAAATCTGCGCCAGTCAGTCTGGCGTCCTCTAAGATGGCCCCGTCTAAATTAACCCTCTGCAGATTGGATAAGAATAGATTAGCTTGGGATAAATCGGCATTTTCTAAATTGGCCTCGGGCAGCAGTGCGCCTTCCAGGTTGCCGCCGCTTAAATTAGAATCTGCTAAATCCACCTTTTCCAGGTAAGCGATGGCGAGATCGGCGTCGGTCAAGGTGCTGCCTGTCAGGTCGGCCCCTAATAAATTAACCGCCCTTAGATTTGCCTCGGTCAAATTGGCGCTGGTCAATTGCGCGTCTTCCAAATTGGCAATGAAGAGATTGGTGTTTTCTAAGTTGCTGTCGCTGAGGTTGCTGCCCGCCAGGTTGGCCCCTTCCAGCAGCGCTCCGGAGAGATCCGCCCCGGAGAGATCAACGGCCCTCAGGTCT
>JASJDH010000351.1 GCA_030065175.1 Leptolyngbyaceae cyanobacterium MO_188.B28 | reverse complement strand
AGAATACAGGAGACAGGAGACAGAATCCAGTTCCTGACTGACTTCTGACTTCTGACTTCTGTATTCCTTCTCTACTGGATTGTCCCGCTTTAAGTTAGTACCCGGATTTAGCTATTGAGGCTCTCAAGAGGCGTTGAAAACAGCCTTTTGGTAGAGCTTATACTCATGTGTTTTCTTGAGGAATCCTATGGGCGAGAAAATGTGTATTTTTGAATCCAAAATTTCTGAATCTAACCCATTCCAGGTTATTGAACCCGAATTTTGCCTGGGGCAACAGGTGAAGACCCGCAGTGATTTGGTGGGATACATTTTGGGTTTAATTTTTTATCCAGATGTAAACCGATGGTGTTATGGCATTCACATCCCAAACTACGGCAATGGCGGGATTCATGAGATCTGGTATTACGCTGAAGAACTTGAAATTTATGATGGTGTATGAATGGATGGTAATTTCTGATTCAGATTATTAACCAAATGGCAAGCCCCCAGAAGGGAATGAACCGCAGCCAGCGCGCCTGACTGCCCAAAGGTTCTACCGCTCCCATGAGAACAGCTTGGAAAACGGTGAATAGGACAAGATCAACACAGAAAGCCACCGTAACCCGGTTCGTCATCAGCTGTTCCCCAAAGTACTGTGCTCGCTCCGTTAAGCCGCCGAATTCAGGTCTGCCAATGAAAACCCATGTCAGGGCGATCGCGCCCACACACACCCCTGTCCAGCCAAACCCACGAGCTAGCCTCCCCTTTTGACATTTCTCCTGGGACGGGGCGGCGGGAGCCGCCGCTCGCAGCGCCATGTAAGGCGTCAAGAAAACATTGGTAAGGAACATCGCCATTCCCCAAATGGGAACCTTGGGCAAGTTGCGCCCCCGTTTATCTGCAAGCAGCAAGGGGAGAAACATAAAAATCCAAGCTTCGGCGAAGTTGAAGAGCGCCTCTGTCACTGGATTAACCGTAGGCGCTTTCATATACATCATCCCAATCCCATTCAGAATTGGCAGAATGAAGAAGAAGTTAATCGACTCATCGATAACCTCCCGCAGGGTGTCGGGTTGAATCGCCCAGGCCGGTTCTCCCGGAATGAGTTGTCCAGGGGGAGAGAGTAACAGTAAGTAGAGATAGGCCGCCGAAAGCATCCACAATACTACTGAAAGCCTGGGTTGAGACGCGCCTAATTGGGAGGAGGGGGCGATCGCATCCTCACTGTTCCGTTGCTTCCCCTTCAACTGTCGCCGTATCAGCGGCGTCACCAATCGAATGATAAAAAAAGCGGCGTCCCCAGGCTTAAATGGCGGTTCCACCAGATCCCGCGCAAAGACCAATTTGCCGGTCTTCTCAGACACGCGACAGAAGCTCGCCCCTCGTCCATTAGGGAAAGGCGCGCCGCCCAATTCAACATGCCAGAGCACGCCGACTGCCAGGGGATCCCCTTCGGTGATATCGTCAATCACAAATTGCAAGTCATTCGGCATGCCTTTGCAGGAGTCTTCCAGCAATTTTTGCACGGCCTCTTTGCCTTGGAAGGGGTGGGGAAAATTGAGATCCTGGTAAAGGCAATCGTCGTCAACCAAGTCCATGGCGGCAGGGATATCCCTGCGGTTGACGGCTTCATAAAACGATTGGATGACTCGATGGGCAGAGGCTGTCATGGATGTCTTAGCAGCAAAAGCCCCCCAATTCTACCTGCTCCTGCTTCCCAAACCAGTCGGTGGAATATCAAAATCCAAAATCTAAAATCGAGTTATCCGTCAAAATAAAAAATGTCAGGATACTCTTTGGGCTAGCCAGGAGGAGCTATGGGCAACTGGCATATACTGGACTCGGCTGAAGTGATACGGCAGTTGGAAACAGATGCTGTCAATGGACTTACCCAAGCTGAAGCGGACCAACGCCTAATTAAATATGGTCCTAATGAACTGACTGCTAAGGATGGAGAGAGTCCTTGGCTCATTCTATGGGAGCAGCTAACCGCCACAGTGGTTTTGGTGCTGATTGCAGCAGCGCTAGTCTCGGCGCTGATGGGCGAGTACAAAGATGCGATCGCCATCCTCGCTATCGTTATTTTCAATGCAGGCCTCGGATTTAAGCAGGAACATAATGCCCAGCAGGCGATCGCCGCCCTCAAAAAGCTAGCGGTTCCTAATGTTAAAGTCCGTCGAGACGGCATTTTGGTGGAGCGATCCGCGCGGGAATTGGTCCCCGGCGATATTGTCCTCTTGGAAGCCGGTAACCATATGCCTGCCGATTGCCGTATCCAAATGAGTTCAAACCTTAGGATTCAGGAAGCTTCCCTGACGGGGGAAGCAGCGCCAGTGGATAAAACGACCCGAGCCTTCGCTAAAGATAATCGCCCTCTAGCGGATCGAAGCAACATGGCCTATATGGGAACGGTGGTCACCTACGGTCGAGGGGTGGCGATTGTGACCGAAACAGGTATGGCCACCGAGTTAGGGCAGATTGCGGCGGCAGTGGAGACCATGAGCCGAGAGCCTACTCCCCTGCAGCAGCGACTCGATCAACTGGGTAAGGTGCTGGCGATCGCGATTATGGTGCTGGTGACGGTTATTTTTATCCTGGGACTCTTACGAGGAGAAGGCGTAGAGTTTATGTTTCTGACCGCCGTTAGCTTGGCGGTCGCCGCTATCCCAGAAGGACTCCCCGCTGTGGTCACCATCGCCCTCGCCCTGGGCGCCCAACAAATGTTGAAACAGCGCGCCCTAGTCCGAAAATTGCCAGCGGTGGAAACATTGGGCTCAGTCACCGTGATTTGCTCAGACAAAACCGGCACCCTCACCAAGAGTCAGATGACCGTCACCTGTTTAGAGGCGGGGGACCGTCGAATTAACTTGAAACCCCATCATTATCAGTCGCATCACGCTCAGTCGCATCACGATCAGACGCATCACGATCAGGCTCATCACGCCTCTCCGTCAAATCCTGTCAAGTTGATGATTGAGCAACCTGACCTCGCCTTCCTGCTGACTGGATCAGCGCTTTGCAACGACGCCTTGCTAGAACGGGATCCAGAAAATTTGGACCGCCGCCGCATCCTGGGCGATCCAACGGAAGGCGCCCTGGTGATCGCCGCTAACAAACTAGGACTGGCTAAATCCGACCTAGAGAATACCTTACCCCGGATTGATGAAATTCCCTTCAGTGCGGAAAGGAAGCGAATGACAACCATTCATCGGGTATTGAATTCTCCAGATTGGTTTAGGGAATTGCTTGATGGAGAGGGCAGAGGGGCAGGGGGAGCAGGGGAAGCGCAAATCCAAAATCTAAAATCTAAAATCCAAAATTCACCCCTAATCCAAAATCCAAAATCCTTCCAATACATCACCTTCACCAAGGGAGCCGTTGACGGACTATTGACGATTTCCAGTAAAGTTTGGTTGGAAGGGCGGGCTGAATCATTGGATGAAACCCAATACCAACGGATTTCTCAGGCGAATAATCAGCTTGCGCAGGATGGAATGCGGGTTCTAGGAGTGGCGTTTCGGCTGGATCACTCCGACGAAATTGTGGAGCAGGATCTGATTTTCTTGGGCATGATAGGCATTGTCGATCCAGCTCGACCGGAAGCGAAGACCGCCGTCCAAACCTGTCAGGCGGCGGGGGTTCGGCCAGTGATGATTACTGGCGATCATCCCTTAACTGCTCAACGAATTGCCCATGAATTGGGTATTGCAACCAATACTTATCTGTTAACCGGGGCTGAGCTTTCCCAACTTTCTGACGAGGCGTTAAAAAATGCAGTTGCAGAGGTTTCTGTCTATGCTCGTGTGTCGCCACAGCATAAACTAGCCATCGTCAGGGCGTTACAAAGCCGAGGACATATTGTCGCGATGACCGGCGATGGCGTGAATGACGCCCCCGCCCTCAAGCAAGCGGACATTGGGGTGGCCATGGGGATTACTGGCACTGATGTGGCCAAAGAGGCGGCTGACATGGTGCTGATGGATGACAATTTTGCCGCCATTGTGGCGGCTACTCGGGAAGGCCGAGTGATTTACGACAATGTCCGCAAGTTCATTAATTACACGTTGACGGGTAACTGCGGTGAGTTGTGGGTGATTCTATTGGCACCGTTTCTGGGTATGCCCTTGCCGCTGTTGCCCCTACAAATTCTCTGGATTAATCTATTGGCGGATGGTCTACTGGCCTTAGCTCTGGGGGTGGAGCCGGCTGAACGGGGAATTATGCGCCGTCCTCCAAACGACCCGAACGAAAATATTTTTAGCCGTGGGGTGGGGCGAGACATTATCTGGATTGGGGCGCTGCTGGGCTTGACGCTATTAGCGATCGCCTATGGGTACTGGTCCCATGAACAGGCCGGTTGGCAGACGATGGTGTTTAGCACCCTTGCCTTCTCGAGAATGGGACTGGCCCAGGCCATGCGCTCCGGACGCGAGTCGGTGTTTAGAATGAATCTGTTGGCGAATAAACCGCTATTGGGGGCTGTCCTCTTGACTTTTAGCCTCCAATTGATGGTGGTGTATGTTCCGTTCTTGCAAACTATTTTTCAAACAACAGGGCTATCTGCTGCGGATCTCTTGATTAGTCTTGTCTTGAGTAGTGTGGCGCTGTGGGCGATGGAACTGGAGAAGTGGGTGATACGGCGACGGTCAATGGCCTAGATCAATCCAATGCGACGTACACAGCCATCCGCGATCGCATCTTTCAAAATAGCCAGCATTCGATAATCGGTTGCTGATAAATTATCATGCTGCAGATTCCTCTCGATCTGCGCTTCAGCGCCCGGAAAGAGTTCCCCCAGGGACAAAGCGGTACGCACAATGGATTCTATGCTGGCGGCGTTTAGGGCGTTGTCTGAAAGGTTTAGCATGGGATTTCAATTGGCAAGCGTTTAGCGGAGGTTCTCTCGAACACAAATTTATTTTCGGCTAGAACTCTCTTGCCTTGGGACACACCAGTGGTGGTCCTTAAATTGGACAGTGTCATACTCAGTATGAAGCTCAGATAAAGGGACTGTATCCCGGGCCGCCTATATGTTTGAGGAATTTTGCACAAAGTCCCAAAACGAGTGATCTATCTTCACTCGGGGGCCAGTTACAAAACTGTCCAGACGTTAAGTATTTTCACCTAAGCTAAAAGAAGTTGAAATACGGGGGGCCAGCTTGAAGCGGGTGGTTATCGCTGGGCAAGAAGACAGAATCTTGAAGACAGAATCTTGAAGACAGAATCGCCCCCATCTTTTGCCTTGTCAGTTTCAACCACTCACAAAATGATCACTTTGTTGGAATAGACTAATCTCAAAACAATATAAAAGTCAGCTAGAAGGAGAAAGAAATAGATCGGCTGAAAGTCTTGATGAACAAGAACTTTATTCTGTTCAGTTTCTGATCGATTTGGTATTACCCAATACTGGTTTCTCAACGCTAAGCGTGACTTGCTACCACGCGAAAAAACAAATTGAGCAACTATCTGCGACCTGTATTAGATATTTCTTAGTATGTTACTCGATGATCTTAAGTCGCCAATTGATATCTTGTTGGTTGAAGATAACGCGGGCGACGTTTTTCTGATTGAGAATGCCCTGAGGAACTGTTCCACAAGGCATAACCTATACCTGGCAGAAGACCGGGAAACGGCGATGAGGTTTCTCCGGCCAGAGGAAAGGGATTTTACTTCCCCATGCCCTCAACTGATTATGCTGGACCTAAATCTAGCTGGACAGGTTGGGGGTGAAGTGCTGATGGAAATCAAAGGAGATCCGAATCTGCAGCATATTCCAGTAATTGTGTTGACTGAGCCTGCTTCTGAACAAGATATGCTCAGAAGTTATCAGCTTTATGCGAACAGTTATATCACCAAATCGGCTGATCTAAATCAATACCAGCAGAAAATTCAGTCTATTGGAAATTATTGGCTAACCTGTGTTCAGCTTCCAGTGAAAATTTGAACGGATGAGCCGAATATTTTCAGCAGCTAACATAATGGCAATTGCTGAAAAAGATATAGAAAGTACCTGCCAATACACCTAAGCAGAATCCTATACAGGAAGTTGCTTATAATCTACCGATTTAGCGCTTTTCAACCCATGTCGCCAGATAAAAACTGAAACCCTCTCACTGTAAGTGAAAGAACTTTATCAACTTATTAAACCCTACGTTGAGGCGGTATTATCCGGTGAGCCTGTCAGCTTTGAAATCAAGATGGCTTGCGAAAACAGCGCTCCTCGCTGGGTCAATGCTGACTATATCTCCCATCTTGGCGAACAGGGGCAGGTGAGGGGGTTCTTTGCTTTGATTAGCGATATCAGTGAACGCAAAGCCATCGAACGCATGAAAAACGAGTTCATCTCCGTCGTCAGTCATGAACTGCGAACCCCGCTAACCTCGCAGCATGGCTCCCTGAAGCTTCTTGCCGCCGGATGCTTAGACAGCGGCTCGGCAGAGGGGCGGTCTCGAGCGCCAGTAGCGGCGCATCCAGGCTAATTTGTTGGGTTAGGATCAACCACAATAGGTAATCCCGCCAAAGCCATCGCCACTTCCTCTGCACTGTACTCGGTGTCTACCAGCTTTCCTCCCTGATAGTCTATATACGCCTGCATATCAAAGTGTCCATGTCCACACAGGTTAAACAGAATCACCTTACTCTCTCCCGACTCCTTGCATTTCAACGCCTCGTCGATCGCGGCCTTAACCGCATGGTTGGCTTCAGGGGCAGGGAGGACGCCTTCAGTGCGAGCAAAGGTCAATCCTGCTGCGAAACAACCCAATTGGCGCTCGGAGCGAGGCTTTACCAGTCCCAAGTTAACCACGTGGCTGACAAGGGGGGCCATCCCGTGATAGCGTAAGCCGCCTGCATGGATGCCTTCCGGTACGAAGGCGCTCCCTAGAGTATGCATCTTGGCGAGTGGCGTCAGATGAGCGGTATCGCCAAAATCATAAGCGTACTTGCCACGAGTCAGGGAGGGACAGGCAGCAGGCTCCACCGCAATAATCTCAACTTCTCGCTCGCTCCGTAGCTTTGCGCCTAAAAACGGAAAGGCAATCCCAGCAAAGTTGCTGCCTCCACCGGTACAGCCAACCACAATATCTGGATAATCTCCCGCCATTTCTAGCTGCGCCAAGGCTTCCTGTCCAATTACTGTCTGGTGCAGAAGCACATGGTTGAGGACGCTGCCCAAGGCGTACTTGCTCCCCTCATCCTGGGCGGCGACTTCTACCGCTTCACTGATGGCGATGCCCAGGCTGCCATTGCTATTGGGAGATGCCGCCAGAATCGATTGGCCAGCATTGGTTTCGTTGCTGGGACTGGCGACCACTCTGGCTCCATAGGCTTCCATCAAGGCTCGACGGTAGGGCTTTTGGTTGTAGCTGACTTTCACCATGTAGACCAGTACCTCTAGCCCAAACAAAGCGCCTGCAAAGGCGAGGGCGGAACCCCACTGTCCGGCTCCGGTTTCTGTGGTCAATCGTTTTACGCCAGCTTGCTGGTTATAGAAAGCCTGGGCAACGGCTGTATTCGGCTTGTGGCTTCCGGAAGGGCTAACGCCTTCGTACTTGTAGTAAATCCTGGCGGGGGTGTCGAGGGCTTTCTCCAGTCGCCTGGCCCGATATAACGGGGTTGGCCGCCATTGACGATAAATGGACTGAACCTCGTCAGGAATTTCAATCCAAGGCGCCTGGCTGACTTCCTGTTCAATCAGGCTCATCGGAAAGAGGGGGGCTAAGTCAGTCGGCGTAATCGGGCGCCCAGTACCCGGATGAAGCACAGGGGGCGGAGGTGTGGGCAAATCCGCCTGGATGTTATACCAGGCGGTGGGCATTTGATCTTCCGACAGAAGGTATTTAATGGCGTCCATTCCAGATTTCAGAGAAAGTAACGGCAGCGTGTATAGTTTCCTCGCCAAGTCTGTAATCTTGGCTTCGCCATATACCAGCGTAGGACCTTGTTTGGTTGATTTTTAAGAATAGCGATCGCGATCAGCCCAACATACTAGAGACTTCGCTAAGGAAAAATATCTCATGTTGTTACCTGTAGAAAGAAGAGCCCAAGGCGGAAGTTCTTCATTTACCGCTCCATACTGAGATCTCAGCCATCCAAGCGCTTTCATCCACAATAGCATCGATTTCCTAACGGAGAAGCTAAAGCAGAATAATAAGACAGTCAAGGTGATGACAGCTTGAGTTATCGCTATACGTTTCGGTTTTGGTAACCCAACGCTGGATTAAAGATTTCAGAAGCCAAGATAGACCTATAGACACTGAGTGTGAAGAACACGGTCCGCTCAGTTCAGTAGGGTTAGGGGTTTGCGTAAATAAAGTCCCGATAAAAAGCAGTGGATGGGTGGATGGGTGGATGGGTGGATGGGATGTTATTTATCTGCGAATGCCTTAGGGCGCAGAACGGATGCCCGCGTCACGGTTCGCGATCGCTAAGGGTGCGATCGCGCCTTTACTCGACTAACTCACCACAGGTTGTTTCCAGATGAGTACTTCGTCCCCGATAAACATATCTCCCCCGCCGGCATCAACAGCGATAAGAGCGCCTCAGATAAGTCGTCGTTGGGCGATTCAAATCCTGGGATTTGCAGGCGGCGGCATTGGCGCCATTCTATTGGGAAAAGACTTGTTTCAGGCCCCGTCTAAAGCCCTTGAGCCGGGGTCTGACCGAGGCCCTTCAACAGAGACAAAAGCACTAGCCACCAATCCATGGTCATTGTCGCTTGGAAACCCAGAACCAGTTGCCGAGCCGTCCACTGTCACGGCTTTAGATTCAATGGCTTCAATGGATACAGAAGCCCTGACGCCCTATTCATCGTCATTACCATCTGAGAATCCAGAGTCAGTAGCCGATCCGTCGACTGTCGCGGCTAAAGAGCCTACAACCTTTATTTCAAAGGTCATTGTTGATCTATGGAAGCAAGAAGTCACGCTTGAATGGACCGGACCCAATTCAAAGTCCCAAGAGACGGGTCCTTACCACTGCGCGCCCGGCGCAGGCCTCGCAAGCGTCGACTGTGATGACGAGACAACTAGCAGAAAGATGGGGACAAAGTGCACTCCAAAAGGGGATTTTCCGGTCATTTCCCATGACCGTCGTTTTGGCGATTATCCGGAAGCCGAATGGGTGACACGTTTTCAGAGCGCATCTCGGGGAATTGCGCTCCACTACTATCCAGATGTTCCTGAATACCCCGTTTCGAATGGCTGTATTCGTATCGCTGACAAAGCAGTCGCGAAACGAATTACTGAAAAGACAACGCCCAATATTTCAGTTGTCAGTGTGCATGGGTTACTCCGACCCAAGCATGTGATTTTGCAGCGGGGAGATATAAGCTCAGATGTCAGAAAGATTCAGATGCAACTGAAAGAAAAAGGGTACGCGTTAGACATCAACGGCGATTTTGACTCAAACACTGAGGCAACCATTAAACAGTTTCAACAAGATAAAGGGCTTTCAGTGGATGGAATCTTTGGACCTGCAACGTTCAAGGCGCTGTTTACATAATGGATTTTCCATAACCTGCTGAATAAGGGATCCTATTTCGTGCGCACGATGCAGTTTCTGAATGATGTGTTTTCCTCAGAAGATAAGGGGCAACCAGCGATGCCAACGCCGACAATGTACAGGTATCCTGTCGTGACCGACACACTGATGGAGGGCTATCGAAACCGATGGGAAGAGGCTGAAAATCGAGGCTTAGAAATGCTGAAAGCCCTAGCTGACAAAGCCGCTACTGAAGGGATAACGGCTGAATTCACGCTGAATCTAGGCAGTCGCGGTCAGGTCATCTGCAAGATGGCGAAGAATTGGGAAGCTGATCTGATTGTTATTCGACAGCCTGATCGGTCTAAACTTGATGAGTTGCTCTTAGGCAGTGTCAGCAACTATGTCGTGC
>JASJDH010000350.1 GCA_030065175.1 Leptolyngbyaceae cyanobacterium MO_188.B28 | reverse complement strand
TCTGACCTAATTGACCTGATTACACCGCTTGAAAAGCCTACAATTCCCTTCCAGAAGTATTTTCAGGATTATTAAGAAAGATGCGATTAATGGATAGCTTGCAAAGGGGGAAGGACTGGAGTTTCCCCCCTTGCCAAGGGGGAACTAAGGGGGGTAAGCCAAGATTTCACACAACCAATTTCGAGATCTGTATACACGGTAGCCCGAGGGGAGAGGGGATAAGAGAGTGGATCAGCTCCCCTCGCCCTCTGGGAGAGGGGTTGGGGGTGAGGGCTTTTCAGACATTCACAAAAAAGTTTTGTCAGGCAATCAAGCCATAAAGTTTCATCGTTGAGTCCTGAATTCTCATCATTGAGTCTTTGATACTCGTCGTTGAGTCTTTGATACTCGTCGTTGAGTCTTTGATGCTCGTCGTCGAGTCCTGGAGCTTCGTCGTTGAGTCCTGGAGCATCATTGCTGGGACTTAGAGAGTCATTGCTGAGACTTGGAGCGTTATTGCCGAGGGTTTAAGGGCGCAGAGCCTAGCTTTACTCTCCCCTCAGCGCTGATTTATTTATATAAAGGAGGGCTAAAGAAGAGGGGAGCAGAGCGATCTCAACGGTTAGCAGATATTTACTGAGTGAGCCGTTGCTCAGAGTCAATCACCAGGCTACCCGAGTTGAAGAAAAATAAGCAGTAACTGGCGGGGCAGATGCTAGAGCTGCAAGAAAGCGTAGCATCTGCAGACACAAGAAGATTCGAAGAAATAAAATTTAACGATTCTTGCTTGTATGGAAAATTATTTTCCAAGGCAAGCGTTAGGTTTAAATTGGGTTCTGGCTCTATGGAAAAGTCGGGCGCATCCGAACCTATAAACAATTAGGGATAATGAGGGCACCGAGAGTATTACTCATTGTGCAACCCTTGGATAGTCAATCCAATCAATTAGGAAACAAAGTCCTTGATGCAGCAGAAGATCTAACCGATCTGTCTGAAGATTCAGCGTTTGACATCGTTGCTTTAGCAGCTTCGAAAGGTGGGTTAAAGGCTCCTACTCAGGTTCTATCAGCTCTTCCGAAAGATTTTTCAGCGCCGGTCCTGATCGTCCACCATTTGGATCCCCGGCATACGTCTCTGATAGCGGACATCCTCAGTAGACGAACTCCTTTGGCCGTCAAGCAAGCCGAAGAAGGAGACGCCCTGAAGCCAGGAACTGTCTTTATCGCCCCGCCCAACCGCCATCTGCTGGTCAACCCGGACAACACCCTCTCCCTCAATCAATCGGAGTTGGCGCCTTTTGTTCGACCTTCTGCGGATCTCCTGTATGACTCTGTCGCCGCCAGTCATAAGGAGCGGTCGATCTCGTTGGTGCTGACAGGCACCGGCGGTGATGGGTCTATGGCGTGCAGGCGATCAAAAAAATGAGGGGGACCGTTATTGTTCAGGATGAGAAGACTGCAGAATTTTCAGGAATGCCGGTCGCCGCCATCCAAACTGGCAGTGTAGATTTTGTGTTGCCTCTGGATGAAATCGCTCCCACCCTGATTACGCTGGTGATGAAAACCTCATGAATACAAACGACGAAGATCGCATATTTGAGGCGCTTTTGGACTATTTGAGGCGAAATCGCGGGTTTGATTTCACCGGGTATAAGCGCTCCTCGCTCCAGCGTCGAGTGAGCAAGCAGATGCTGTCCCGAAATATTAATAACTATAGGGATTATCTGGATTATTTGGAAGTTCATCCAGAGGAATTTCCCCCCCTGTTCAATACAATTCTGATTAACGTCACCTCCTTTTTCCGGGACGAAAACGCCTGGACTTACCTGCAGCAGCAAACCCTGCCTCGCATCCTGAACGAAAAATTCCCGGAAGAGCCGATTCGAGTCTGGAGTGCAGGCTGCGCCTCCGGCGAGGAGGCCTATACTCTGGCCATGATCCTGACCGAATTGCTGGGTCCTGCCCA
Source organism: Leptolyngbyaceae cyanobacterium MO_188.B28 (assembly GCA_030065175.1). Taxonomy (GTDB): domain Bacteria; phylum Cyanobacteriota; class Cyanobacteriia; order Phormidesmidales; family Phormidesmidaceae; genus JAKSDM01. Next base: position 7,933 of record JASJDH010000350.1, on the reverse strand, counting down.
ATTTCGTCAGCGCGTCAAGATTTACGCCACCGACGTTGACGAAGATGCCCTGACATCGGCTCGCCATGCCCGCTATCGGGAGCAGGACGTTCAGCCTATTCCTGAGGAGTGGCGGGTCAAATACTTCGAAGTTGTGGGGGGTTACTATGTCTTTCGTCAAGATCTGCGCCGATCGGTTATTTTTGGTCGCCATGACTTGGTGCAAGACGCCCCGATCGCCCGCCTCGATCTGCTGGTGTGCCGCAATACCCTGATGTACTTCAACGCTGAGACCCAGGGGCGAATTCTGTCTCGGTTTCACTTTGCGCTCAACAGCAACGGAGCGCTGTTTTTGGGCAGAGCCGAAATGTTGCTGACCCACGCCAACCTATTTACCCCCCTGAATCTGCAGAACCGCATCTTTGCTAAAGCGCCCAATATCAACCTGCGCGATCGCCTGTTGGTGCTGGCCCAAGGGGGCGATCAGGAAGCGGGTAATCGGTTGGCGGTCCATGTTCGTCTCAGGGACGCCGCCTTTAACGCCATTTCCCTAGCCCAGATCGTGGTGGACTTTACGGGAAACCTGATGATGGCGAACGCCACCGCCCGGTCAATGTTTGGCATTAACTTTAAGGATTTGGGGAAGCCCCTGCAAGACCTGGAAATTTCCTACCGCCCGGTAGAGTTACGCTCCCGGATTGAGGAAACTTACGAGGAGCGCCATTCAATCTTGATGGCCGATGTGATCCGCAGCTTGCCGGATGGAAGCAACCAATTTCTGGATGTGCAGATCACTCCTCTGCAGGAAAATGGCAGTGATTTTCTGGGGGTCAGCATTAGCTTCATTGATGTCACCCGTTACCAAGATTTGCAGTCAGAACTGGAGCGCGCTAACCAGGAGCTGGAAACCGCCAATGAAGAACGCCAGGCCAGCAATGAAGAGCTGGAGACCACCAACGAAGAACTCCAGTCCATCAATGAGGAACTAGAGACTACCAATGAAGAACTCCAGTCCACCAATGAAGAACTGGAGACGATGAACGAAGAACTGCAATCCACCAATGAGGAACTGCAGGCCAGCAATGAAGAGCTGCGGATACGCACCGATGAAGCAAGCAAGGCCAGCGCCTATTTGAAATCTGTCCTAGCGGGCATCAGGGCGGGCGTTGTGGTAATCGACCAGCAGTTCAATATCCTCACCTGGAACCAGGAGACTGAAAACTTGTGGGGCTTGCGCCTGGACGAGGTGGAGGGGCAGTCCTTCTTTAACCTTGATATTGGTTTGCCTGTTGACCAACTCAGAGAAATGATCCGCGCCTGCCTTGCTGGGGAAACCCGCTTGGAATTATCCGTGGATGCAGTCAATCGCCGGGGGCGGAGTTTTCTCTGTCGGATTACTTTTAATCCTCTGATGGGACCTGCAGAAGATCGTCAAGGCGTCATCTTGTTGATGGAGGAAGTGGAGGAGGTTAGTGGAGATGGGGAAGATGGAGGGGATGGGGGAGATGGGGAGGCGTAATTGAAAGGCGGGGGGGGCAGGGGGAGCGGGGGAAGATTTGGTTGAGAGACAGCTGAGAGGCTGGGTTTCTGCGACAGATACGCATCTTGGCCTAGAGACCGGGTTTCTGCGCCAGATACGCATCTTGGCTTAGAGACCGGGTTGCTGCGATGGAATAGCAGTTGGCTGAATATCTTTGACAGAAACCCGGTCTCTCGCAGGGGCCGATCAACTTGCGCTAGGTAGATCGCATGGGGCTGGAAGACGCTGAGATTTGGAGATCGGTTTGAGGACTTTTCCGCTTATCGTAAAGCTACATTTAGCGCCATTGTCTTTTGCATGAAGATTGTTAATGAAATATGCTCCTAAAGGCGGCGAAATCTATTTAGGAGAATGAAGATACTCATCTGCGATCGCCCTCTCCTTGAAATATTCACCTGACGACAGCAAAGTTTATGTTGAGCTGCCCCGCTAGGACAACCAGGCAATTTTTAGAATTCAAGACCAGGGCATCGGCATTCCGCCAGCGGATCACCCCCATCTGTTCGAGCCCTTTCATCGAGCCCACAATGTAGATAATCGCCCGGGCACAGGATTGGGACTGGCGATTGTGAAAAAAGCTGTGGATTTACATGGCGGCGCGATCGCTCTCGACAGTCAGGCTGGCCTGGGCGCCACCTTTACGGTTACGCTCCCCCTTGCCCAGCAGCACATTCAGTGATCAAGATTCAGGAAAACAATCGGATATGGCTCAAGAATTCGGAATCGCCCCATAATTTAGTAGAGACAATGCATCCTATAGAGACTATAGGTGCAACGTCTGTACAGGATGTATTGTGTCTAGGAACTGCTGAAATCTCCCAAGCTTTTTAATCAGATGCGATTGGGGTGCATTTGTGAAAGTGAAAAAATATGATCAGCTTTACTTTGATCGGCAGCTTCAGGCAGCCTACCAACGCCTGGAGAGCCTGCAAAAAGGCGTCTATTGCGCATCTCCTGCTTCCACAACAGACCTATTGACAGCAGCTTTGGAAGACCTCTCCTTAATCCTGGAGGAGTTGACTGTCGTTACAGAGGAGTTGCACCAAAAGAATGGGGAATTAATCGCGGCTCATCAGACACTGGCGGCAGAACGTAAACGGTACCAAGAATTATTTGAATTTGCCCCCGATAGCTATCTGGTGACTGATCCCAATGGGGTTATTCAGGAAGCAAACCAGCCAGCGGCGAGCCTACTTCAGGTGAAACAGCAGTTTCTGGTGGGCAAACCCCTGACGGTCTTTGTCGCCCCGGCAGAGCGCAAACCGTTTCTTGCCCAACTCAATCAACTCGCTCAATGGCGGTCATTACAGGATTGGGAGATGTGTCTGCAACCGCGAGGGAGTGAACCCTTGCCAGTGGCGATCGCCCTTTCCGCCATCACCAACCCCCAGGATGAAGTCATCGGTTGGCGCTGGCTGATTCGCAATATAGCTGACCGAAAACTTCTGGAAGAAAAGCTTTATCACGACGCCTGCTATGATTCCCTGACAAACTTACCGAATCGGCGGTTTTTCCTTAATCGGCTTGAGCATGCGCTGAAAGAGCGTCAACGGAGTCCTGAACGTTTGTTTGCCCTGCTATTTTTGGATCTGGATCGGTTTAAGGTAATCAACGATAGCCTGGGGCACCGAGCAGGCGATCTTATCCTGATCGAAACCGCCCGCCGACTGACCCAGTCCCTCAGAGAAGTCGATATCGTGGCGCGGTTAGGGGGCGATGAATTTGTCATTCTGTTAGATGACCTCCATACGCGGCATGAAGCCGCAGACTGTGCGAATCGGATTCAACAAGTCCTGGCGGTCCCTATCTCCGTTGAAGATCATGACGTTGTGATTAATGGCAGTATCGGTGTTGTTTTGAGTGATTCTTTGCCGCCTGACGCCGAAGCCCTATTGCGAGGCGCGGATATCGCCATGTACCGGGCGAAGCAGAAGGGACGGGCTTGTTTTGAGCTATTTCAGGCGCAGATGCAGACTCAAGCAATGCAGGCGCTCCAACTGGAGCAAGATTTACGCCAAGCCATTCAGGAGTATCATCTCAGGGTTTATTATCAAGCCATTGTGTCGCTGACCGATGAGCAGGTCACCGGGTTTGAGGCCTTAGTGCGGTGGCGACATCCCCAACAGGGATTGTTGCTTCCGGGTGAATTTCTAGCAGTTGCTGAAGAAACGGGTTTGATCGTCCCCATGGGAACATTAGTGTTGCAAGCCGCCTGTCGGCAGCTCGTTCAATTGCAGCTTGACTGGGCTCAAAGGGCTCAAACGCTCCAGAATTCCGCCCATCCTTCTAAGCCAAATCCGTTGACGCTGAGTGTGAATCTCTCTAATCGGCAGTTTAGCCAACCCAATCTGGCGACTCAGGTGGCCGACGTTTTGCAGGAAACGGGCTTCGATCCCAACTGTCTCAAGCTGGAGATTACGGAGGAGGTGATGATGAGCAATGTGCAGCGGGCGACAACTGTGCTGGAAGAACTGAAAGAGTTACAGGTGAAGCTAGAGATCGATGACTTTGGGATCGGGTTTTCATCACTGAGCCGCTTGAGTCATTTCCCCATCGACACTTTAAAGATTGATCGTTCTTTTATTCACCGGATGGAATGCGACGCCGGAAATTTGGAAATTGTCCGCGCCATCATCACCCTTGCCCACAACTTGGACATGGAAGTAATCGCAGAAGGCGTGGAGAAAGCGGAGCAGGTTGAGATGCTGCGATCGCTCAATTGTGACTACGCCCAAGGAAATTACTACTCGCCGCCGCTATCCCATGACTTACTCGGTTCATTCTGGCTTGAGCGATCGCTCCAAAGATGATTCTCTCTTTTTCCTAAGCACCCGATTAGAAACACAACCTGTTAAGACGCCCTAACTTTCTTCGATTGATTACGAGCTGATTTCTTTTGAAAAAAGCTTATCCTCACAACATCCCCATGTTTGGCTGCTCCAATGCTCATAGCTCCCATTTTCATAGAAGCCAAGCAAGTATTTGAGAGCAGAAGCCAGTGGAAAGATGGAGATAGAGATAACTGTCTTTAGTCAGCAGTTTCAGGCCGCCCAGCAACGTCTGGAAAATTTGCTGCTGAAAGTTAGTCAGCAGTCTGACTCATCAGCATTGCTAGTCGAAGCAATGGAAGAACTTTCACAAACCTTCGAAGAACTGCATGTCATGGAGGAAATGTACATGCAGCAGGAGGAACTGGAGGCGGCCAACAAAACCGTAGCGACTGAGCGCCAGCAATACCTAGAGTTATTTGAGTTAGCGCCAGACGGATACCTGGTCACAGATGTTAAGGGCATTATCCAACAGGCAAACCGCATGGTCGCCACCCTGCTTAACCAAGACCAGAACGCGCTCATTGGCAAACCACTGGCGGCTATTCTAGCGAGAACAGACGTTCAGCCGTTCTACTCTCTGCTGACCCAACTTCAGCAAGGAGAACAACTCCGAGGAGTAGAGCTACGTCTGCAACCCCGCAACCAACCAGCCATCTACACCGCCCTCACAGTTGCTTCTATAAGAGATTATCAGGATCAAATCGTGGGTTTCCGCTGGCTGATTCGCGACCTGACAGAACACCACAGGATAGACGTCGCCCTGCAGGAGAGCGAAGCTCGCTATCGCGCCATCGTCGAAGACCAGACAGAGTTAATTTGTCGGTCTTTAGCCGATGGTAGGCTACTTTTCGTCAATCAAGCCTACTGTCAGTATTTCGACAGACCCGCAGAGGCGCTAGTCGGAGACAATTTTCTATCCTGGGTGGTAGAAGAAGACCAGGAAGCTGTCATGCGGCATCTGGCCTCCCTGAGCCGAGACAATCCGGTCGGAGCCATTGAATGCCGCATGCGTCTGCCCACGGAGGAGGTGCGCTGGCTGCAGTGGACGCATCGGGCGCTGTTTGACCGCCAGGAACACTTTTTTATGTTCCAATCAACCGGGCGAGACATTACAGAGAGTAAACAGATAGCGGCGGAACTCCGGCGTCAGAATCAACAGCGCCAACTGCTCGCCGACCTCACCCTAAAGATTCGTCAGTCCTTGGAAATTGAGGAAATTCTCCGGGTCGCCACGAACGGCGTACACGCATTGTTACAAGCCGATCGGGTTTTGATTGTGCAACTGCAGGCTGATGGCGCTGGGGCTGTCGCGGAAGAGACTGTGCTGACCAATTGGCCTGCCCTGCGAGGCCGAGTTATAACGAACCCGGGTTTTCAAGCCGATTGCGCTAACTTGCAGCGCCAGACGCCGATCTCAGCCATTGCCGACCTCGATCAATCCAACTTCCCACCCGAGCGGTTGGAACAGCTGCGGCAATTTGGGGTAATCGCCCGGCTGGTCGTCCCCATTTTTATCCAAGATCACCTCTGGGGGCTGCTGATTGTGCATCAATGCGATCGCCCTCGCCAATGGGAGGAGACTGAAAAACAGCTGTTAAAACAGTTGGCTGATCAAATTGGGATCGCCCTCTCCCAAGCCCAGTTCTTCAACTATCTAGAAGAAACCGTCAAAGACCGCACAGCTGCCCTGGTCGCCACAAACACACAGTTGCAGCAGGAGATCCGCGATCGCCAAGAAACGCAGCAAATTCTCCAGGCTATCTTTGACAGCGCCCTTGACGCCATTGTCATTACCAACGATGAGGGTCAGTACGTTTCGGCCAATCCAGCCGCCCATGAGTTGTTCGGTTTGTCGCGGGCAGACTTGATCGGCCGTTCAGTCGCTGACTTCTCAGAACCGACTTTAGAGGGAGGACCCACCTGGCGGGGACTGCTAGAACAGGAACAGGGAATCGGGGAACTTCGAATACTCCGCCCAGATGGTCAGATTCGGGACACTGAGTACACCACTGTGGCCAACTTTTTACCCCATCGCCATTTGTCAATTCTGCGAGACATCACCCAGCGCAAGCAATCGGAAGCAGAGTTGCAGCGACAATGTCAGCGATCGCAACTACTCGCCGAAGTCACCCAAAAAATTCGCCAATCCCTGAAACTGACGTCAATCCTACAAACGGCTGTATCCGAAGCGCAAAGGCTCCTGCAGACTGACCGTGTGCTAATTTTTCGGCTGTGGCCAGATGAGGTAGGCGGAACCGTGGTTCAAGAGGCTGTGACGCCAGGTTGGACCGTCATTTTGGGCCAGGATATTGAAGATCTGAATTTTCAGGCAGACTGTGTGGAGCGCTATCGTCAGGGCTGGGTGGGGACCATCAGCAACGTAGAACACGCGGATATCCCCCCCTGTTATGCTGAAATGCTCCAACAGTTTGAGGTTAAGGCCAATTTAGTGGCTCCCATTTTCCGACAGGAAACGCTCTGGGGTTTCCTGATCGCTCACCAGTGCTGCACTCCCCGACAGTGGGACAATTTTGAGATCGAACTCGCCAAACAATTGTCAGACCAAATTGGCATCGCCCTCTCCCACGCCCAATTGCTGGAAAACCAGGAAATGTTGGCGGCGGAACGAACCGTCGAATTAGTGGCTTCGAACAATCGACTGCAGCGCGAACTGATCGAACGGCAGCGAACTGAAAAGGCTCTACGCAGCAGCAGGGAGCAACTTCGCCTGACCACCGACGCCTTACCCGTCCTAATTTCTTATGTGGATGATCAACAACACTATCGCTTCAATAACAAAGCCTACGAAGCCTGGTTTGGAAAGCCCATTAAAGAAATCTATGGTCGGCCTATTCGAGAAATACTGGGTGAGGAACTCTATCAACGCATTCAACCCTACATAGAAACCGTATTATCCGGCCAGCATGTCACCTATGAGATCGAAGTTCCTCATCACCAAAACGGCGACGCTCGTTGGCTGAATGCCGACTACATTCCCCATCTTGGAGAACAGGGGGAGGTCAAGGGATTTTTTGCCTTGATTAGCGATATCAGCGATCGCAAAGCCATGGAACGGATGAAAGACGAATTCATTTCCGTCGTCAGCCACGAACTGCGCACTCCCCTCACCTCGATTCACGCCTCTCTAAAGCTGCTCGCCACCGAACTCTTAGATAGTCACTCGAAAGAAGGGCGACAGATGCTCAAAATTGCCGATGAAAGCACGGATCGACTGGTCCGCTTAGTCAATGATATTCTTGACCTCCAGCGCATCGAATCCGGCAGCGTAAAACTGAAGCCGCAAGCCTGCGATGCAGCTGATTTGATAACCCGAGCCACAGAAGACATGCAGGGGATGGCCCAACACCACGACATTACCCTGTTGTCTAACGCGATCTCCATTCCGCTACAGGCCGAGCCCGACTACATCGTGCAAACCTTAACCAATCTACTCAGCAACGCCATTAAGTTTTCTTCACCTGGGGGGACCGTTTGGTTGACGGCTGAAGTGAGGAGACAGGAGGCAGAAGGCAGGAGTCAGAAGGCAGAACGCAGGAGGCAGGAGGCAGGGGAAGCAGGGGAA
>JASJDH010000349.1 GCA_030065175.1 Leptolyngbyaceae cyanobacterium MO_188.B28 | reverse complement strand
CGAAGAATCTTCGAATTCCTGGTTCACTAGGCTGCTAGATCTCAGCAAAATAGGTTTTATTGCCTTATCAGCGCTAGCCATCTCAATCGTCGTGCATCCCAACTGATATGCGTCAACCATGTCTCGACCCGCACCCAAAGCATCATAGAAGCCGACTGCAAAATGAATCGAAGTCTTATCACCAACTGCCTGGTTTATTCCAATTACCGTTCTAATATGACGGGAGATAGCCTCAGCTTGGGCCTGGCAGTAACACGTATTAAGCAACACACATTCCACTTCATCAGAGAATACCCGGAAGAGTCCAGCCAGCGCATCACAGCTGACTGGAGCAGCACAACCAAATTCATCTTCCAGCACTAATCCCTCTGTACTAGCATTCCCACAGAAATGCACAATCTGAGGAGTCTCGTACAAGATAGCCCGATGAATATCTAGCGCGCGGGTCGCCCAGCGTTGCTTGAGCACAAAGCGGTCTCTTTGCTGACCGCGCCGCAAGCCTTCTTCAATTTCCCGCACTTCTTCATCTAATCGTAGCGTCGTCGTCCCTCTCGGATTCGCCGCTAGGATGAGGATGGTCTTTACCAACGGAGAGGCGCTCATAGGGGGCAATGCTGCCGCTGTTACTAAAGGCCAATAATGAAGGAAGAGTTTTCCTTGACATCCTTAAAATAGATTTGAGAGGAGTTGTAGGAAACCTCCGATGAGTGGATCGGTTTGGGTAAGATGAGGCCACTCAAGCTTGATTCATTAACCAGTTGTCAATCTTACGAATACGTACGTTTGAACGGTTAACTTAACTATGCTGTGATACACCAATGCTGACCTTGGTAATAGTATCCCTGAAAGCAACCTAACTACAAAAAATGTTGAAGGTGCAGCTAACCAGAACCAGGGATAATACGAAAAAGGAAAGCAGATAGGCGGAATAGGCCATCCAGAAGAACGTCTTCAGTTATACTACGTCGAAAATCAACCGAATGATATTACCCTTGAGTGTGATTTTGTAAGCGTTAGCCTCATCAAAGCAGCTCTGACAACTAATCAAGGTCGAACAATGGACACTTCTCCAGCGCGCTGATCAGCGTTTGCATCCGGATAGGTTTGCTGAGGTAATCATTCATTCCCGCCTCCAAACATCTTTGCTTATCCTTCACCATGGCGTTCGCCGTCATCGCCACGATCCAAGGTTGTTGCGATGACTGCCCCCGTTGTCGAATCCGTCGAGTCGCTTCTAACCCATCCATTACCGGCATTTGCATGTCCATCAGCACCACGTCATAGGTTTGATGGCCAAGGGCTTTTAAGGCTTCCAACCCCGTGTCGGCGACATCCGCCCGATAGCCAACCCGCTCCAGCATCCGCAAGGCGACCTTCTGATTCACACGGTTATCTTCCACCAATAAAATGCGTAATGGTTTGAGGACAGAGAGCTGAGGCGATTCCGAAGGCAGGTTTGGCTCCAAGGCGGATGTTTCCAAGACCGGTTGCAGCGATCGCGCCATCGCAGTTTGGATCGCTATCTGTTTGACAGGTTTGTGGATCACGATTGTTTGTGGCGGTAGACTCTTTTCAATGTCATGCTGATTTATGGAGGTGAGCAACACCGCTGGCAGATTTAACATGAGGGCTTTTTGCCGAATGATAGAGATTAAGTCAAGGGCGTTAGCCAGGTTTAATCCAGCGTCAAGCACCATCAAATCAAATGATTGGCCTTGGGTGAGCCATTGGAGCGCGTCTTTGCCAGAGGCCGCGATCTGGGGTTTCATGCCTAAGGCCTGAGTCTGTAGCCTTAGAGCGCTGCGGCGAGTCTGGTTGTGATCGACAATGAGTAGTCGTTTGCCTATCAATAGATCGGACAATTTGTCGTCGATTGTCGATTGAGCGATTGTATCCTTGATGGTGGGAGTCAGGGCTGGGTCTATGTGAGTGGGGAGGGTAAAGAAAAAAGTACTGCCTTGGTTAACCTCGCTGTCCACCCAAAGCCGCCCCCCCATCAACTCACACAACCGTTTACTGATAACCAGCCCCAACCCAGTGCCGCCATACTTGCGGGTGGTGGACGCGCTGACTTGACTAAATGGCGTAAACAAACGCTCCATTTGCTTGGCCGAGATGCCGACTCCCGTATCTCGCACCGCAAATACCAGTTCTTGGGTGGAATGCGTTGACTCTTTGGCGGGTTGCATCAAACCGTTTAGGGGGCGATTGAAAGTCCCGTCATCGAGGTCTGCAAAACGAGCTTTAACGGTTACGGAGACTTCTCCGGATTGGGTAAACTTGACGGCATTGCTCAACAGGTTCAACAAAATCTGTCTAAGCCGCACCGAGTCGGTCTGAATCACAGCTGGACTGGACGGGTCAACCAGATAAACTAGCTCGAGGCCTTTTTCGGACGCCTTCGGCGCCACTAAATCCAGCGTTTGTTCAATGCAATCTTGCAAATCCAGCGAGTTTTGCTCCAATTCCAGTTTGCCCGCATCGATTTTTGAGAAATCTAAAACATCATTGATCAGGGCGACCAGAGTCTGGCTGCTATTGTAAATAGTCTCTGCAAACTCTCGCTGTTGTGGATTTAAGCGGGTTTCCCGCAATAATTCTGACATGCCGATAATGGCGTTCATGGGGGTGCGAATCTCATGGCTAATGGTGCTGAGAAATTCGCCTCTAGCTTGGAGCACCGCATTTGCTCTCAATCTGTCTAGTAGGATGACGGTTCCGCCTGTCATCCCGACTAAACAGAGGGGAGACGCAATGGGTAAGACGGTATTGGATTGCAACATGAGAAACGCCAGGCCTGCCCAACCCACTGAGACTCCCCCCATAATGCCAATTTGGCTGCCCAGTGATCGGTGGGTCAACATCCAGCTGAGGCCTACACCGATCAAGCCAAGTAAACCGATTACCCAACCTTGGCCTGGATAGGTGAGCCAGTTTTGTTGTAAGAGACTATTGATCACCGCAGCATGGAGATAAACGCCATGGGTGGGTTTCTGATCATTGAAGGGGGTGCGGAGGGGATCGATTCCCGTTGCCGTAAAGCCGACAAGGATGATTTTGCGGTGGAATTCTTGGGGGGAGACTTGGCCTGCAAAAATGTCCGCCAAGGAGTAATAGGAGATTTCTGACGTGTCTCCTGGCCAATTGATCCCTAGCGTTTGATTTAACTTGGGCAAATTGATGACGTCTTCGACCAGGCTATAGGTTTTAAGCGCGGCTACACCTAAGGTTGGGACGCCCCCTATTTCCAGCTCTACGCGGCGGGTGACGCCATCGGGTTCGACTAAATTTCGGATGTGGCCCAGCGCGATCGCAGAGTCATGCAGAGTTGGATTAGGGCCGACGGCCAAACCTTGGCTGTTCCAGAATTGGGGCAGGACGACTCGACCCTGTTGTAGCATAGCGGCCGCTAATGCCGGATCGTCTGGGCTGGGCTCAGGAAAGAGGATGGTTAGGGCGACCACACTGGCCTCAGCTTCTGTGAGGGTTTCTAGCAGTTGGGTATAGATTTGCCGGGAGGGGGGAAACTGACCTGTTTGTTCTAATGAGGCGTCATCAATTCCCACAACCACAATCCGTTCATCCCACGGGATGGATCCTCGCCATTTCAAAAAAGCTCCAGCGGCGGAATTTTCTAGGGAAGTCCAAATATTTAACTTGTACAGACCGATGACGGCGGCTGCGGCAACCATACCCGGGATTAGCGGGCCTAGTTTTCTTAGAAAAGTTTTCCAATGATAGAACCGCCAATTCATAACTCTGATGTGTTCCCAGGGGCTTGTTAGGGTAGACTTGCCTCCGGTGGTGACTCGATGGTGACGCTGGAATACGCTAAGACGCGTCTGATGTGCTTGGTTTCTGGGTGAGGGATGGGTTGTAGATAGGAAGACCAGCCTTACGACTGACTGCTGAATCCTGATGGCTGATTTGAATCGTCATGGATAGGCATCCATTCAATCCTTAACAGCTTTCAAACAACATGTGCAATTGTCAGGATACAAACAAAGCGTTTCCCCAGACCGGACGTCAGAAGAGGGGTTGCAAGAGCAGAAAAATGGGCATCCCATGATCATAATGGAGATGCCCGTATTGTAAAGCACAGTGTTTTCTGGTTGCTTTTGGTAGGATTATGGGATGTCTGGAAATCGGCTGCCGTGTCTAGCGTCTACTGCTGATTAGCCGGAATTTTCAAATTACCTCGCTGACACTTGTGAGTAGGGCAGGGTGAGTCTGTCTAATTGCTTCACCAATAGGCTGAGGAAAAGCCCCACGTCGGTAACGACGCCGATGGACTCAACTGAACCGCGATCGCTGAGTTTTGTCACTACTGCCGGATTGATATCGACGCAAACCAGTTTGACGCCAGCTGGGGTCATATTGCCGACCCCAATTGAATGGAGCATGGTGGAAAGCATAAGAATCATGTCAGCTCCTTTCACATGGCGGTCATAATCTGCCTGGGCTGCAATCAGATCCATATGGGTATCAGGCAGGGGGCCATCATCCCGGATTGAACCGGCTAGAGAAAACGGCACTTCGTTGCGAACGCATTCGTAGAAGACGCCGCTGGTCAGCACCCCTTGCTCGACGGCTTGGGGGATGCCGCCACAGCGACGAATGGTGTTGATCGCTTTGAGGTGGTGACGATGTCCGCCGCGTACGGAGACCCCCCGGTTCATATCGACTCCTAGGGAGGTGCCCATCAGGGACTGCTCGATATCATGGACTGCGATCGCATTCCCCCCCAGAAGGGCCTGCACATAGCCTCCTCGAATCAGCCGAATCAAGTGTTCGCCGCCGCCGGTATGAATGACCACTGGCCCCGCGACCACCACCACTTTGCCGCCCTGGTCCCTCAGTTTACGGAACTCCCAGCCGACCTGCTCCACCACCAGTTCCACCCGGCGCTCACTGGAAACCCCCGCGCCCATAAAACTAAACTCTTCCGCTGGGCGCGACTCCCGCGAGTCTAGTTTACGGACTGACCGGATCCCCTCGACCCCGATCACCACCTGTTCTTCCAACTGTACATCTCTCAATAGCTTGCAGTGGGCCGATGGGCCTTCTGTGGTTTGAGACACCACAATTACGCCGTCCATCCGTTGATTTTGAACCCGTATCCAATCGCCGTTCACCCGAACTTCGGTTGGATAAATGGTGGTGCTGTAGAAATCATCAGGCGCCACACCCGTTTGAGTGACCGATTCTAACTGAGCGTCACACACCTCATCAGGCAAGGCGACTGCACCCAGGTCGATCAATTGGGACATGATTTTTTCCATGACCTCATGATCTGGGGCGGAGACTTTCACTTTCGCTGAGGACATACTCTGTCGCTGTTCCCCCAGATCAAACTGGAGGACTTGGAAGCTGCCGCCCCCTTCTACAATCAAATCGAGGGCCTGATTAATCAACCCTAAATCCAGTAAATGACCTTCCAGATAAAGGGTGCGGCTCTCAATGGCAGCTTCTGCATGCAGTTCAGACTGGATGGGTTCAGTCAAGCGCAATGTCAGACATTTAGCCGCTCCCCCGGCTTTTAGAAATTCGGTTAGCGGCGTTTCGATCACCTCAAAGCCAACCCCAGCCAGACGCTGCTTCAAGTCATCGCTAGCCTGATTCATGATCACGAGATGATTGATATTGACCGCATTGCAGGCAAAATTGACTGCATCCGCCTCATTCACCGCGATCCGCTTTTCAGCTGGAACCCGCAGCTCGATCAAACGATTGGAGTAAGCGTCAAAGGCGGCGGGATAATAGAGCAAATAGCCATTCGCCAGCGGACAGAAGCAGGTATCCAGATGGTAGAATCGCTCGTCCATCAATCGCAGTGAGAGCACTTCCGTATCTAACCACTGGGCGATATAAGGATGGGCGTCTAGTTCGGTGCGAAAGCCGTATCCGGCCCATAGCCAGCGTCCTTCCCGATCGAACAGGGCGTCCCCCGCCCCTTCGAAGGGTAAATCTTTGGGTAATTCATGGACGGTAAAGCCCTGCGCTTCAAACCACTGTTTGAAGAAGGGTTCTTCCCCTTGACGTTCCCTATGCAAAAAACGGCTGAGGACGACGGTTTGTCCCAGAACCAGTCCGGCATTAGCGGTAAACACCATGTCTGGCCAACCCGATTGAGGTTTGACCAGATCCACTGCGGCCGTCTCGGACATGATTTGGTAGAGCGCCTGCCATTGTTCAACCGCATTGTCTTTAGAGGATTTATGGATATTGCCCTCCATCCAGGGGTTGATGACATAGTCCACGTCGTAATGGGAGGGCGCACACATGAGGAAACGAATGGAAGCGGTCATAGGGCGTAGGCTCTTGGTAGATATTGAGGTCAAACAGGTAAAGAGGTTAATTGAAATCCATGGAAAGAAAAGACTGGGGGAATGAAAGAAGCATACTGGGTTGCTCTTACTGAAAATCACCCTAGTCGTTACTTCCTTGTGGGCAAGCATCGAAAATCAAGCCTCGGTGCTTTGCACGTTAGCGAGTTGCGGCAAACTTGTCGGTCACAAAGATTACGATACGTTCCCTATTGGAGAATCTATCAAAGGGTGTTTGACGAGTTCCGTCACCGACTTTCAGAACGGGATTTTGCCAACGCCCTACACGGAGAGAGCGCTATTTCAAAATTCACAAACACCCTTTAGCTCTGCCAGAAAAATTTGCCGCCAGAGCAAAGATGCAGAATGCTGAAAAGCATTAGGCTAATCCATAATTGTAAGACCTTTTTTTCCTCTATTTAGCCTTCAATTTAGACTTACTCACATTGAGGGCTAGAATCTGATTTCAATATCGAATCCTCGGATCGATATAGGCGTTGAGGATATCAATCGCAATGCTGATCAGCGCTACAATCGCAGCGAAAAATACCATGAGACCCTGGACTACCGGGTAATCTCGCTGGGAAATGGCTTCAAACAGACGATTGGCTAACCCTGGCCAGGAAAACGTCACCTCTGTCAAGACTGCGCCGCCTAACAGAGACGCAAAGGTCAATCCCAAGATAGTAATGACTGGAATTAGCGCATTCTTCAGAGCGTGGACTGTCACAATCCGGAATTCGGGGATGCCTCGGGCCCGCGCCGCCTCGACATAATCCGCCCGCAAGGTTTGCTTCAGATTAACCCGCACCATGCGCTCGAAAATTCCGCTGATCAAAATACCGAGCGTCAGACTGGGTAAAGTCAGATAGTGCAATGCGGTAAAGCATTGTGTCCAATCACCGCGGAGCAGACTGTCAACCACATAGAGCCCGGTGGGACCTTGGGGCGCTGTAGCGCTGAGGGGAAATCGGGAGCCGATGGGAAACCAGCGGAGTTGCACTGCAAAAATTAGCTGCAGAATCATGCCAAACCAGTACATCGGCACTGCATAGGTGAGGATGCCAAATAACCGCCCACCCGCATCCAGAGAGGTGTTCGGCCGAGAAGCCGCCAGCGATCCAACGGTAATGCCCACGATCGCAGCCACTAGCATTCCCCCCACCGTTAGCTCAACCGTCGCCGGAAAGTGCTGTTGAATAATCTGTCCCACCGTTTGTCCTTGACTGGCCAGAGATGTCCCTAAGTCCAATCTTAAGAGACTGCCCATATATCGCAGATATTGCAACCATATCGGCTCATCCAGCCCCAACTGAATCCGAAACTCTTCTTTAGCGCTCTCCGGCGCCCGAGCTCCTAGCAAGGCGTCCACTGGATCCCCCGGCGTCGCCCGCATCAGGAGAAACACCAGCGTCGTGATGGTCCAGATCATCAGCGGAGCCAGTAGTAGCCGCGAGAGGATGTAGTAGAAGAGGGCGGAGGATCTTGAGGACATGTCTCTACTTACTGATCTGCCATAGCAAAAACTGCTGCGTCGGCTGAATCGCCACTCCCTTTAATCCGGCTTGGGCGAAGACGTAGTCTTTATTTTGCCAGAGGGGGATATAGGGGACATCTTCCCCAAGAATTTTCTGCAGTTCGGCAAACTGTGCGTTCCGAGCTGCAGGGTCCTGTTCGGCTTGTTGTTGGCGGATCAGATCATTGGCGCGATCGCTGTAGTAAAAGGAGCCGCTGCCTTGACTGGCTCCTTGTTCACAGAGGGTCGCTAAGGAGCCCTGATCGCAGCTCATAAAGGGTTGGATAAAGGTATCGGCGTCGTAATAGTCCGGATACCAGTTGGATAAGACAGACGAGTAAACGCCTTTTTCGACGTTTTCCCAAAGAGTTGTAACTTCTGCCGTATTAACAATGACGTTGACGATGCCGGGCAGTCCTTTTTCGATCGATTCCTTCAGGGTGTTGGCGACGATGCTGCGGGTGGTGGAGGCGGAGGGATACCAAATGTCGAAGGTGAGGGGGTTGGATTCCGAGAAGCCAGCTTGCGCCAGGAGGTCCTTAGCCTGCTCAAAATTACCGTCGCCGTAAGCGTCTTTGAACACCGGCTGATAGATGTCGAAGCTGGTGGGAATGAGGCTGTAGAGGGGATCAGCCTGTCCCTGGAAGACACGTTGATTGATCAGGCTGCGGTCGATCATGGCGGCGATCGCTTTCCGCACATTCAGATCATTAAATGGCTCCAGCTTTTGATTCAGGGTCATAAAGTTGATCACGGTGGTGCCCGCCTGAATCACCTGCCAACCGCCCTTTGAGGCGTCCTGCTCCAACTTGGCGATTTGGTCAGGATCCAGGGTCTGGTAGGCAATGTCTAATCCGCTGGTGACAAAGGAGTTATAAAGGTTGGCGGAATTGCTGACGATCTGGATATCAACCCCCTGATTGAGGGGTTTTTCGCCCCAATAGTCTGGATTGACATCCAATTTGATCACATCTGGGCTGAAGGAGGCCAATTTGTAGGGGCCACTGCCGATAAAACTGTCCGGTTTGAAGGTTCCTGTTCCAATTTCATAGGCCTCTGGCGGAATCGGAGTAACCCCCCAGAAAGTCAGGAGGGCGGTGAAGGCGGCAAAGGGCTCCTTCAGGTTGATGGTGAGTTCGTACTCTCCGGCGGCTTCAACGGATTCCACCTTTTCCGACAGCAGAAAGGCGGGTCGTCCGCCATTGTCCATAAATCGCTGGATGGAGAAAGCCATTACCTCGGCGTTGAAGGGCGTCCCGTCGTGGAGGGTGACGTCTTGCCGCAGGGGGATGGTGTAGGTCAAACCGTCTGCACTGATGGTGGGGAGTTCGGTTGCGAGCTGAGGAATTAAATCAGTCGTGCCGGGGGCGTAAGTATAAAGGCGATCGCCCAAGTTGTAGAGCAAGATCCCTGGGAAAATCTCATAGGCGTCGGCGGGATCCAACGTTCGAGCAGTCAGGGTGGTCCCCATTGTGATCCGCCCGTTGCTTTCTGTGGAATTTGCTGGAGTCTGGGTCTGGGGGCCAGAGTTGCCGTTGCAACTGACAATTAGGAGACAGCAGAGGCTAAATAGGCCGATAAATTGACCCAGCGATCGCCATCGCTTAGGAGAGACAAGACTCCTAACTCGCAGACGCCAGATTTTCTGAAACAAGCTTGAACGACGGTAAGAGGGGAGCATAGCCATTACAACTTACTAATCCTGCTATTTGTAACACTCTGCCCCCTGGAAGTGTCAATTATGATTTCGGTTTAACCGCCTCTATTTGAATTTAAAGAAAAACTCTGCAAAATGCCTCGAAGCAGCGTTTTGCAGATTGGCGAATGTGACTTAGGTTGTTTTTCTGGCGGCTAATTTCTGAAACGACGCAAATTCATTGAGAAAGTAGGATGCACGACTTGGAAGGTTATGAGTCGAGAGAGATAAGTGGGCAGAGAAAAATGACTGGTAATAATTTCTAGGCTGGCATCAGTACCTCCATAATTTGTTCAACAGATTGGCCTTGAAGCAGCAGGGATTGGGTAAAAACAACCACCTGCTC
>JASJDH010000348.1 GCA_030065175.1 Leptolyngbyaceae cyanobacterium MO_188.B28 | reverse complement strand
ACCCAACTAATTTTGAACGGATTTTGAGTCCAAGCATAATAATTTGAGCTGGTTCTCAAAAAAAATCCTCCCAAAAATATGATTTACCCCGTTCATGGATATTGTGTGAGAAATTCGGGATTACTCAGCAGATTGCTGGACGCTTCTGGCTTACTGGATTAATTTTGGGGTTTCTGGGCGATGAAAGCTACTCGGGCGGGCGGTAGCTTAAAGGAGCCATAGTGGTCCATTGTTTCCACTTGGAAGCCAATTTGCGTCAAGGTTTCTATGACCTCTGCCGAATTGAATAGACATTGACGATGGATTTCTTCTGTTCGTCGGTAGAGATCTCCCACTTGGCGGAGGGTGATGATTCGGCGGGTTAGGAGGGGCGGCGATCGCTGTTCTTGTTTTTCCACCAAAACGATCCAGTCTGGCCCTTCCATAAAACTTTTGACAACCTCATCTGAAGAAACTTGACCCGGCTTCACTCCATCAAAAATGAAGACGCCGCCGGGCGAGAGGGCGTCATAAATCCGTTGAAATAAAGATTCCAAGCGCTGATGCGCATTCTGATCAAATAAATAATTCAGACATTCGCCGATGGAAATCACCGCCGCGCAGTGGGGAATGTCAGCTGTGAATAGGGACTCTACGCGAAACTCAGCGGCTGGCGCTCGGGTTTTGGCGATCTCAATCATCGCTTCAGAAATATCAATTCCCAGGACCTGATAGCCTGCTTGATGTAGCACTGCCGCCGAGAGTCCACTGCCACAGCCCAGATCGACCACTAACCCTGCGGAGATTTGGCGATGGTTGAGAATTTCCAAAATGCCAGGGGCTGATTTCAACGCATAATCCTTAAAACCCTGATCATGAATGTAGGCTAGATCCGGAGTGTACCAGACTGTCATTTCCCACGAGTATTTTTTGAGAGTTTGCTGTAGCTCAGTTTACCGTCTTTAATTTCTTACGCCGCAATGGTTCAAAGGTCCAATGCAAGTGAGGGGGATAACCTGGTTATCCCCCTCACTATACAAAGAATATAACGTTGTTGAAAATGGGTTAATAGACTTGCTTGCGTCTGTCTAAAGATCGTAAACGCGGCATTCAACTGCTTCTGGATAGGTATCGCAATAATGCTCAAAGGGAGTGGGTGTTTTTGCTTTCTGCTCCCGTTTGGCTTTCATCAATTCTTCTACCACTTCCCAGGCCAGAGCTGTTTCAACTGATTCAACCCCATTCATTTCGGTGAGGCGACGCGCATGTTCTAAAGCTGCTTGGATGGAGGACTCTAAAGATTCTGCGGGGGCGGATTGAGAGAACTGAGGTGCAGTGGCGGGCTGTTTCTCAGAAATATTAATCATTAAGTATCTCCAACAAAGGGCATATAATTCTGTGAACTATTCTCACTGTAAGAAGAATTAAGTGAAGTAGGCATACAAATAAGCCGCTAAATTATGTACTTTCAAAGAAGTTTTGAGGATATTCCGGACACTAAAAATGACGAACTTCCCCCTAAGTTTGAATGCTCTTGAAAACTAAGGGGGAAGTCTATCCAAAACAAGGATTAGGGTTAATAAAAGATTATTTTTATGTTCAAAAAGACTCTTTCCTAGTAAGAAAGTTCCTTTCCTTTAAAGGCCTATTCTCTGAATTGATAGCCAATGACTCTTTCCTAGTAAGAAGGTTCCTTTCTTTTTAGGTCATTCTCTATGTTGATGATTGAAAGCTTCGCTGTTAGCCAATGCTTTCGGCGTATCATTTAAGCCAGGACAATCCGGTGGTGAAGGAATCCTGAATGCAGAAGTCCTTCAGGAACTGGATTCTGACTCCTGACTCCTGTATTGTTTCCTAGGGAAAACTTCCCACATCAAGTTGTAAGCAATTCCTTCGAAGTTTTCACCTCAATCAACGGCGCCATCGCCATTGAATATTTTCTGCTCAGTCTTCCGGTTCGATTTAATTTCTCTCGCTAGTTCTTTATTTAGGAAATAGTTAAGGAAGGTCCGAATGGCGGCGATCGCGCCGAGTTTGCCGAGCGCTTCGAAGGTGGGTGCCAACGTTGTGGCCACAATGTCAGCGCCTAATTGAAATTCCAGGGCAATGGCGAGCCAGACTCCAAACCTTAGCCGTAGCAGCACTAACGCAATTTTTCGCGATCGCCGAAGGTTGAGGACGATCGCCAATTGGACGGTTTTAACTAACCCAATTAACACGCACAAGGCGGCGACAGCCTCAAGCGCTAGCTTAAGTAGCGCAATAAAGACGGCTAATTGGGCTTCTAGGTGTTCGATGAATTCCATGGGGATCAGTGTAGATGTCTCTATGTAGATGTCCCTGAAATGCTGGATAGGTCCAATATTAATTGAGGGGTATTGAACTTAAGCCGGGACATCCTAAAGAGGCAAGAATACAGGAGACAGGAGACAGAATCCAGTTCTTGACTGACTTCTGACTTCTGACTTCTGACTTCTGTATTCCTTCTCTACTAAATTGTCTCGCCTTAAGTTGGAGCCCTAATTGAAGCCTGGATGATTGGTTTGATTATGGCGGAGAGATTGAATCAGTATCGCCGGAATTAAATTATCGGGATATGCTGTAATCGAAGTTTTTAGGCGATTGCAGCGCACCCATAGGCCTTTACTGGATAGCCTGAGCGCCTCTATGACCTGAAGACCTAATAATTGATCCAGTTTATAAAACACCCTCTGACATCTATGAAGGTTGACTGGCCGCGGATAATTCGATTACCCCAAACCTATGGGCTTTTGGCGGGCGCCCTAGCGGGCTACGTGGGGTTCGTGCTTTGGTTGGGGCCTCGTCCAGTGGTGTGGATTAGCGGCGGCGGTATCGCCGCTGTGATGGCGGGGGGCTGGGTGAGTAGCTTTCGACGCCAGGCGATATCGCAGAGCCCGAGTGATTTGCTTGTGACGGCGGTGTTTGAGCAACAGATGAACACGATTGAAGCGAAGGTTCCAAACCGGGCGGAGGCGGTTTGGCGGCAAACCCGTCAATGGGCGAGGGAGTCCCAAGTCTTTGCGGCTCAAATTGCCCAGCAGGATCCCCTGCTGCAGGTGGAACTGCTTGAGGCCACCCACACTGTGTTGGGATTAGCGCAGCAAGTGGCGGATGCGTTGCAAGTGCTCGGCAAAATTCAGACCTCGGCGTATCAGCAAATGGCCCAGCAGCGGTTGCAAACCAGTTGCGATCGCTTGCAAGAAACTCATCAGCGCCTGAAACAATTGCAAGACCAGGTGGCGTTAGCCTCTTTAGACGCAGAGACCGCCGCCTTCCCTAACCGCTTACACCAGCTAATTGAGGCCAATCAGCAAATCTTGAAGTCCACCTCGATAGACAATGATAAGGCATGAAGAAGCGTTTACCCCGTCTACGGTTATCCCGCCCACGGTTATCCCGTCTACAGATCCGCTGGGCGATTGGCTTTGTGCTCGGTTTCTGCTTGGTCTGGGTCTGGGCCTGCACCCCAGACAGCTCGCCGGACTATACTGCCCCCACTTCCCAAAGTAGCTCTCGGGGGATTGATTCTGCAGAGAAGGCTCTACGGAAATTGGAAAAATCGGTTTTGCCTAGAATCCAGGCAAAGACCGAGGTGGTGCCTGACGAAGTGGCAATCCGCTACACCGTCGATGTGCTTGAAGCGCCTTTACCTAAATTGGAGGACTTTCCCCTCTACGGCGCAAAGCCAGATGGCGGCGAAGGATACATTGAGATTTTTAGCTCCTCTGAGAAGGCCAATGCCGAGCGCCAAAACGAACGGTGGTTAGTGGAGGCGGCAAACGCCTTTAACGCCCGAAATGAAACGTTGGCGTCGGGAGAACCCATTCGGGTCGGTATTCGCAAGATCGCCTCGGGAGCAGCGGCCCGGTTGCTCATCGCCCAAGCGGAAAAACCGGTTGGCTACAGTCCGTCTAACGAGCTTTGGGTGGAGATGATCAAAAGCCAGGGGGTTAAGGCGGAAGTAGTCGCCCCTCGATTGGTGGCGAATACAGCCGGTTGGGTTATTCCTAAAGCCGTATATCAACAGATTTCTGACCAGGGGCCAGTCACCTTTGATCAGCTGCTCACCGCGATCGCATCGGGTCAAGTCAAGGTGGCCTATCCCAATCCCTACACCAGCTCAACGGCGCTGAATTTACTCTATACCCTCTATTGGCGAGCTGCGGGACACCAGGCGGACGGCGGTCAGCTAACCACAGCTGAAATCACCTCGCCCCAAGTCAATTCTGTCTTTGAGCAGTTTCAATCCCAAGTGCTGATCACCACCCCCACCACGCTGGATTTGCAAGAGCTGTTCCTGAGGGATCAGACGAAGCTGCAGGCCTTCCCGCTGGAATATCAAAACTACTTGGCTCTGAAACAAATCCCGGGTTTTGAAGAGACTGAGTTTGTCCCCTTTGGCATTCCCCATAACAACCCTCTGGTGGGATTCAATTGGAACACGTCAGCCCAGTGGGAGGCGCTGCAGAGATTTTCGGCCTTCGCCCTTTCTGAACCGATGCAAACATTAGCTCAACAACAGGGCTTTCAGCTCACCGACTACATCAAAAACCAAGAAGGTCCCCCCATTCCTTCGGGAGAGACACTGTTAACGGCCCAGTCAAATTGGAAACAACAAAAAGATAGCGGCCGCACCGTCTACATGTCGATGGTGATTGACACCAGCGGTTCGATGGAGGGGGAACCGCTGCGGGCGGTGCAAGCAGGCTTACGGGTCGCCGCCCAGCAGATTAACCCAGGCAACTACATTGGCCTGGTGACCTTTGACGATAACCCTGTCTATCGATTACCGCTGGCTCCCTTTGATCAACAGCAGCATCAGCGGTTACTGGCGACGATTGAGCGGCTCCAGGCCAATGGCGGCACGTCAATGTACGATGGAGTGATGGTGGCGTTGGCGGATTTGCTCAAACAACAGAAGCAAGACCCTGACGGACGCTACTATCTATTGTTGCTCTCCGATGGCGAGGTTAACCGCGGACATGGCTTTAATGAGATCAAAGACATCATGACCTATAGCAATGTGCGGTTCTATCCCATCGCCTATGGCAATGTCAACCAGGAAGAACTCAATGCGATCGCGAACCTAAGGGAGTCCACAGTACAAATGGGCGACCCCGACAATGTCCAAGACTTGTTCAAAAACCTCTTCCAGATTAATTTGTAGGGGTATCAACTTGAGCCGGGACGTTCTAATGGGGCAAGAATACAGGAGACAGGAGACAGGAGACAGAATCCAGCTCCTTCCTAACTTCCTCTCCACATTCTGTATTCCTTCTCTACTGGATTTTTCCGCTTTAAGTTGGAGCCTATTCGTAGCACACCTAGGAATCAGTAATTTAATCACACCCATCCACCCATCCACCCATCCACCCATCCACCCATCCACCCATCCACCGCCTTCCAATAGGACTTTATTTTTACGCCCCCCCTCCCCCAGTCGCTATCCGCTCCCCCTATGAAGCCCCCCAAGCCCACCCCACAATTGATTCGCATTTTAGGTCTGGGCTGGCTGGCCTATTTGCTAGTGGGGTTAGGGTTGAGTCTGGGTGGTAGGGTCGCCAAAATCCAAGTGGTGATTGATCGCGGTTATTGCAGCCCCACCGACTGGGGGCAGGTGGCCAATGATTATGCTCAGCTCTATCAACAGCACCGGCGAAACAAGATTGTCATTGAGTCGGTGACGCTGGTGAATAATCTGGGGGAGGAGGTTTTGAGTCCACCGCCCACTGCTGCTGAAATTGCCGCTCTGAAGACTTTCGGGTTATCGGGGCGCGATCGCATCGACGACATTTTGCAACTGAATCCTGAGGCTAAAGTGTTTGGTTGTGGGTTTTAGACAAAAGACTCTTGCGTAGGTTGAGTTGAAGTCATGAAACCCAGCGCCGACGATGGTTTCGGTGCGTTACGCTTCGCTTTTCTGGAATGCCCTTGGGCTATACACATCCTACTGGACTAACTTTTATCTAGTTCCCCTCTTGGGAGGGGTTAGGGGTGGGTTTATGTGCGGTATCCCGGCTAACCCAACCCCCTCCTGAGAGCCACCATGTACACACAAGTTATTTTGGATGTCCCGAAGTGCTTGAAAGCCCTCATCCCCCGACTCCTTCTCCCAAGTTTGGGAGGAGGGGAGCTAACCTCAAAGTCCTTCTCCTAAACTTGGGAGAAGGATTTAGGATGTAGACGCTTTGCGGCTTCTCGAAGAGTGGGCTTTCAGGATTTGACAAGACTTTCTGATTTGTGTGTACACCGTAGCTCCCGAGAGGGGGCAAGCGCATTTTGGTACATCTATATCTTGAAATCACCTAGCCTTACTTTTTAGTCAGGATCCATGCGCTAAAGTAGCAATACTAGACTCTAGAGCCTGCCTATGCTATCAATTGAACGCATTGCAGATGTTCCCCAAGATCTGATCTGGCGCATGGGCGTGGAGAAATACCACGCAATGATTGAAGCGGGCATTCTGACAGACGATGACCCAGTCGAGCTTCTGGAGGGATGGCTAGTTTTTAAGATGCCTAAAAATCCGCCTCATCGAGCCGCTACGCGTTTAATCCGATCGGCGCTTGAACAAATACTTCCAGATGGGTGGTATGTGGATTCTCAAGAACCGATTACCCTGATCGATAGCGAACCTGAACCTAATGTGGTTGTCGTGCGTGGGGAGACCCGACAATATTTAGATCGTCATCCTGGCCCCGCGGATGTCGTGCTGGTGATTGAGGTGTCTGATACGACGTTGCAGCGCGATCGCTCCGCCAAGAAACGCGCCTACGCTCGATCCGGCATTCCTGTGTATTGGATTGTGAATTTGAGTGAGTCTCAGATTGAGGTCTACACGAACCCTGTGCAAGCGCAAGCAGATTATTTGCAACGTCGGGATTATCAGATTTCAGAATACCTGCAGGTGGAGATTAAGGGAAAAGAAGTTGGGAAAGTTGAGATTTCAACCCTGTTTCCTTAGTTTAGATAGGTCATTTTTGGAGAATGGCGCTTACCGTCGACGGGCGATGAAGGCTAAAGCCTCCTGGGAGGAAAATTGAATTTGCGGCACATTTCCAATCGACAATAGCCATCTATCCTCAACCAAGTTTAGGGCCCACCGTTCACCTTTTCGTCGGGGAAGAATTTTGGGGCTATCCCTATCGTCTGACTGATAGGATAAGCCTAATGCAATAGCCTGGGTTAAAACCTCACTTACCACTGTTGAAGTGGAAAGAGGACCCATGGAAGAAGCTTCTCGTAAAGTCTTCATCGGAACACAAAGATATAAATATGTCCTAATCGAGATTGTATATCCCTGTAATAAACAATACAGAATTCTTCCCTTTCCCATAAGGTCTATCAAGATATATTACGTTGCCGAACATTCTTGCGACCAAGGTGATGGATGCATCTCAGGTAATACATGCCTTACCGAACTCTATGCAGATCTAAAACCTTTAATCATACATCAAAGAGGTTGATAACCACTGCTTGCAGAGAACCTGAGAGGGGCCGCTTCCTAGTGTAGAGTTTGTTACGGCAGGGGGAGCTTTTATGCATCAGATTTTTTCACAGGCCATTAGTCTTTAGCCAGTTCTCGTTGATTGATGCATTCTCGTCAAGGCATTATTAATCTCTTTTCGACTTTTCTGGAATTTGAAGCGGATAGTTTCAAAGGCTGGATTCCCGATCCAACCCTTCGTCGAAGTATTCAGACCTGCTTAGAACAACAGCCTCAATTTACTACCTCAGAAGAATTTTGGACCCTATACTGGTACGGCCGCTGGAAAGCGTATCCCAAGGGACTAGCGCAGAGGCACCTGGCGGCTTATTTGCAGGAACCGTGTTATTGGGCGGCGAAAAGGACCAGCAAGTATTGGACAAACTCGCAATACCAATTGTCTGACTATTGTCAAATGGCGAATGCTGAGATTAGTAAGGTCTTAGAAGGATTTAACCCTCAGCAAAATCCTAATCTCAAGACCTACGCCAGAATTGTTTTGCCGAATTTGCTCAGGGATGTGCTTCGTCAGCGGAAGGAAGCAGATAACTGCACCGATTGGGCGCTGCTGCGCAAGCTCAGTAAGAAACGGCTAGTGGAATCCCTAGAATGGATGGGACTATCAGCGGCGAGCGTCGCTCAATACCGCTTAGCCTGGGTATGTTTCAAGGAGCTATATTGTTACACTCAAGGGACCGGTAATAGCAAGTTACCCAATCCTGAACCCGCTCTATGGATTGAAATTGCTCGTCTGTACAATGCTGAGCGTCCGATTCAACTGGGCTCCATTGCCGGACCGCCCCGGAGTCCAGAGATGCTTCAACAGTGGCTCCGACAATCTGCTAAATGGGCCCGTGCATTTTTGTATCCCCGTATAACATCCCTGAATCAGCCAAAGTCTGGCTATGGATCGGACGAGGCGCAGGATGATGTGGCGGATCAGCGGAATGACGCCTTGATCACTGAGCTAATCGCTCAAGTGGAGGCTCAAGAACGAACTCAATTGCAGCAACAGCTCCAACAGGCGCTAATTTCCACAATGGCTCAGCTCGATCCGCAATCCCAGCGGCTGCTAGAACTCTACTATGGACAGGGACTGACCCAACAAGATATTGCGCAACAATTGGATATGAAGCAGTATACGGTTTCCCGGCGGTTAACTAAACATCGCGAAAGACTACTTGCAGCTCTTTTGAGTTGGAGTCAAACAGAATTGCATATTTCTTTGCATCCAAACCTAATTAAGAACGTAAGCATACTCTTGGAGGAATGGCTACACATTCATTTTTCAAAATCGTGACTCATAGCAATTAAAGATAGAAAGGAGTCTCGAATGGCCTTTATGCCCGCTGATCCAACCGAATGGCGGTTAGAAATATCCCCCAATGAGCTTGAAGCGGTTTGGCGAGACCGACCGTCTCTGTCAACTCCTGGAAGATGCTGGTCTGCCTATCTTAATCAGGTATGTCTCTCTCGTTTTCTACCCTGGTTGCAAACGGAATATATTGCAGATGCGACGGTTTGGCCGGATGCTGAAAACCTTCATAGTTTTTGGGAAGTGGTGGATGGATTCGCCATTACTGCAGGCGGCAAACGTTGGGTTCTCCTGCCTTCAGAGAGTCTCGATAAAAGTGAACTCGTAGTTCCCCAAGAATGGGTGGACATTCCGGAATGGGTCGCCGATTATTACTTCCCCGTCCAGGTAGACCTGGAGCAACCGGCGTTGAGAATTTGGGGTTACGCCACGCATCAACAATTAAAGACCGCTGCGCAGTACGATGCAAGCGATCGCACCTATTGCTTGGACGGGCGTCAATTAACTCAGGATCTCACTGTTTTTTGGGCGGCGTATCAATTTTGTCCAGACGAACCCACTAGGGCGCTCGTATCTGCTCTACCCAAAGTATTTCCATCTCAGATAGAAGGCCTATTACAACAGTTGGGCGATCCGGCGGTGACTTTCCCCAGACTTGCCGCCTCATTTCCCTTTTGGGGAGCGCTGCTGAGCCAACCCACCTGGCGGCGACAGTTGTTTAAAGCTCGTCAAGGCGCTAAATCGAAGCCGCTCGTTCTGAATACAACGCCAGTCAATCTGAATCAATGGTTTCAAGCTGTCTTCATCAATGGTTGGCAGCCCTTGGAAAAACTATGCGATGGCAAAACCCAGCGTCTAGCGACCTGCTTCCGGTCACATCTGGCGTCAAATCTATCTGAAGTGAAGGGGGCGAAACTGATAGGCCTGGACTGCCTACCGAAGGACTCTCCGCTCGTGTTACTGGTTGGTCTGAGACCGGAGGCCAACGAAAAAACTGGCGTTCAAGTTCAGATTCATCCCACCAGCAAAAACCCTTATGTGCCTGAGAACTTAAGGTTAACTTTATTGTCGGAATCAGGGGAAGCGCT
>JASJDH010000347.1 GCA_030065175.1 Leptolyngbyaceae cyanobacterium MO_188.B28 | reverse complement strand
ACGCTTAATCTATGTCCTATTCCATGGGGCATTTTCTTTCAGCAGCGCACTCCCTGATTCACCTCAATGACTGATGAAGAGGTAAAAGAAGGGATTCTTAAGTCAGAATATGGAGGATTGTGGCTGGGTCCAAATCCTCGCATAAGAATCCCTTCTTTTACCTCTTCATCAGTCATTGAGGTGAATCAGGGAGTGCGCTGCTGAAAGAAAATGCCCCATGGAATAGGACATAGATTAAGCGTATCGAAAATTATGACGATAGGACGCTTCCTAGACTTTCTATCGCCTCGACCATGGCGACAGCTGCTCTGGCAAGGATTTTTCGGCTGGGGACCATTCCTGATGGTCTACACGATTGTACTTCCCGCCTGGGCCAAAGCAGAGATGCGAGTGGCGATTCGCAAGGGGGTCGATCAAGTCACCTTAGGCAGTTCCACAACGGCGGTAATTCGAGACGGCGGCGGACAGGCCATCGCCCAGCTGCCGGGGGGACAGGCCTTAGTGGCGGAGGCGGAGCGCAGCTTAGTGAAGTTGGCCGATAGACAAGGGGGCGCGTTTTGGATCGAGCCCACCGCAGAGGGACATGTGTTCATTGGCGATGGTTGGTATCGCGGTCGAATATTGGTCTTGTCATCTGAAGGGGAGCTGGTCGCCATCAACTATGTTGACCTGGAGCAGTACCTTTACAGTGTTTTAGGGGGGGAAATGCCCACAAGTTGGCCTTTAGAAGCGATCCAGGCCCAGGCGGTGGCGGCTCGCTCATACGCCCTCTACAAACGTCAACGCGCCGCTAGCGGCCTCTACGATCTAGAAGATAATACAGCTTGGCAGGTATATCGAGGATTAGCGACAGAGAGTCAGCGCACCCATGCAGCCGTTAACGCCACCCGAGGCCAGGTGTTAACCTACAACGGCCAGATTATTGAGGCGGTATTTCACTCCTCATCGGGCGGCCATACGGAAAATGTGGAGGATATTTGGTCCAATTCGCTGCCTTATCTACGCGGTGTGAGGGATTTTGATCAAGGGGCTCCCATCTTTCAGTGGATAAAAACGTTTTCCATGGGGGAGTTTCAGGAGCGCATTCCGGGTATTGGCCCCCTCATTTCCGCA
The DNA here is from genome assembly GCA_030065175.1 of Leptolyngbyaceae cyanobacterium MO_188.B28. Taxonomy (GTDB): domain Bacteria; phylum Cyanobacteriota; class Cyanobacteriia; order Phormidesmidales; family Phormidesmidaceae; genus JAKSDM01. Next base: position 8,778 of record JASJDH010000347.1, on the reverse strand, counting down.
ACGCCAGAACGGACAACCCCCCAGGGTCGTATCATCACCATGCGACTCACTGGCCAGTCGGGAAACCGAATTCTCAGCGGCAATGAAATGCGTCAGGCCTTGGGCCTGAGAAGCACCCTATTTTCAATTACGCTAATCGGGATGGACACCATTCAAATCAATGGTCGAGGCTATGGCCACGGCATTGGCATGAGTCAGTGGGGGGCTCGCAATTTAGCCGCCCAAGGCCGCACCTATCAGCAGATCTTGGCACATTATTATCAAGGCGCAACCTTAGCGGTAGTTCAGGCCCAATGATTCAGACGCAAGGAAATTAGAGATTTTTGATAATTAGGGATACTCAGGGATTTGACTCGCGTAGGCGACGACGCCATTCAGCGTCGATCTTGTCAGCCTGCGCAGCTTCTTGCTCCACCAAGTCTGTTTCGGTGGTGTAGGCAAGATCGGCTTTACTAACAACAGTCTGAGCGGCGAACTGCTGAGCATAGGAGATTTTCTCACGGATATCATCCCCAGCTTGATTAAGCGCGATCGCTCGCTGCTGACGTTGTTCATTGCGCCCTTCAATGAATCCATTACGCCACTGTATCCAGAAATAGCGGATCAGCGGCGTCCCCAAAAAGGCGGTGCCATAGGCTAACAGCAACCAATAAATAGAGTTAACGAAAGCGACCAGACCGCCTAGCTGTTCAACAAGTAAACTATCTTGTAACAGGCTGCCCAGGACCAACGCCCCAATCAAATTCACAGACCCCAGGCCGATGGCCAACATAGTTTGCCCAGAGCTAGCCGAGCTAAACTTCCAGAGAGATTCCTTCAAATACGCTGAAACCGATCGATTTCCCCGTTCCGCCGCACTCACCTGAAGCTCAGGAAAATGATAGATTAGCCCCCCTTCAGGACTCACCTCTGGTTGCCCATTAAAACGGCTCAATACCGGCAACATATAGTCTTCATAGTCCTTCGACCACCCTTTCCCCAAATCGTCTAAATAGGGAGCGATCTGTTCAGCCACCACCGCTCCGCTGCTATTGCGAATCACAGTGGCGATACTCCGCCAGCGATAATCCTCGCGCTCGGCGTTCGGATCGCCATCTCCGAATAGGAAAGAAAAGATTGCTTCAAAAAAGTTCAGTTGATTTTCAGTTTTAGGGGATGTGCGAGTCGAAGACGCAACGCGACGAGGGTAGCGCCGACGGCCATAATCAAAATCGAAGAACCAGAAGATATTAGGACCAAACCAAATCCTCGGCAAAAAGAATCCGCCGCCGCCAAAGCTTCTACTGCGCCGACCGCCGCCCTCTCGATCAGCGGAACTGGCGGCAATTAAAAGAATAGCGATAGTAATAAAGATTAGGGCGATAGACACCAGCAGCAAAATGCCAAAGGAAATGCGAATCAAGTAAAACAAGATTCGCCACACTCGATCCCAGGTCTCTTGTAGCCGCAGTCGCCAAAACTTATTGCGGAGAATCGCTCGAAACTGCCTGGGAAACTCATAGGCAATTTCTCCAGATTCCGATACCTGCAAATGGGCTTGCACATCAGAGGCGAGAACAAGCAATGCTTGTTGAGCAACCTTAACATCCAAACCCGCCTGAGCTGCAACATCTCCAACAGTGACTCGATAATCTAACCGCTCGACAGCTTGCATCACCTCAGCATTTAGCGCCATGGGTCTCCCTCAACTCACCTAGCGTGAAGATATCTAAATCTAGTATAGATTTAGAGCCATTTGACTTGCTTGGAGAGATAACCCTAAACTCGGCCGCTCTCCCCCTAGCGTTAGGGGTAGCGTGACTGCGCTGTAGGGGTTAACAAGGAGTTACATTGAGGATCATTAACCCCAAAAAATGCGCCCCGAGATATCCTCGAGAAATAACACAGAAGCCAGAATACAGAACCCAGACACTTGCTGACCTCTGCATTCTGTCTGCTGCATTTTTCCCCAACGAAACTCCCTGGCTAAACCGCTAGCCCAAGTTAGAGGGATGTCAAGATTTTCCTGTATTGAGAGCAGCCAGACTAAGACCCCTTGCCCAGCACCTGATCCTTGAGGGCGTTGATATCTTCCAGCAACTCTTGCCGCTTAGAAGCCAACCGAATGTATCGCCAGCCAAACCAAACGGAATACCCCAAACCAATAATTTCAAATGTGGGGGCCAGTAAGGGAATCTCATTGATGGCTTCTAAGATAGCCAAGGCCAACTTAGCCGCAATCAACCCTCCAAGAATTATGCCAATCGTAATGATCGGGCGACGATACTCATTGAAGAAGTCAGAGACGAAATCAGGCAGATCGCCCAGCAGTCCGGAGATTTTAGCCCAAACTTGCTGCGCCTGGTCCATAGACGCGCCGCCGGAAGAAGCATACTCCTGATTTAAGGGGGGTTGTTCAGGCGTCCCTGATTCGGTATCTTTTTGCAATTCAGTGCTCATATCAATCTTATGGGGAATAACTACGGGGGTTAACTACCTAAATTTGTTTATCAAGCCAACACTCAACAACTGTAAGTGCTAGCAGAAGTTATAGTCTGATTTGCATCGTTTTTCAATTTATTTTTAAATTGAATCCGCCTTTCTCAAACTGATTTGTCCCTAAGGCAGTATCTCATCAACCTCAGGATAGTTGAACACATTTTTACAACAAAATTGAGACTACTGCCCTGAGAAGCCTTCTAATGAATCAAGCAGGCGATGTAACCGCTCCAAATCGATATAAATTTCTGGATCTGGAGGAAGCGGCCGCCCTTCACGCCTACCCTGCTTCCCGCCGCCGCCTTTTCGCCGCCGGATGAAGTTGGATTGGCCCTGCCGTAGATAATCTTCCCGATGAGCCATATTGGTTACGCCCTTGTAAATCGCTGAAAAAGTATAATCCACTCCATAGTTTATTTGTACTGCATTAATACATGAACCCCTTGAGGGTTAGCGTTTCAATTATTTCAGATTGAGAGGAACGGCCAGGGTGTGAAGGAGCGTAACGATATATCAGACTAGTTGACGAATTCTTTCGATTCGATTCGCCTCTACTAGAATACGGAGATAACTCCTTTGAAACCATACCTAACATCACAGCAAAGGTGAGCTTATCGAGACAATATACGGTCAGATCCAAGGATTGAAGCCTAGCCAGATCAAGCAGCTACAGCGTCTCTATCACCAACGTCTTCCCGGTGATTGTGTGACGACGCCGGAGTTTGCTCAACGGTTGGCCGCCATCAGCACGGACATCAATCAGCCCGTTTGCGCCTATTTTAATCGGCGGGGGCATGTGATTCGCGTGGGGGTAGGCGATCCGCGCCAAACTCAGATTTCTCCATTAGAACTGCCGCGATATGGAGCAGAGCGGCTTTGCGGCATTCGTTGCATTGCCTCTCAGTTAAAGGTGGAGCCGCCGAGTAAGGCGGTGCTGACCGCAATGGCTCTGCAACGCCTAGATGCCTTAGTCGTGCTCATTCTTTCTGGAGGAGGGTTCCAGCGACGCGGCGGCGGCGCCACTGGATATATAAAGGAAACTTATTTGGCCCATTTATCACCCCATCCTGAAGTCAAGTGGACCGTCTCGCCGCCGCTGGGTCTGGATGTGCTAGCTCAGCAAGATTTTCTGGCGCTGACAGAAAGTCTGGAGGAAGAATTTCGGCGCCAATTTGTGGCCCAACAGGTCGATTCCGATCATGAGCGGGTGGTGGTCGTCGGGTTAATCACTCAGAAAGTTTCCAAGGAGCAATTTCGCAATAATTTGGCGGAGCTCAGACGGTTAGTGGAAACGGCTGGCGGAGAAGTCCTCCAGGTGATGCGCCAACGGCGCGATCGCCCTCACCCACAAACCGTGCTGGGGTCTGGGAAAGTGCAAGAAATTGCTTTGGTTGTCCAAACCTTGGGCGCCAATCTGGTGGTGTTCGACCGGGACCTCTCCCCCGCTCAGGTGCGAAATCTGGAAAACCGGATTGGCGTGCGAGTCGTGGATCGCACCGAAGTCATTCTCGATATCTTCGCCCAACGGGCCCAAACCGGAGCGGGGAAACTCCAAGTGGAGCTGGCTCAGCTAGAATACCAACTGCCTCGCCTGACCGGACGAGGGTTGGCGATGTCTCGATTGGGCGGCGGCATCGGCACCCGAGGGCCGGGGGAAACCAAGTTAGAGACAGAGCGGAGAGCGATTCAACGGCGGATCGCCCGACTTCAACAGGATGTAAATCAGCTGCAAGCCCATCGCTCCCGCTTGCGCAATCGGCGACATCACCAAGAAGTGCCCTCGATTGCAGTAATGGGCTATACCAATGCAGGTAAATCAACCCTGCTTAATGTACTGACCAATGCAGAAGTTTACGCCGCCGACCAGCTATTTGCGACTCTGGATCCCACTACCCGCCGGCTTACGGTCACCGATCAAGAAACCGCACAGCCCCGTTCTATGGTGTTGACAGACACCGTTGGCTTTATTCACGACCTGCCCCCTTCGTTGATGGACGCTTTCCGTGCAACCCTAGAGGAAGTGACGGACGCCGACGCCTTACTCCATGTGGTGGATTTATCCCATCCCGCTTGGCAAAGCCAGATCCGCTCGGTGATGAGCATTCTTTCAAAGATGCCAGTCGCCCCGGGCCCTATGTTGCTGGTGTTTAATAAGCTGGATCAGGTGGATAGCGAGACGCTGGCCTTGGCCCAGGAGGAGTTTCCCCAAGCCATTTTCGTTTCAGCCTGCCAGCGGGTTGGGCTAGAAACCCTAAGACAGCGATTGCTCCAGTTGATCAATTACGCGCTGGCGCTTTAAGAATCCAGGCCTAACTGTTGTTTCAGCGATCGCCGCATAATGTCCACCGGGGCGGATCGCTGCAGCCAAATTTCTAGGGCGGCGGCCCCTTGCCGAACCAGCATTTCTAACCCGTCGATAGGAATTGCGCCTTGGGCGTCGGCCTGCCGAAGAAATTGGGTGGGGTTGGGGGTGTAAATCAAATCATAGGCGATCGCGGCTGGCTGCATTTGGGCGAGCAGGGACGGACCCAGGGGAGAGGCGTCAATATGGGGGTGCATCCCAATCGGGGTGGTATTGACTATCAAGCCCGCTTGAGGAATGCGCTCTGACAGGGTATCCCACAAGTGTACGGATAGTTTAGGCTGAAGGGGAGAGGCCAGCCAGCTTTGCTGAAAAGCCTCCAGTTTGGCCTGATTGCGACCGACCACCCAAATGGCGGCGCAGCCTAGCTGACTACACCCGGCGACGACAGCCCTCGCGGCGCCGCCATTGCCCAGCACTAGCACAATGGTTTGGGACCAATCGCGGTCCATCGATTTCAACGGAGCGAGAAAGCCCGTTACGTCCGTATTGCACCCGCTCCAACCGGCGTCCGTGCGCCAGACCGTATTCACCGCTCCCACTGCTTGAGCCGCCTCAGAGACCTCTGTCAGCAGGGGGATAATGGCCTGCTTATGGGGAAGGGTAATGTTGAAACCCCGTAAACCAATTGCTGAGAAGCCAGCGATCGCCGTCTCCAATTGATCGGGTTCAATCGGAAAGGGTAGATAAACATAATTAACCCCTAGCTGTGCGATCGCAGCATTGTGCATGATGGGTGAAAGAGAATGTTCCACCGGATGCCCAATGACTCCTAATAATTGAGTAGCGCCTGTAATCACTTTATTCTGCCTTTATGAGTAGTCTGCCTTTTATGTCAGAATCAGAATCTTACCCAATCTAAGTGTGATGATAGGGATGGAACTGGCCGAACGATATCGGATCATACGTGTTTTGGGGTCTGGCGGCTTTGGTCAAACCTTTGTCGCTGAAGATACTCAACGGCCAAATTGTCCCAAATGCGTCGTTAAGCAACTCAAACCCGTCAGTCAAGCCCCCAAGTTTTTGAAAATAGCCCGACGGCTATTCGAAACGGAGGTGTCCACCCTGCTTAAGCTAGGGGAGCATGATCGAATTCCTCAATTGCTAGATTCGTTTGAGCAAGGCAACGAATTTTACCTCGTCCAAGAGTTCATTGAAGGCGAACCCCTGAGCCAGGAATTGAAGCGATGCGGCCGGTTAGAAGAGCCGCAAGTGATTGAGATGCTAGAGGATGTTTTGCCTATTATGGTGTTTATCCACCGGAATCAGGTGATCCATCGGGACATCAAGCCGGGCAACTTAATTCGTCGTCGAGACGGTAAGTTTGTGCTGATCGACTTTGGCGCGGTGAAGGAAATCCGCACTCAACTGGTGAGTGGGGAAAAAACCAGTTTGACGGTGGGGATTGGCACCCAGGGGTATACGCCGAGCGAACAATTAGCCGGTAAGCCCCGGTACAGTAGCGATATTTATGCGTTAGGGGTGACTGCGATCCAACTTCTGACCGGAAGATCTCCGTCTGAATTACCGGATGATCCCCACACCCTGGAACTGATTTGGCAAAATCAGGTCAACGTCAGCCCGGGATTGGCCATTCTCCTCAGCAAAATGGTCCGGCAGTATTTTTCCCGACGATACCAGTCGGCTACGGAGGTTTTATACGATCTGCATCGGTTGGAAGAACTGCCGAATGAAATCACTGAGTCAGAGGGCGCCGCCCTCACTTATATGCCTGATTGGGAAGAAGGTCGGCAAACTTGGAAGCAGAAGATCAAGGAAATCGCGATCGCAGGGCTGACGGTCGCCAGCCTGGTCCTAGGCATTCGATATCTCGGTGGGTTTGAACCGCCGGAAGTGATGATCTATGACCGTCTAGTTCAGATGCGGACGGATCCAGGGCCTGATCCAAGGCTACTACTCGTCGAGATTACCGAAAATGACCTGCAGCGCCTGAAGCGGGCAACCCCCTCCGACCGCACCCTCGCCCAACTGATTGAGACGCTCCAGACGCTACAACCTCGAGTGATCGGCCTTGACCTTTATCGAGAACTGCCCCAACCGCCTGGTCATGATGAATTGATGACAAGTCTTGCGGCGGATAACGCCATCGTGATCACTCAAATCGGCAATTCTCCCTCCGAAAGAATTCCCCACCCTGACGGCATTCCCATGGAGCGAGTGGGATTTAATGACTATCCCGTTGACTTCGACGGGGTCATCAGACGCAATCTTTTGTTCGCCGCCGCCAGCACAGAACCCGATGCGGAAAGCCTCTACTCTTTTGCTCTACGAACCGCATTGTTGTATTTGGCGGAGGAAGGGATTGAACCGGTTGGCAGCGATATCAACCCTGCCTATATGGAATTAGGGGGAACCGTTTTCAGACCGCTCAGCGCCAATGCAGGCGGATACCGGCGCGTCGACAACAAGGGCTATCAAATTCTTCTGGATTATCGCTCACCCGATAAGGTTGCTCAACAAGTCAGCCTGACTGAGGTGTTAGACGGTCAACTAAACCCCGACTGGGTTAGAGACAAGATCGTCTTAATCGGCGTCACGGCCGCCAGTTCAAAAGATTTCTCCCTAACCCCCTACAGTGTAGGAGCCAGCCGCAATACCCATTTTGAGATGCCAGGGGTGATTGTCCACGCCCAGATGGTCAGTCAGATTCTCAGCGCAGTCTTAGACGGTCAACCATTGATAGGATATTGGCCTGATTGGGCTGAAACTCTTTGGATTTTGATTTGGGCTGCGGCTGGGGGAAGTTTGGCCTGGTATGTCCGTCATCCAGGAGCACTGTTTCTTGGCGGCGCAGGGTTAACCATCATCGTTGTGGGCGCAAGCGTCATTTGCTTTCACCAAAGAGTTTGGATTCCAATGACAGCGCCCACTGCTGCCTTCCTGATTACAGGTGCTGTGGGGGTCGCTTATCACAGTTACCAAGCTCATAAGCACGAAGAGGAAATAAAAACGCTGTTGATAAAGCACAAAACTCAACTTGACGCCAAAGTCGATTGAGCCTGTCTCGCAATAGCCACGACAAAAAGGCCACCTAGCGCTAGGGCGGCCTCAGGGTTTCTTCTGATTGCAAGAAAAGTTTGTGCCGATTTACAGGTGGTGCGCGCTAACCCAAGGTTCCGAGAACAATAGTTGGCGCCACCAAACACTTGTCAAATAGACGAAGCGCCAAACCGGAACAAAAGCGCAAGTAGGGTAGACGCACCCAGCGCGTGATTAGAGATGACCTTAGTCAAGTTTTAGGTTAGCAAGTCTGAAGTGACAAACCTTGGGCAAAAGAATTTTCACAAGACATTCATTTTTTTAATTTTCAACAACAGAGTGTTTAGACGCACAACCCAAACTGGGAGCAACACCTTTCGCTTAAGCATCTCCCTCAATCTCCCCGCTCTTCGAAAATGCAAAAAAAACTCCAGTCGCTTGACTTTGACTGGAGTAAAAATTTCCTTGTTATTTTGGAGAGTTCAATGCGATGCTTGAATCGCCTAGAAAGGGAGAACAGAAGTAATCTGCCCCAGAATGCCTTGACCCGTCAAAGCCTCAGTGGCCAGGGCCAAAACAAAACCGATCATTGCTAAACGACCGTTCCAGGTTTCAGCGAAGTCAGTGAAACCGATGCCAGATTTTTGGTTATCCATGGTGCAAGGTCCTTAGTTCCTAGTAATTCTGGGTTTCTACTTGGCTTGTGAACTTATGTAAATCAATGTAACGCATTCGTTACGAAATAACAAGGGAATGTTGTGATTTTCTTCTATGAGTGATATTGGGCTCTTTCGGCAAGTGACCAATGGCATTAGATTTGGATGCGTGAGATTCAGAAGCGAGGGATGTTTGGTAGTCATTTTTTGTAAAGGTTGTAGAAAATTATAGGATGCATCGATCTGGCCATCTGCTATCAGGAGTGTATTCATGAAAGTTGA
>JASJDH010000346.1 GCA_030065175.1 Leptolyngbyaceae cyanobacterium MO_188.B28 | reverse complement strand
TTTAAGGCAAAATTATCTACACTTGGTTAGAAGGCCTATTTCAAGCAGCTCCAACATGAAAGCCCTCACCCCCGGCCCCTCTCCCAAGTTTGGGAGAGGGGAGAAGATCCGGCTCCCAAACTTGGGAGGTGAGGGAGACGTAGAGCTTTGCTCTTCTCTAAGAAGGAGGAGAGCTATAATCAGCCTGCCTAGATGCGTTTCCGATTGGAAATAGGAGTTTTTTCTTCATCAAAAAAAGCTCCATTTGCAAAGTTTTATGTCTTTGTTGCTCCTCCACAGGTAATGGACCTCTCAACATTTGATGTTTGCTGTAGAGAGCTGTTGTTCTGAGTCTTGAGAGAGCGAATAAACTCACGAATAATGTCGGTTTTAGTCCGCTTAGTTTTTCTTGCGTAGCGGGCTAGAATCTTGAGTTCATGCTCTGGAATTCTTATGTTTAGTTGCTTTTGAGCCATCTGTCTAGCAATCTGCTAGCCACTTCATTGTGCAATAAGCTATACTAATATAGTGTATCAAAATAAATTATCAAATGACAGGTAGGTAGGCAGTCCCGAAGTCCTAAAAAACGATGATTCTGCCATGTAATAAAAGACAATTAAAGATCCCAACATTGCGTTGAGAATTGCTCTAATGGGCGCGTCTGACGAGGTAAGGATGTGGGTAGGGCTGGACTGTAGTTGAAATTTTCTCTTAACCCAATTTTGTATCCTCAGCTTTGCCAAAAGAATTCTTGCTTTTGCAGCATCCCCTGAGAATAGCTTCAATGCATATTTTCTCGCCATAGGAGATTTATCTATGACGCGAGAGACTTGCTGTTACCAGGAGAAAAGAGCTTTAATCTCTTTTGATCAAAGATGTTTCCGTCTGCCAAAATCTATACCGCCCCCCAAAACACTGGGAAAATGACTCTGGGGCGAACATTACCTTCTTTATTAACTGAGGCGTGCGATCGCTATCCGAATGCCCTGGCCCTCAATGATTGGACCTCAAAAGGATGGCGATCGCTGTCGAACCAAGCCTTTCGAACCCATGCTGAGGAGTTGGCGCTGGGGTTGTTGAACCTAGAATTACAACCTGGCGATCGGGTCGGTCTATTTATGCACAGCGATGTTAACTTTTGCATTGCTGATATGGGATGTCTCATTGCGCGATTGATTAACGTCCCAATTTTCATCAACGAGACGCCCGCAAACCTGATTTTTATTCTGAAACACAGCGAGGCGAAGGCGCTGATTGTTTCTGACTTAGAATTGCTCTACCAAATTGCTCCGTATCTATGGGAAGTCCCAAGCCTCAAGACGGTGATTGTGGCTAAAGAGAGCAGTGCAAAGCAGATCAGCGACGTCGAAGAGGAACCCGCTGATCAAGAATGTTTTCCCGCTTCGGACCTTGACACTCGCCTCTCCCGAGCTATCCAACTGGTTTCAATGGAAGCGGTTCAGAGAAAGGGGCGGGCGCAGATTTCAGAAGACCGATTAAGCCGCCTTTACGCTGCTATCACCCCCAACGATCTGGCGACGATTATTTACATTGCCGGCATGATAGAGCAGCCTCAAGGGGGAGACAGTGAGTACTGGCCCATCTTTAACGCCAACAATACTATCCAGGCTCAATTGCGAGGCCAACAAAACGCCGTAAATGCTGGCGATAGGCCTAAGGGGGTCATGCTAACCCATGAAAATATCTCTGCCGACATTCTGGCGTCCTTTACGGGCATGCCTGACATCATTCCAGGGGAACCCATCACCGTCCTTTCATTTCTTCCCCTGACCCATATCTTCGCTCGCGCCTTTCTGTATGGACATTTGAATTATGGACATAGTCTCTATTTCACTACCCCTAACCGGGTAGTGAAACATCTTAGAGACGTTAAACCCGTTCTGTTTATTACGGTGCCTCGATTGTTGGAAAAGATCCACCAAAAAATTCTGGAAAAGGGGAGTCAACAGTCCTCTGTAGCACTTCAACAATCCGTTAACCGTACTGTTAGAAAGGAGAAACACCGAGCCAGTGAGCGGCAAGCGTTGCGCCTCAGCTCCTCTCGATCCAAGCTCTTTGGGGACGCTCGTCGGTCTGTTCGACAAACTGTGAAGCAGATTATTTATGACTGGGCGCTAAACTTGGCCAACCAGTATGAATTGAGCCAGAACCCAACCGGGTTTTACGCTCGACAGCTGAAATTAGCCGACAAACTGGTTTTTTCCCATTGGCGAGCGGCCTTTGGAGGCCAGCTCAAATATTTAATTTGTGGCGGCGCCGCCCTAAACGAATCCATCGTTAACTTTTTCGCAGCGGCGGGGATGACTATTTTTCAAGGCTATGGGTTGACGGAATCCAGTTCAGTGGCGTCCTGCAATCGGGGCGATGTTAACCAAGCTGGAACAGTGGGGGCTCCCATCGCTGGCGTTGAAATGGCGATCGCAGAGGACGGGGAAATTCTCATCCGATCCCCCTACGTTATGCACGGTTACTACAAAAATCCCGAGGCGACGCGGCAAGCGCTGGATCCAGCTGGGTGGCTGCATACCGGGGATATTGGCGAATTTACCGCCGACGGTTTGCTCAAGATTACCGGCTGCAAGAAGAGTATCTTCAAGCTTTCTACGGGCAAATATGTCACCCCCCAACTCCTGGAACGCCACCTCAGACGGTCTCCGCTGATTAAAGGCGCGATCGCCGTCGGCGCTAACCGCAAGTTCTGCGCCATGCTGATTTTTCCAAATCTGAACCAGCTTCAAGCTCAAGCTAATGCAATGGGTCTGAACTCGCCCCCTGAAACCCTACTCACCCAACCCAAAATCATCGCCCTCTATCAAACCTTGGTGGACAACGCCAATAAACAACTGCCCAGTTGGTCAACCGCCAAACGGTTCCAGCTCATTATCCCCACCGCCGACCTTGAGCAACAACTACTGAATTCTACGCTTGCCGAGAGACGTGCTAAAGCGCGTAAATTATTTGCCGCTGAAATCGACGCCCTGTATGTAGAGACCCCTCGTCATCGAGCGATGACGTCGGTTACACCGTTACCTGTTACCCAGCACCCTTTGCCGACCGAAGCGCAAGGAGCATGATCCGTAAAATTTGCCCTCACCCTAAATCCCTCTCCCTGAGGGAGAGGGACTTTGAATTAGATGGCGCTGAAATAAGGCCCTTGGGCAATGCCTACCCCACTGCTCTAATTAGCTCACCAAACCAAAATCCAAAATCTAAACTCTAAAATTCTCTGACCTATGACCAACGACCAATGACCAGTAACCAAAATCTAAAATCTAGAATCTAAAATTCAAATAAGACTATCCATCCAAAATCCGAACTCTAAAATCCAAAATTCTCACACCCGACACATCAAGGGAGGAATTAACAATTATGTTTAAGCCATTCCGAACAGCAGCCGTTTTAGGCGCAGGCGTTATGGGGACCCAAATCGCGGCGCATCTGGCTAATGTAGGACTGACTGTCCATCTGCTTGATATCCCCGCCAAAGACGGCGAGAAAAATAAAATTGTGGAAACGGCGTTTAAGAAGGCCCTCAAGCAAACTCCTCCCATCTTTTACACCGAAAAGACTGCGCGCCGAGTGATATTGGGCAATTTTGACGAGCACTTTAATCGCATCGCCGATGTCGATTGGGTGATTGAAGCGGTGGTCGAGAATCTTGATATCAAGCAACAGTTAATGGAGCGGGTGGAAAAGGAAATCAACGACCAGGCGGTGATTTCCTCCAATACGAGTGGTTTGCCGATTCAGGCGATCGCCCAAGGGCGGTCTGATTCTTTCCGGAGTCGGTTTATGGGAGTTCACTTCTTTAACCCGCCGCGTTATCTCAAGCTGCTTGAATTGATTCCCACTGAAGATACCCATCCACAAGTTCTGAAGCGGATGCAGTGGTTTGGTCGGTTGCATTTAGGCAAGGGGACGGTGGTCGCTAAGGACACTCCCAACTTTATCGCTAACCGCATCGGCGTCTATGTTTCGATGCTGGGGTTAGACGCCTTTATAAACCAGGGATACACCATTGAGGAAATTGATACGCTAACCGGGACCTTGGCCGGACGGCCCAGGTCAGGAACCTTCAGAACCGCTGATTTGGTGGGGTTAGATACGCTGATGTATGTGGCGGATAATCTCTATCCTTCGATTCCCCATGATGAAAGTCGGGACATGTTCCAGGTTCCTGACCTCCTCCGAAAACTGGTGGAAACCGGGACGTTAGGGGCGAAAACTCGACAGGGCTTCTATAAAAAGGTAGATAAAGAGATCCTGTCTTTAAACCTCAAAACCTTGGCCTATGAGGCCGCTAAACCTTTGAAGCTGGGAAAAATCGACGCCATTAAGGAGATTAAGGATTTACCGGAACGCCTGCGAGCCCTCTATCAAGATTCCGGACGGGCGGGGGCTTTCTTCCGTCAGTCCATCCTGAAAACCTTGAGCTACAGCGCCTGTCGCATTCCTGAAATTGCCGATAATCCGGCTGACATTGACCGCGCTATGCGTTGGGGATTTGGGTGGGAGCTGGGCCCCTTTCAAATTTGGGATGCGCTCGGGTTTGAAACCGTCTTGTCAGATATGAAAGCGGCTAACATTCCAATGCCGGATTGGTTGGAAAAAATGCGACAGACGGGCGCTGGTAGTTTCTACTGGAATGGTCACGGGGTCTATGGTCCAGTGGGTCAAGTCTATGAGCTGATGCAAACCTGTCCAGATGAAATCAAATTATCGAAGCTGAAATCTGACCCCGAGCGCACCCTCTGGGAAAATTCAGAGGCGGCGTTGATCGATTTAGGGGATGGGGTGGTCTTGTTCGAATTTCGCTCGAAAGGCAATACCCTGAGCACCAAAGTGGTTGAAGGATTGAACCAGGCGCTCGACAGGCTGGAGACGGATGATTGTTGCGGCCTGGTGATCGGCAATGACGAGCCGAATTTCTCATTGGGGGCGAATTTAGCGGAAATGGGCGCCCTGGCGATGAAGGATCGGTTCAATCCGTTTACCAAGCGGTCGGAAAGTGGGATCGCCCAGGTCATCGTCCAGTTCCAAACCCTGATGCAACGCATTCATTATTTCCCGAAGCCCATTGTAGCGGCGGTTCAGGGGCGCGCCCTGGGAGGCGGCTGTGAATTGGCTATGGCCTGTCCGCAAGTGGTGGCGGCGGCGGAGAGCTACATCGGTCTGGTGGAACTGGGTGTGGGACTGATTCCGGGGGCTGGCGGCATTATGCGGATGGCGGCGATCGCAGCGGAACGGGCCGCCACAGATTCTCACCAGCATATTCAACCCTTCTTGAAGTCGGCCTTTGAAACCATCGCCATGGCCAAAGTGGCTAACAGCGCCTACGAGGCTAAGGAGCTTGGCTTCCTCTCCCCCAGCGCCCAAATCGTGATCAATGCGGATCGCCGTCTGTACGTCGCTAAACAGGAAGTGCTGCGGCTGGATCGCGAAGGCTATTATCCCCCCGCCGAACGAAACGCCGTCCGAGTATTGGGACGCCCTGCCCGAACCGTGTTTGAGCATGCCGCCTATATCATGCTCCAGGGCGGATTTATCTCAGAATACGATCGCTATCTGGCCGACCGCTTGGCCTATGTGATTACCGGCGGCGATCTAACCGCCCCCGCCCTGGTTCACGAAGATTATCTGCTACAACTAGAGCGAGAAACATTTTTACCCCTATTAGATCAGAAGAAAACCCAAGAAAGGGTGATGCATTTGTTGAAGACCAAGAAACCGCTAAGAAATTAGCCCTCCTATAGAATTCCGAATTCTGAATTCTGAATTTTATTCCCTCACCATCACCCATCCACCCATCCACCCATCCACCCATCCACCTTCTTCAACTAGAACCTTACTTACACACACCCATCCCAACCCATAACCCACGACAACCTAGGGGGAATTATGAACGAAGCCTATATAGTCAGCAGTGTTCGAACTGCAGTTGGAAAAGCGCCTCGCGGGACGTTGCGGAACGTTCGCCCAGATGATTTAGGCGCGGCGGTGGTGAAGGGGGCGATAGAGCGGGTAAAAGGGCTTAAACCAGGCTATATCGATGATGTCATTTTCGGCTGCGCATTTCCGGAAGGCGCGCAAGGATTTAACCTGGGACGGGTCGTCGCCCAAAGGTCGGGGCTGCCTGATTCTGCGCCGGGATGTACGGTCAATCGATTCTGCGCCTCGGGGCTGCAGACAATTGCGATGGCGACCCAAGCGATCAAGGCTGAACAGGCTGATGTGATCGTGGCGGGGGGGGCGGAATCCATGAGTTTGATCCCTATGGGCGGCAGCGACCTCGCCCCCAATCCAGCGCTAATGGCGGACGCTCCAGAGGTTTACATCACAATGGGTCTGACGGCGGAAAATGTGGTGCAGAAGTACCATATCTCCCGACATGATCAGGATCACTTCGCTTTGAGATCTCACCATCGCGCCTTAACCGCGATCCAACAGGGTCGCTTTGACGACGAAATAATCCCTTTCACTCTGCAAGAAACCCACTACGTGGAGGGCCAACCCCAATCCATCGAGACCGTCTTTAAGGTGGATGAAGGCCCGCGCTCCGATACCAACATAGAAGCGCTGTCCCGCCTCAAACCTGTGTTTCGATCGGGTGGTTCGGTTACGGCGGGCAACGCCTCCCAAATGTCGGATGGAGCGGCGGCGGCGGTGGTGATGAGCAAGCGTCGGATGCATCAACTCGGCGTGCAGCCCCTGGGTCAATTGTTGGGATACGCCGTCGCTGGCGTGCCACCCGAAGTGATGGGCATTGGCCCGGTCGAAGCTGTCCCCAAGGTGCTGAAGCAAGTTGGACTAACGCTGGATGATATCGGCCTGATTGAATTGAATGAAGCCTTTGCCGGACAATCCCTCGCTGTCATCCACAAGCTGGGGCTGAATGAGGAGATTGTCAACGTCAACGGCGGCGCGATCGCCCTTGGCCATCCCCTCGGATGTACAGGCGCCAAGCTCACGGCAACCTTGCTGCATGAGATGAAACGGCGGGGTATCCGCTATGGCCTGGTAACGATGTGTGTCGGCGGCGGCATGGGAGCGGCCGGGGTGATTGAGAATATGATGATTTAGAAAGGTGTCCACTCAAGCTAGAAATTTCTGACGACGTAAGAAGTCAGGAGTCAGAAGCCAGGAGTCAGGAGTCAGTCATGGCGTGGATTCTAAATTCTGAATTCTGAATTTTTTTTTATCAACATTTTGTTGGGTGAAACGTTATGAATCTTCTTTTACTTGCGATCGCACTCCCGATCCTTCTCATTTCTGGAATTCTTCTCGGCTACCTGGGGATCCCGCTCTGGGCATGGTCAATCTATTTCGCCGCCCTGTTCGGGGTGTTTAACCCGCCGATCTGGGGATGGGTCATCTTTGGTCTGTTGACTTTAATTTTGAATGTCCCCCTGCTCCGGCGGCGACTGGTCACTTTCTGGATTATCCGAAGCATCAAAGCGCTGAAACTGCTGCCGACGATTTCCGAGACGGAACGAGCCGCGATCGAGGCGGGCACGGTTTGGGTAGATGGGGAGTTCTTCTCCGGCAAGCCAGACTTCGAACGGATTAACCGAGAACCTTACCCCCAGGTCACGCCAGAGCTGCAGGCGTTTCTGGACGGGCCAGTGGAACAGGTGTGCCAAATGGCCAGCGATTGGGAGATTTATAACCGCAAGGACTTGCCGCCTGAGGTCTGGGAGTATCTCAAGCAAGAGCGTTTCTTCGGCATGATGATTCCTGAGACCTACGGCGGGCTGGGGTTTTCTAACCTGGCCTACAGCACCATTATGACTAAGCTGGCGTCGCGGTCTTTTACCCATGTCGCGTCTGTGGGCGTGCCGAATTCGCTGGGCCCCGCCAAGCTGTTATTGAACTATGGCACATCGGAGCAGAAAAGCTACTATCTTCCGCGCCTGGCGTGTGGGGAGGAAATCCCCTGCTTTGCTTTGACTGAACCGAATGCGGGTTCTGACGCTGCTAGCATTACCTCCAACGGGGTGGTGTTTACGGGGGAGGATGGTCAGCTCTATCTGCGGTTGAACTGGAAGAAACGGTATATCACCTTGGGGGCGATCGCGACGCTCCTGGGCCTCGCCTTCCGACTTCGCGACCCCGAAAATCTGCTCGGTAAGGGGGAAGATGTGGACATCACCTGCGCCTTAATTCCTACTAACACGCCGGGGGTGGTGTTGGACAGACGCCATGATCCGATGGGCGTGCCTTTCTACAACTCCCCCACCGAGGGCCACGACGTGGTGGTTTCGGTTGACCAGATTATCGGCGGGATGGAGCAAGCCGGTCAGGGGTGGAAGATGTTGATGCAGTCTCTGGCGGCGGGCCGAGGCATCAGCTTCCCAGCGACTTGTACTGGGGTGGCTAAGTTGGTGTCGCGGGTCGCAGGGGCCCACGCCACGGTGCGGAAGCAGTTTGGTCTCTCAATTGGCCGGTTTGAAGGGATTGAGGAACCCCTGGCCCGGATTGGCGGCTTGACCTATTTGATGGAGGCGGCGCGGCTCTATACCTGCGGCGCGGTGGATAAGGGCGAACAGCCTGCGGTGGTGTCTGCGATCGCCAAAGCCAATCTGACGGAACTCTCCCGGCAGATCATCAACGACGGCATGGATATTCTGGGCGGTTCCGGCATTTGTCGGGGACCGCGAAATCTGCTGGCGAATATCTACACGGCGACGCCCATTTCCATCACGGTGGAAGGCGCTAATATTCTCGGTCGCACGATGATTATCTTTGGCCAGGGCGCGATTCGCTGCCATCCCTACGTTTATGCCGAAATCGAAGCCCTCACCCAATCCGATCTAGCGGGCTTTGACCGGGCGTTTTGGCCCCATATCGGCTCGATGGTGCGCAATGGCTTCCGGGCTGGGCTGCTGAATCTTTCCCGAGGCTATTTCGCTCGCTCCCCGGTTGAGGGACCGACCGCCAAGTACTACCGAAAACTCGCCTGGGCCTCGGCCACCTTCGCCCTAATGACGGATCTGGCGATGATCGCCTTCGGCGGCACCCTGAAGCGGCGGGAGAAACTGACGGGGCGGTTCGCCGATGTGCTGTCCTGGATGTATATGGGGGCCGCCACCCTCCGCCGGTTTGAGGCGGAAGGCCGCAACCCCGACGATCTACCCTTTGTGGATTGGTCGATGCAATATGCTTTCGCCCAGATTCAGCAAGCCTTTGAAGGCATTTTCCGAAACATGCCGGTACCACTGATCGGCGCTTGGCTCCGGGGCCCTGTGGCTGGCTGGTGGCGCTTGAATCCCATCGGCGCCATGCCCACTGACGAACTGGGCGGCGCGATCGCCCGCATTCTGCAAACGCCAGGATCCCGCCGAGACCGGTTGACTGATGGCATTTACATTCCCACTCAAGTCGATGAAGCCCTGGGCCGGTTGGAGCAGGCGTTTAGTCTGTCGTGCCAAGTGGAGCCCATCCTGAAGAAGATTAAGGCGGCCAGTCGGTCGGGGCAGTTGCCGAAGGGAAGACCGGAGCGATTGGTGATGGAGGCGCTGGAGGAGGCGGTGATCACCCGCGAGGAGGTTGAGCTAATTGGTCAGGCGGAAGCTGCGCGGAATGACGCCGTTCAAGTGGATTCGTTTACGCCGGAGGAGTATCAGCGAGGGACGAAGGTGGATTCTGGGTCGGCTAAGGAGTTGGTGGAGGCTTAGGAATTGGATGGGGGAGCAGGGGGAGATAGGGGAGATAGGGGGGAGTCTACCGTGTACACAGATCTCGACACTAATTGTGGAACGTTGCTCGATCCCCCTAACCCCCCCTTGGCAAGCTATCCATTAATGGGATCTTTCTTAACATATCTGGCGTTGACAATAGGGGTAGAGTTAGAGGTGGCTAAGCGCCATGTTTGGGCAATATCATGAAGCCGTCGTAACCCTTGCCAAATCGTTTTG
>JASJDH010000345.1 GCA_030065175.1 Leptolyngbyaceae cyanobacterium MO_188.B28 | reverse complement strand
TGAATTACCGACAACAACGCAATCATTCTGCTTACTTATCCCATCGCAGGCGTAGGCTAAGGAGGCTTGGCCAGTCCCTAGAAGTCTCGTTGTAGTACTAGGGGTGATTTTTTATGCAGTCTGAATGGTTAATTAGCCTGATTCGCTGGATGTGACCTGTCTAATTTCCAAGAGTTGGGGTTGTTTTGAATGTATTGGCGGATGCGCTGGAATGAAGCTTTGTTTCGGATGATGCGATCGTAGTACCCGCGTTGCCACAATTTATTACCCAATGTCTGCTGCATGGTGTTAATTTTTCGGGTTGTAACGGATTTGAAATTTTGAACGATTGCGCCGATGGAGCTGATTGGGTTCCGTTGTCGGGTTTTGATTCCTACCATCGGTGGGGTTGTAGGGGCGGAACAACTGCACCGTCGCACACGGGTAGGGGAGAAGCATTTGGCTGTTGATTATCGGACACCCCTGTCAATTTTGCGCCAAATGCTTCTCCCCTACAGGCTATCGTGTACACAGATCTCGGTTTGGAAGTGGAGAACCCTGGTTTACCCCCCTTAATCCCCCCTTGGAAAGGGGGAGAACCCTAGTTTCCCCCCTTTCCAAGGGGGAGTTAGAGGGGGTAAAACCCGCTTGGAGACAGTACAGATAACTTGTGTGTACACGGCAGCCCCTACAGGATCTCGCAGAACACAACGATATTGCCCCTATCACCAGAAAAATTCTGAATCACCAACATCCAACAAGACAGGACAGACATTGGTGTAGCAAATCAATTTATTGAAACAGGAGTCTCAAAGGAACCAATCGTTTTGGGGTTGAAGTAGCCCAAATGTAGGAAAGATACAGAACTTTCTGTTGAATAGAAATAATTTCCACCCTCCCTAACGAAGATTAATAGGATCATGAGAGAGTTTTCGGCAGCAGAGAATTGGCGGCTTTGGCTTCAATCTTTTGTTTACTGATGATGGAAAAAGTCACCACTGTTAAACCAGTCAGCGTCATAGCCAATATTGCTGGAATAAAAGGCACCCACCCACCCCAGAGTGATAAGAATCCCCAGCAGAGGCTGGAAAGAGTGACCAGCGCAACTGCTCCTGCTAAGCCAAAATGCAAAGGCGATTGAAAATACCAAGCGAGAAGACCTCCAATCAGAGACCAACTCCAAATCCAGATAACTTCAACATGCAGTGGCCAAGCCCACAGCAGTGGTCTTTTATCAAGAACGGTACTAATAATCTGACTCACCATATGTGCATGGATAACTACACCTGGCATTGCCTCATTGAATGGAGAGGAGTGTGAATCTGAGTGTGAATCTAGTTGGTTAGTGAACCCAACAAGAACAATCCGATCTTTTAATAACTGAGCTAAACGAGTGGGTAGGATTCCATTATCTAGAACGTCACTCAGACTAACTTGAGGAAAATTAGAAGCACGATAGTTGAGCAGTATTTGATATCCATCAGCATCTATGCCTTGGTAGCCCCCATAATAAGCTTCTAGCGGTTTGAAAATAGTTTCACCAATTTGTAGTTTTCCGCTTACAGCTTGAACACCTTCTTTACTTAAGTAGAAGATTCCTATCCGCATGCTGAACGCCGCAGGCGTAGGACAATGAGATTCTGTTGGTATACCTGATCTAGGCACAGCTAGTAAATGACGACGAATAGTTCGATCAGGGTCAATCACGACATCACTGAAACCTAAACGGCTTAATGGAAATTCAGGAGGAAGAGGGACATCTCTTAAGTCTGAAAATGAACAGGGAACCAACAGATGATTATTACTTCTCATGTGATTTGCTAGCTCCTCTCTAGCATAAAAATCACGCGATAAATCCAATCCAATTACTCTTGGGTGATACTGCTCAAGTTTTTCTAGCAACTGAACAAGCGCTTCATCTGACAAACTCGTCCCTTGCATTTGCATTCCCTGTCGTCGTTGAAATTCAATATCCTTGTCATCAATGGAAACAATCAGCAAACGCTCGTCTGGCTCTTCTTTTGGACGTAATCGCAATAGTAAATCATAGGTTTGCAATTCGAATGTTTGCAATAAACCGAGGAATCTCAACCCTATAACGATGACTGTTATGGCGACACTGCTGGCGAAAGTCAATCGAAGATCGGGACGGGTATTGGGTAGATTATCTTTAATCCATCCTCTATCAAAGACTTTCTTGTAAATTAAATTGCGTATCTGGAGTGTATTATCTTTACGACAAACAACACCTGAAAGTTTAAGATGAGATTTAATCAGTGATTGTTCTTCATCAACAAGAGATCGCTTGCCGCACAAAATCTGACGGTATGTCTTTAAAGTATCTACTAGATTGGGCGCTCGTTTAGTCAGCATGTCGCGCACAAATTGCAAATTGCTATCCTGCTGACTTTGTTTACCTAAAAAGATGTCATTTACAGTCTGATCAACATCTGCTCCAGAAATGTTTTTCCGTTCTCGGGGCACCAAAGCTTGGCATAAACGCTGTGTTAAATAAGGATGGCCGTTTGTCCACTTTAATACCCAGTTCAATACTTGGCGGGCTTCCTCACTAGAGAGTTCAAATCCCCTCGTTAGTGGCAGCGCTTCTTCAACACTGAAATCCGTTAGCTCTACCTGTTGTCCAATATTGAAAGGAGTGCGCTTGGGATCTCGGATTAAATCACTAGGAGTTGCAACACCAATGAGAACAAATGATAAACGCTTAAATTTAGGTTCACGGGCGCGAGCCAGGTAAAGATATCGAATAGCAGCAAAAAAATCATCTGCGAAATCCAGCCCAAGTGTTGTGTCAATCTCATCCACAAAAATAACAATCGGAGTATTGACTTCTGGGAGCAAAACCTGTTGAAAAAACCGGGTTAATCGCTGAGTAATGCCTAGATGTTGATGGGCTTGCCACCACTGAGTGATATCAGTATCAAGCATTACTTGATCTTCAATGATTGTTAGCAACCCTAGGTACCATTCCTCAGCAGTGACCTGAACACCCACCTGGGTTAAGTCAATAATGACGGATTGAACACCTTCCTCCGATAACTGCTCAGCCGTCCGAACCATCAGGCTAGATTTACCCATCTGTCGAGAGGTCAAAATGTAAGCAAACTTACTATCACGGCAAAGCTCCAACAACTCATGATCGGCATGGCGAGTTAGATAAATACCTCCTCCAGCCTGAACCGTTCCGCCAATGGTGTAAATATCCGATCTAGCCATGCAAATGCTCCAGGAAATATGCCTCGTATAGTTGGCAGCGCGGGACGACTACATTGTGTTCTCTCCGAATCAAACCGGCTCCCTGCAATCGGAAAAACACCCGCTCATCCGGGCAACTATGCTTTCGAATCACCTGTAGGAGCCCTTTCACTAAATCTTGCTTGTCATAAATACGGAACAGATGATATTTCAGATGGTCTCCAAATGGTCCCCGCTCATCTGATGCCCGAGCAAACACCTCCGCCGCCGTCATCATTTGGCTTGCCAATAAATAGAGCATTTTCCGCACCAGATACGGATGACCATTTACCAAATCCATCAGTTGCTGCTCCTGCCGAGGATTAAGCGGGAGGCCGTGCTTTTCATTCAGCCCATGCACCTGTTCCGGTGTAAAATCCGACAGCCGCAAAACTTGCCCCACATTGAAAGGCGATTGACTCAATTCATCAATTAGCTGATAGGGTTCTGTAGACGTAACCAGCACCAGATCAAGCTGTTTCCAAAGCGGATTCGTCGCCCGCTGATTATGCCAGCTTCGCAACATCCCAAAGAAATCTGAGCGGAACTCAGTATCAAAAATACACTCCACTTCATCCATTGCCAGCACTAGCGGGCTGTTCAACCTCTTAAGCAAGTAACGCCCCATATAGCGGGTACAGCGCTGACTATTCCCTAGTGGCCGTTGCCAGTATTCGGTTACCTTATCTTCTAGATTCAATTCATCCGTCAACCAGTTGCAAAATTGAGGAAAGAATCGATTTGCACTCTCCAGTACGGCTTTATCAAAGAGTTGAAAATCCAGAAACACCGCTCGCTTACCTGCTTGCATAGCGGCGTCCATCGTTCGGATCAGGAGTGAACTCTTACCCATCTGCCGGGGACCTTTGATGGTAATCGTCACTCCCTGGCGCTGAATGGTATCCAGTGCAATGCGATCAGCCTCCCGTTCCACATAAAATTGAGATTCCAGATCTATTGTTCCTTCTGGCAGTTCTAATGGAATCGCAGCCGTTATCTTCGAAGATCTTGGCTGTGCTGCTGCTGCTGGGCGCGGAATCGTGTTAGATGGATTGATTTGTAACAAATGCGCCTTTGATTGCAAGCTATTGATGGGTAAGGCATTACCTTCAATGGCCTGCTGCAATTGGTCAATTAAGCCAAGGGTATCCCCTTCCTCTCGCCAAAAAGCCCAGTTAATCCGGTTCAGATATTCACTCAACGGATATTGGAACGGCTCCCGATAAGCCAACCGCACTGGCAAGAGTTGGGGTCGACCTTTCAGTTGAGCTAATTGGTGCGCCTTCTCAACCTCCAGCCGCACCATCTCACTGGCCACAGAAGCTTCCGATAGCAATACAATCAAAAAGTCCGACTGACGGATCTGCGCATCGATCCATTCCGCCCACTGCATCCCCACCTGCATCGCCTGGTCAATAACCACCGTGTGCTGCTGGCCCAGAGCGCGATGGAGCGCTAGAGCCACCCCTTCGTCTGGCTCCACATCCCGCTTGTAACTGATAAAGATGGAGGCAGGCGCGATCTCATCTAAATCCCCCGGATCATCCAAACCAGGCGAAGCCTCAGATTCACCCTGGGCTAAACGGCTAGACTGCAGCAGCACTGGCTTGTCCCCTGCGTCAATGCCCGCCATCTCAATCGCCGCACAGCCCCACTGATAGGCAAAGGCCATATCCCGCCCCGCCCCCAACGCATCATAGAAACTGATGGCGAACTGAATCGCCGCCCCATCCCCAATTGCCTGATTTATGCCGATCACTGTCTCAATGTGGCGAGCGATCGCTGCCCCCTGCGCCTTCGAGTAACAGCCATTCAGCAGCACACAGTCCACCTGCGCCGACAAAAGCTCGAAAAGCCCAGCTAGTGCTTTACTGCTAACCGGCTTAGCCTGCCCAGCGTTATCTTCTAGCACCAAACCCTCGGCGTCTGCCCCATGCCCACAGAAATGCACTATCTGGGGATTTTCATCCAAGATCGCCCGTTGAATATCCAGCGCCCGGGTAGCCCAGCGCTGCTTGACGATAAAGCGATCGCGCTGCTGAGCCCGCCGTAAACCGGCTTCGATTTCCCGCACTTCTTCATCGAGCCGTCGCGGCGTAGTCCCTTTCGGATTCGCCGCCAGAATCAGGATCGTCTTTACAGGCGAAGTGGCAGTCATGAGGACGGTTCAAGTTTAACCCCGCTACCAGTATGGCCGACGGCAACCTAAATACGAATAGTTTGAATGAAAAGATTCCCCTATCTGGACCTTTCTATTTACAGATGAGTCGTCTGCTGTTGAGGGAAATTCAGTTTCATCTTTGCTTCACAGAAAAGTGAAGCTTTCTAATTTTCCGGAACCTTTTATTTCGTATTTTCCGGACTCAGAAGGGTTGATCAGAGAAAACCCTTAGAGATACTTCAAGATGCTTCTCCATAACGAGAATTTGCATGGAGTCTTTAGGTCATTAAAGACCGCTCACAGCCGACAAATGGTTTTCATCGATGAAGGTGAAATAAATAGCATCACCTTACAGTTTTACCAACTATCACCGCTCTTCCATCGGACGTTCACAACTTACGGGGAAGGGCATTGCTTCACTATAGCCCCCTGAAGACGCAGTGAGGAGGAAAAATGCTGAAATTAGTCAGACCTATATTGATGGCGGGATCGGCTACAATGGCCATTGGCTTTGCGGTAGCGCTCACCCATAAATTGGGAGCTAATGGTTCAGCCTTTACCGGCGCTGCAGCAGGCGCGATCGCAGGAATGGGCAGTGCCAGTATCGTCATGGTCGCCTTCCTGGAATACTACAACAGAGTCAACCTGCTCGCCAATTCCTTAAGCGCCCTTAACGCCTTTCAGACTCAACTCCAGGAACTCGATTCCCAAATGGCCAACCTGGAACATAAAAGCGCCAGTGATATTGAAAGCTTGCAGGACAGCTGTCTGTCCTTTGGAAGGACCCTGAGGAATCAAAAAATCAATCTCAAGAATTTGGCCAACCAGCATACGGCTTATGCGCAAGCGCTCGCCGCTCTGAGGAAGGAGCTGGGCGGCTTGAAGGGAGAAATCACCGAAAGAACTGAAGAAGAGAACCAACGCTTCCAAATGCTCCACGCCAAAGTGTCAACCCTTCGGCAAGCCGTCACAGGGGATGCAAAAACCTTGGAAGACGGCTACAGGCTCTCAAAGAAACTATCCGGAATGAGTCCAATATTTAAAGACATTGACTTTGGCAGGTAACCAACGGTTATGCTCTCTAACTCAAAAACTGACGGACTTCATCCGCCATTTGAGCGCTTGCCCCATCTGCAGTCACCAGGTCTATTTGCTCAGCATTGATGGCGCCTAACCCCAAATCAGCCGCCCGACGGATTTGAGCCTGGCTCCAAATCGATCCACTCGCCACCTCACGGGTTGTGCCTAACTTTCTCAACAAAGCAATACCGACGGCGTCAATCGCAATTCGGTCTGTGCTGGCCAAAATGACGCCAGCTTGGATCCGCTGTCCCTGCTCGGGGCCGCCGTTCACAAAGGCGTCTACGCCATCAATGATAATCAGCGAGGGGCGGTAGACTTTATTGACTTCAGCAATCATCAGCCTTTGATTGGCGGAGCGATGCAATTCCCGCATGTAGTTGTGTCCATCTCCCGGTACATGGCGGGCTACCATACCGACGGTATTTTTTAGCGAGAGGGTAAAATGGCCGCCAAAGCGGTGAGTCTTGAGACAACAGACATTTACAATGGCGTCCGCATCGAGGACGGGACGGGCGACTGCAAATCCTCGCGACCAGTTTGTCCCGGCAGCGGCAAAATACTGCCAGTCATATCGCCCCAACTCATCAAACACCACGGTGTCAAACCCATAGCGCTGGGCCAGCGCAAACACCTGCTGCTGTTCCATTGCTTTACGGGTCTCCGCCATGCCGGAGCGATCGCCCACTGTGATGGATCGGGCCCCAGCCCCTTGGATTTCTTGCACCAGGGTTTCCAAGACCACGGGATCCGTCGAGGCGGGGGCAGGGTCGCCAGTATTGTAATTGGGTTTGATGAAAACTTGCTGATTTCGGAAGCTGGAGGGCTGCAGCAGTTCAATCGCCCGTCGGACGCCAGCGGCCCTGTCAGTTGTCCTGACCAATATAACCCGATGGGGATTGCTCCCTGCCGCCGCTAACGGGGTGGGTACAGCGAGTTCAGATATAGAAATCGCTGGGGAGATAGAAGGATTGGGGGAAAGGGGGGAGGGACGCTGTGTCGCGAAGGTCCTCAGAGCGGCGGGTAAGGCGGCTGCGCCTGCAAATAGACCCAGGTATTTTAATAATCCGCGGCGCGATGGGGGAGTGGGGCGTTCGGTGGTCATAACGAGTCGAGTTAGGTTTCTGGTAGACCAAAGGAATAAACTATCTCCATTGTGATCCGTTCACATGAGAATTTCATGAACTGCAGATTTATTCGCCATGCCTTTAGGTCTAACGTATTTGTCTCGATTATTGCGTTTGGCGGTTGCCTACAAAGCAAAACTGTTATGTTCTGGCGTATTTGTCTCTAAACGAGATATCCAGTCGCTCCTGACTGAAGATTTAGGCGTAGATGACCTGGCTCCCCTAAAACTTTTGAAAACTGCGATCGACCCCGAGGAACAGACGGTCATCGTGTCCTGTTTAGGACGCTTTCAGCAGAGCGCGCTCTATCGCCCGGGACTGGGCGGCTCCCTCTTGATCGGCGCCACCTCGGCTCAACTGCGTCAACAAGGCCAACCGTTTACGACCTGGTTTCTCAATAGGCCCCGGCGGCATACGTCGCTGCCCGTCGCCGCCGCTCTCCCGCCAACCGTTGATTCCACAAAGCTCGCCAAGACTCTAGAGTCAGCCTTTACCGAATCAGACCCAGCCAAATTAAAACGCACCCGCGCCATTGTCATGGTTCATCAAGGGCAAATTATTGCAGAACGCTACGCCCCAGGCTTTTCATCGGATACCCCGATGCTCGGGTGGTCGATGACCAAAAGTGTGATCAACGCTTTGATTGGCATCCTGGTCCACCAAGGTAAACTCTCCCTCGCCGACCGCGACCTGTTTCCTGAATGGCGACAACCGGAGGATCGGCGTCGCCAGATCACGCTGGATCATCTCCTCCGGATGAGCAGCGGACTACAATTTTCTGAACAATACGATAGTCCCCTCTCAGATGCGACCACCATGTTGTTCCAGCGGGGAGACGCCGCCGCTTACGCCCTTCAATCCCCCTTAATCGCACCGCCCGACCATGAGGTTCACTACGCTAGCGGGACCACCATTCTACTCTGTCGGATAATGCGACAGGTCATCGGCGGGACGCTAGCAGATTATTTCGCCTTTCCCTACCAAACCTTATTTGATCGCCTGGGCATGGCCAGCGCCGTTTTAGAACCTGACGCCGCCGGGATCTTTACTGGATCATCCTTTATGTACGCCACCGCGCAAGATTGGGCCAAGATTGGGATGTTATATCTACAAGACGGATACTGGCAAGGTGAACAGATTCTACCCTCCGGGTGGGTAAAGTACTCCACCACCCCCAACTCCAATGAACCCCGCTACGCCGCCCACTTTTGGCTGCAGCCGCCGTTTTCATTTACTTCGCCCCATCGCTCCAGCAGCCTATGGCCCCAGGATGCGTACCTGGCCTCAGGGTATCAGGGGCAATTGTTGACCGTCATCCCTTCCCACAATTTAGTGGTGGTACGGCTAGGACTGGCCCAGCGGCTACATAGTTGGGATCATGAGCAATTTATTGAACAAGTAATACAAGCGGTTAGACCGATTGGTGAAAAGGCTGCGCCAACGTCTTTCAAACATTAAGTCTGCGTATAAATTTATTTCAGCTGGCTTCGGTAGCGATGCTCAAGCCGCCAGCACTTTTGCTTCAAAATCACCAGGATCAACAAAGAGCTTGAATACTCGATCCATCTTAGTTAACTGAAAAATCATATTGACCTGATCGTTGAGTCCACAGAGATAGAGCTGTTTTTCCTTGGCCCGCACCATTTTGAGAATGGCCACCAAAGCGCCAATGCCCGAACTGTTCATAAAGTTGACCCCTTTCATATCTAACAGCACGATGTCAGCGCCTTGCTGAATGACTTCTGTTACCAGGATTCTCAGTTCATTGGTCGTGGCGCCATCCAACATGCCCGTCGGTGCAAGAGTTTTTACGATTGCAGTCATAAAGATCTCCTAAGAAGAGAGGATAGATGTCAAATTGGAAATTTGAGGCTTTAAGCAAGCTGAGGACTCATTTTTGGTTGCCAATAGGCTGCCCGGACAATCACCCAAAGCAACGCTAAGTGGTAACAACTCCAACTAACGTTGATGATATAAATCCAAGGATCGGCCCAATTACCTAGCAATAGTTGCAGGAGTCCCCATCCCATTCCAGCTATTGTTAGGCAAAAAACAATCAGCTGTATGCGTATGAGCCCGAAATAGACCCCTGACTGACGCTGCTTTGGAGTAACCTGAAAGTTGATTTGTTTACCTGTTATCACGCTCCAAATAGCTTGGATCTGGAGTGGGAAGAGGGCGATTGCATACTGTTCATTGCGCCATAATTCTGCCATAGGAACCCCCCAACTAGCAGCCATGATAGTCATCCGATTAAGCAGAAAGGCGGGAATGAAATGCAGGGCGAATTCTGAGCTAAAGCTGCTGACCGGAATTAAGCC
>JASJDH010000344.1 GCA_030065175.1 Leptolyngbyaceae cyanobacterium MO_188.B28 | reverse complement strand
CCAAATTTAGCCAGTGAGTTGGCGGCTTCAGCGATCACATTATGGTCGGTTTCGTTTGCAACGATCTCAAGTAGGGCTTCGTACGCTTCATCGTTACGCTTGTAGCCCAGTCCCATCGCAACAAAGGAACGGAGCATAAATTGCTTGTCATACATTCGTCGCTTGAGTAAAGGAACTACGACAGCAGGCTCATAATGCCGGAGTTCAACAATTGCCTTCATACGGGATTGCGGATTGGGGCTATCAAGGAGAGCTTCAATCTGAGGCAAGTCCATAGCGTCTTTAAAGGAGTAAGGTTCTAAATACAATAATAGTTTACAATTCTTTACATGAATAGGTCTACCCCTACACCTTAATGCATTAGGCTGACTTAGCCTCAACTACTCAACCTGAGGCGCCAAAACATTAAGTCCGCTTGAATGGTTTTCTGCTGGGTGATAAGCTCTTGCCTTCGGAGGTTGAGAGAGCCTTGTTGTGAGAGAAATAGCTTTGTTTGAATGTTGATGGCCATGATTTTGGCGTTAATATCTCTCCTCCGAGCTAAGAGTTCTCGCTGGATAACGTTGAGGGCGTCAAATTGATTATGGTTTTGATCTTGCTTGTTTGCCTCTTTGACCTGAGCATCCAGTTGATTGATTTCTGCTTGGACTGCTTGCCGTTGGGAAACCAACTCGTCCCTTTGCATCCATAGTGGGGCAAGATTACTATCGATTGAATGAATTCGAGTATTCAGTTCATTGATTTGAGTCTGAATTGTCTTCTGCTCAGTCAGCAGCTCTTGCCTTTCACCTTTCAGAGGAGTTCTTGAGAAGAAGTTGTCTACTGAACTTATTGAAAGAGATAGATGAGCGAATTGATATCCAGTCGTTTCTTGATCATTAAATCCACGATCGGTTCGAAAACGATCACCCATCTCTAAAAGATTGCGGCGATCAAAATCATAGCCTTGATGAATTGCCGCTGTACCAACTGGATTCAGATCAGCTGTGAAATCGCTTTGACCAAACAGACTTTGTCCATCTATAGCTCCCAAGGAAGGGTTAGGGGTCTGGTATTCGATTGCACGGTCAGGGCCAAAGCCATCCATATCAAAGGTTTGGATAGTCGCAAAATCATTCTTTTGGACGGGAAAAGCGGAGGCAATTAAAGCTATGGTCGCTAATCCGACATTACGAGTCACCATTGATACTTTACGTGGTCGATCCATAAATATTTTTTATTAGTATATTTCTGTGTAGTGACAAATCGGCAGGGATTCCGTCTGATGGGATGAATAGCCCAAAATACTTGCAGTATAAGGGTTGCAGAGGACCAAGGGGTGGGTCGATGAAATCATTATCCCGAAGGCGTTTCATCAATTTTTCCCCATTAGACAGAATTGGTACCGCAAATCTATATTATTCTGAGATTTAATCGATTTAACAGAATTCTAATTGAGGTTTTTTCAAAAAAATATACGGATAAGAATGAAATGAAGGCAAAGTAAATTAATATCTTAATTCTGAGTTCAGAAATCTGTTTTTTCAGTAATTTCTCAGAGTAAATCCACCCCTGACGTCTCAAAAATAGAGAGATTCAGGAGGGCGTTATTCATATTTACGTAGAAACTCAGCAATTAATGTAGCTTAAATAAGCCCATTCCACCCTTGACTAAGGCAATCCAAGGGTGGGTAAAGAGCCAGTAATTCAGTATGACAACCGATGACGTCTTCAAACTTTGAAATTAGAGTAATTGTTTTGATTGCCTTCGCTAATGGGGTTTGACTCCCGTCACAATGTGAGCTGACGTTTCAAATTGGATGCTCCTGTCAACCTTAATGAAAGGGTTGAGATCCGCCTCTGCTTCCGACAAAATCTGCTGAATCTGCGCTTCCGCAAGGACTACATCCATCACCGGCAACCAGCCCCTCAAATCTGCTTCTACCATCGTCCGAATACTGGGAAATCGGGCTGAACCCGGTTGCGTCATGATCGTGACAGAATCGGTTCCGGCCTGTTCAAACAATGACACGACCGGGTTGCGATCGCCGAGTACAAATGGCGCCCGCAGCGCGTCAGCCGCTGACTTCCCTGCAACCCGTTCCAGCAGACCGACCTCGCAGGCGTAAGCAGGGTTATTGGCGAGTGAATCCCAGACAGCGACGGCTAAACGACCATGCGGCTTCAGCACCCGAAGCATTTCACGAATAGCCTGATGGCGATCGCTAAAAAACATCAGGCTAAATTGGCTAACAACGCGATCAAAAGATTGGTCTGGAAAGGGAATCGATTCCGCTTTTCCCTGCCGCCATTCCAGGGTAGGGGCTAACTGCTCAGCAACGGCAAGCATTCCTGGATTGAGATCAAGTCCAGCTACAAAGCCGGTTGGACCAATTCGCTGCACGGTTTCCCGGGCGAGAATCCCCGTTCCACAGCCAACATCGAGCACGCGATGCCCTGGCTGGATTTGGGCGAAGTCTATGACGCGGGGAGCCCATTCCTGGAACAGGCCAGCCACGAAAAGATTCTCATACGCCCTTGCGGCGGCGATCTGAGCTTGGAAGGCTTCATCTTTCATGGGTATGATCCTTTTTAGAAGTGGTATAACGAGTAATCAGCGGCGGCGACTCAAGGGAGCTTGCTTCACAATGAATAGACGGTTCTTGCTTCAGACTTTAGGCGCGGCTTCTGGATCGATGTTAGTGGGAAAGGGGCTGGAGAGTTGTACTGCGGAAAAGACTAGCATTTCGCCGCGGCAAACCTCTCCTGTTACCCCAGAACCTGAATGGTTTATGCCTGATGAGGCGGCCCCCCACGCCTGCACTTGGATGGCGTTTGGGCCAAGCGCCAAAATTTGGGGACGCAAATATGTCTCAGATACCCAAGATGATCTGGCCAGAATTGCAAAAGCGATCGCACCCTATGAACCCGTCAAAATGTTAGTGCGGCCAGCCGATTACGAGACGGCGCAGGCAAAATGCGGCGCTGATGTTGAGTTAATCGTTTGTCCTATAGACGATCTGTGGATGCGGGATATGGGCCCTGTTTTTGTGGTCAACGAAGACGATCAAAAGGCCGCCATTGATTTTAACTTCAATGGCTGGGGCGAAAAACAGGAGCACGCCAGGGACGCCGAAGTCGCTCAATTTGTGGCGCAACAGACGCAGTCGCTGTTGGTCAACACCCATCTAGTTTTTGAAGGGGGCGGCATTGAAGTGGATGGTCACGGGACCGCCATCATCACGGAAAGCTGTATCCTCAACGACAATCGGAATCCTGGGTTGAGTAAGGCGGACTGTGAGGCGGAACTGAAAGCGCTATTGGGGCTGAAGAAAATTATCTGGCTGCCGGGCATAGCCGGTTATGACATTACCGATGGCCACACAGATTTTTACGCCCGGTTTATTCGTCCAGGGGTGGTTGTAGCTGGGTTTGATCCTGATCCAGCCTCCTTTGATCATGAGGTGACGACACGACATCTGGAAATTTTACGCACCGCTACAGACGCCGATGGTCAGCCATTGGAAGTGGTCGTTATCGAAGGGCCTAGCCGTATTAGGCCTGGGTATGCTAGCAATGAGTTCGCCGCCGGATATATTAATTTCTATGGCGTGAATGGCGCGGTAATCGCCCCAGAATTTGGAGACGATATCGCCGATCGTCGAGCAAAAGAAACCCTAGCCCAACTTTTTCCAAATCGGGAGATTGTGCAAATAAACATTGATAATATTGCTGCAGGCGGCGGCGGCATCCATTGCACAACTCAGCAAGAACCCTTGGTGTAATCATGCAACTCACAAATCCTTTCAAGACCCTTTTTACTTTTCTAAAGTTATCCATCAGTCGATACACCCCCATCAACTTAATGGGGAAACAACTGAACGATATTTTTAACTTCTTGCCAATCTCAAATACCGTCGCCACAGCTGGACAACCGACAGAGCAGCAATTGCCTCTGCTTAAAGAAGCCGGCTATCAAGTGGTGATTAACCTCGCTCCCCATACCGCTGAAAATGCTCTATCTGATGAAAAAGAGTCGGTTGAGTCATTGGGATTGGAGTATGTCCATATTCCTGTGAACTTTTACCAACCAACCCATGAGGACTTTGAGCGGTTTTGCACAAGTATGGAGGAGAATTCCCAGAAATCTGTCTTTGTCCATTGCGCCGCTAACATGCGCGTATCTGTTTTTATGTATCTGTATCGACGATTCCATGAGGGTTTGAGCGATGAACAAACCCAAATTGATTTACAGAAAATATGGACCCCAAATACAACTTGGCGACAGTTTATGGATCAGGTTATAGACCGTAAAGGGGCTCCAACTTAAGGCGGGAAAATCCAGTAGAGAGGGAAGACAGAAGACAGAATACAGAAGTCAGTCAGGAAAAGAATTCTGTCTCCTGTCTTCTTAATTCTTGCTCCGTCAGAATGTCCCGGGCTTAATGTTGATATCCCGTAAAGGATAGTTATTTGCCTCTTCAAACAGAGCTGGAAGAAAGAGTCCCTGCTTAAATCACACACTTTATTAACTATGAAAACTTAAATCCCGCTAGTTATTATTTCTTCATGCCTGGCGTCAAGCAGAAGGCCATGAAATCCCAGAAAATTTTATGCTCAAAAAATTAAGCTGTCTGGTTGTTTTTGAACAGGGTTAAACCTGCTATCGCATCTAAATTTAAGCTACTATAGAAATAGTTAATATATATTAGAGTTTCAGTTGATTTTGGTTTATTAGAGTTATGAATACGCTCCAACCTGTCCCGTTAACAGGTAAAGCTTTACTACGAAAAGTCAAAAAATTGTCTCGCTTGTCTAAACGTGAGCAAGCCAAACGATGTGGTTATTACACGGTAGCTAAGAACGGAAACTTGAAAATTAATCAAACCGGTTTTTTGGAAGCATTATTAGCTGCGGTGGATATTTCCCTAACTTTAGAAGCCTCTAAGGGTAGGAAGTACAGAGAGCCCTCATACAGAGTTAGAGTTAACAAAAATGGGCAGATCCTGATTAGATCCGCCTATACAACGCTAATGGGGTTAAAGCCAGGTGATGAGTTTAGGATCAAAATAGATGGCCGACAAATTCAGCTGCTTCAAATCTCTCACGAGAATAAAGTTGACTCAAAAGAGGCTAAATTTGCTGCTTAATAATTGACCCTCTTTGATGAAAACTGAACCAAAGACTCCATTTTCCCAGTGATAAACTTGTCCGGCGATAAATCAGTAGAAATATGAGACTGGTCAGTTATCACAGGCGAGAGGTTAGAAAGGTGGATTGGGTATTTTTTATTTAACCCAGAAAAGCAACGCAGCACTCTGAATCTACTCACAATTATTGACCTCCAGCGCCTATATCGCATCAGAGAGCTGCAGGAGGTGAATAATGAAAGTTAAAAAGTATAATCCTGCATTACGCCAAGAACCCCGTCATCAACGGGCGAAGGTAATTCCATCCAGACAGAATATCTCCATTCTAGATTGGTTGGACAGTCAGGGGCGAATTATTTGGCGCGACTTTGGCGAATATTACAGCGAAGCGAGACGAGAAGAGATATTGGACGAAATTTTTGAGGAAGAGCAAGCCTAAGACCTAAACGGCGACGGCGTTCCTAGCCTCTATATGATGCAGAACGTGCGGCAACACGTCATCCATGTTTTCTACAAAGACAAAGTGGAGCTGCTCTTTTGCGGATTCCGGCGCCTCCCGCAGATCACGCTGGTTGTCTTTTGGGAGGATGACTGTGTGAACCCCCGCTCGCTGGGCGGCGAGAATTTTCTCCTTAATGCCGCCTACAGGCAAGACTCGGCCCCGCAGTGTAATTTCTCCGGTCATCGCCACGCGCTTGTAGATTGGGCGCTTTGTCAGGGCGGAAATCAAGGCGGCGGCGATGGTAATGCCTGCGGAGGGTCCATCTTTAGGAATAGCGCCTGCTGGCACATGGATGTGCAAGTCGTACTTCTGGTGAAAGTCTTTGGGAAGACCGAGATCGACGGCCCGCGATCGCGCATAGGTCAACGCCGCCTTGGCCGATTCCTGCATTACCTGGCCCAGATGCCCTGTCAGTGTTAGAGTTCCCTTCCCCGGCATCAGCGCCGCCTCAATCAGCAGGATATCGCCGCCCGCAACGGTCCAGGCCAGTCCGGTGGCGACGCCGCATTCATCTTTACCCAAAGGCGTTTCAGACCTGAAAAGCGGCGGTTCCAGCAGTTCCTCCAACTGCTCCGCCGTTACCTTGAAGGGACCCACTTCGCCGGAGGCGACCTGGCAAGCAATTTTGCGGCATACAGAGCCAATCCAGCGTTCCACATTCCGGACACCCGCCTCGCGAGTATACTCTCGAATCAGGCGGCGGATAACCTCCTCATCAAGGGTCAATTGGGCCTCGTTCAATCCAGCCTCCTTCAACTGACGGGGAATGAGATAGCGCTGGGCGATGCGGAGCTTCTCTTCTTCGGTATATCCGGGTAGCTCCAGCAATTCCATTCGATCCAACAGGGCGGGCGGGATGGTGTCAATCACATTCGCCGTACAAATAAACATGACCTTCCTGAGATCAAAGGCCACATCCAGATAGTGATCCATAAAGGTATGGTTTTGCTCAGGGTCCAATACCTCCAATAGCGCCGCCGCCGGGTCTCCTTGGAAGCCCACCATCAGCTTATCCACCTCATCCAGCATAAAGACTGGATTGTTGGATTTTGCTCGACGCAACTGCTGGATAATGCGTCCCGGCAACGCGCCGATATAGGTGCGGCGATGCCCTCGAATTTCGGCTTCATCCCGCATTCCCCCCAGGGAAATGCGGACAAAATTGCGCCCCAATGTGCGAGCAATGGACTGGCCCAAGCTGGTTTTACCCACCCCCGGCGGCCCCACAAAGCAGAGGATGGGCCCCTTGGCCTCGGGTCTGAGCTTGCGCACCGCCAGGTATTCCAGAATGCGCTGTTTCACTTTGTCTAAGTCATAGTGGTCTTGATCGAGCACTTGTCGCGCTTTGGGCAAGTCGAGCTTGTCCTCCGTGCTGACACTCCAAGGCAAACTCAGAAGCCAATCC
The DNA here is from genome assembly GCA_030065175.1 of Leptolyngbyaceae cyanobacterium MO_188.B28. GTDB lineage: Bacteria > Cyanobacteriota > Cyanobacteriia > Phormidesmidales > Phormidesmidaceae > JAKSDM01. The sequence continues at coordinate 2,969 of JASJDH010000344.1, read as the reverse complement.
AAATAGGTGCGGACCATGGTGTATTCCGCGGCGGCAGGGGACATCTGGGCCAGCCGACCCAGTTCGCGCTTCGCTTCCTCCTGAGCTTCTTCCGGCAGCTCAGCCGCATCCAATTGTTGCTGGAGTTCGGTGATTTCAGCCTCCTGCTCATCGCCCTCCCCCAGTTCCCGTCGAATGGCGTCCATTTGTTGGCGTAGAATATACTCCCGTTGCGCCGCCGCCATTTCCTGCTGAGCTTTGCGCCCAACTTCTAAAATCTCTTTCTCACGGTTGAGGATGGTGATGACTTGTTGCAGCCGTTCAGCCACATCCAATTTGTCCAAAATCTGCTGCTGCTCCTCAAGCTTGAGGTTCAGCGTCGCAGCGATGCAATCGGCGAGCGTTCCGGGTTCTGTGACTCGGGTGGCCATTGCCGCCAGTTCATTGGGCAGGTAAGGCGCCATACTGACCACTTCCTGGAGAAGTCCTAGCGCTGACCGAACCATTCCTTCTAATTCAACGCTGGGCTTTGCTCGGTCATAACAAACCTGAACCTCGGCTAAGGGATAGGGCTGGGTTTGAGTTACCCGCTGTATTTGAACCCTAGCCAGCCCCTGCACCAGGAGTTGCAAGCTCCCTTCCGGCAGGCGGAGCATCTTGATCACTTGGGCTGCTGTGCCCGTTCTCCCCAGCGATAACAGATCGATTTCCCGATCCTGCTCGCTGTCGTACCAGAAGAGGGCAATCACTTTTTTCCCTAGCAAGGCGTCATCCACCATCTTCACCCAGTGCTTGCCGCCAACCACCAGTGAAGAAAGACGCATAAACGGATATATGACCGCCTCTTGAATCGGCAGAATCGGCAAATTTTTCGGAATTTCGGGTTGAGCTTGTTGGGTAGTGTCAACGACTTCAGGACTGATCATGACAGCGCCTCGTGATTGAGATGGATGTGGACACGAATTGACTCTTGAGAAGCGGTTGGGCGTTTAGGAGCCCAGACTTCAAGTAACCCTGAATGGTATTTAGACTCTGCCTGAGCCGGATCAACGCGGGTGGGCAGCGGCACCTGAAAGGCAAAGGCTCCCGACCAAATTTCCACTTGATGGAGAGTCTGCACCGCCTCAGGTATAATTCCGGGGCGTTGCCCTTGGATAAACACCTGTCTAGGGTCTACCTGAACCGTGACATCCTCAGGCTGAATACCGGCTAATTCAACCAGAACCACCACCTTCTCTTGAGTTTCATAGACATTGACCGCCGGTCTCCAGCAGTCCAACGCTAAGGATGGCGTCGGCTGTTGGGCGCAAGCCGCTTCCTGCATCCGATTCATAAAGCGATCTACAGCTCTTGTCCACTCGTCCATTCGACTGACGAGACTATCCCACTCTTGAGCCATGTCCTTGCTCCTGCCTAGCTAATAAATGGTTTGGCATAGCCATCGCCATTTTGATTAGGACAAGGGGCGGTAGCTCCTTGTGAAATTTAGCCTTAAATCCAGCCTTTGAAATGTCCTAACGATTATGGCGGTTGCTTTCAATCCACAGAGGAAAGGCGCCTACACTAATAATGAAAGGCAATAACTTTGAGGAACTTGTGAGGAAGGCTACGAATGGATACTGTAGCCCTGTAGTTTAAACCTTTAAGTTCACTCTTCCGGGGAATTCATGTGTTCTTAAGGTGGACTAGATAGCTTAGAAAAGTCCACCCCACAAATATAGCCTTTACAGAACCCTAGGGAATATTCTGCTTATTCCGCTATCCTGTTTTCGCTATGGATTTTCGTCTGTAAATTACCCCCCAATGCTATGAAGCTACTCGCCATCTGCGACCCCTCCCGATATAGCAGCCCTCCTCTAGATGTACCGACGTTCTATCAGAAGGCGGCTCTCCATCCCGCCATTGATTTTTTCCATATCCCCGTTAAGAATGTCCTAGCCCAGAATCGATATTCCAACACAATTCAAGTGGCTCCCGCTGTAGGGGACTTGAACTATGCAGATTTCTTGGCGCTAGGAGACAACGCCCATGAAAGCCATGACTTGAGCACCTTTGACCTGATTTTTTGCCGCACCTTAAAACCCTTTCCCCAGAACTATCTTTCGCAACTCCAACGCTGGGAGCAATACACGCCGTTTCTGAATAGCCCCACTGGCATTGAAGCTCAAATAGAGCCCGACTTTCTTTCCCAGGCAGCCAGCGCATTTACGCCGCATATGCTTGTGACTCAACACTGGACCAAAGCGCTAGTGTTTTTTGAACGCCATCAAACCATCGTCGCCAAACGATTTAATAGTTGTGGCGGTCGAGGCGTGTTCAAAATCTGGTATGAAAATCATCGGTTTAAAGTAGACAATTTCATCTTAGGTCTAAGGGAATTTTCAGATTTCTCCAAAATGTTCATCTATTTGCAAGGCGCCACTAACAAACCCCTCCAATTTGTCCGCTATCTTACCCATGTGGCGGCGGGAGACAAACGAGTCGTGGTGGTTAATGGAGAAATTTATGGAGCCTATGTAAGACGCTCTAAAAGCGGCCATTGGATCAACAACGTGAGTCACGACGGAGAATGCTTCTTGTCTGAGGTGACCGAAGCGGAAAGAGAAGCCATCGTCGGCACCGTTGAGCACTATCGACGCCGAGGCTTAATCACCCTGGGGTACGATTTCCTCCAGGATGAAGATGGAACCTGGCGCATTAGTGAAATCAACGCCGGTAACATTGGCGGCTTCGCCAGACTGGAACTGCTTACTGGCGAACCTGTGATGGAGCGATTTTTGAATACGCTAGTGGAGTTGGCCAAGGCTATTCGTCGACCTGCGGTTGTTTAATTTTGCCAAATAAACCCTGATGTTGACACATAGATCAAAAATTGGTGTCTGACGTCAGTTTTGGAAATTGAAGTGTACGCTCTAATTGGCAAAAAACTTGCGCTGAAGCTTCTAAAGCCAGAACTTCAAGCGCAAGGATTAAACAAATAAGTTGATCAG
>JASJDH010000343.1 GCA_030065175.1 Leptolyngbyaceae cyanobacterium MO_188.B28 | reverse complement strand
ACCTCTGGCAAGCCAAAGAGCATATCGGCGCTGATCTGGTGAATGAAGTCAACACATTTTGTTGGGCTGAGCTGCAAACCCGTGGGTCAGACACTGCAGCGCAATTCTATCAGTCAGTCTTCGATTGGGAACTCGAAGTTGACGATAAGCCGCCTCACTATGTGACCTGTAAAGTCAAGGGTCACTACAACTGCGGCATTTTTGACATGGATAAAGTCAATCTCCCGGCAGAGATTCCAAGTAACTGGGCCGTCTATTTCCATGTTGAAAATCTCGACACCGCGCTGGAAAAAGTCAAAAAGCTGGGGGGCAAAGCCTTGATCGATCCGGTTGTCATTGATCCTGGTCGTTTCGCCACCATTGCCGATCCGCAAGGAGCCGTTCTCACGATTATGGAGTTGAATGAAGTGGACGATTAGTTGGAACTTGAGCAATCAGAGTCCGATGGCGGGGACTGGTGATGGTTTGTGTGGGCTGAGTGAAGCCGACGTCAACCATCGCCTGTTCAATGTCAAGGGCGAAATAGTCGTCCAGATAAGGTTCTGTACTTTTTAGCAGCGTCAAGATGTAGGGGGGCATTTTGATATATCCCTCAGCTTTGGGGTTTGAATCCATCATGGCGAAATACCCGCCAGGGCGCAGGAGTCGGCGGGCTTCCCGCAAAATCTCTAGAGTGGCTGTGCGAGGCAATTCATGAAACAACAAGAAGGCTGACACCAAATCGAACGAATTATCTGGAAGGCCAGTGGATTCAGCGGCGGCGTGCAGCCAACGGATGGGATGAGGCGATTGGGGGTGATTTACCTCATTGGTGCGCTGTTGGGCGCGATATTGCGCGATCGCCAAAAAGTAAGGGGATAAATCTACTCCGGTAATTTGTGCTTGGGGATAGGCCGCTTGCAGGGCAAAGGTGCTGATGCCGACGCTACACCCGATGTCCAAAATAGATTGGGGTGCGGCAGAGAGTTGGGCGTTGAGCGCATCAAGATAATTTTGCCGAAGTTTCATTGTGCTTGCCGCGCTGGCTTCAGGCCACAATCGAGCATGAACGGCTTTGGCGGCGACTTCCACTTCCATGGCGGCGTCCCAGCTTAAGTTCCCCTCCTCATAAGCATGAAACGACTGCAAATAATAGTCGGGATAGGTGAGATCTGGGTTTAAGATCTGTTCCAAGTCCTTTTCCCATTCAGGATCAAAATCCAGCTCTCCTCCCCGAGAGCGGAGATGCTTAACCTCTCTTCGCCAATCAACGCCGATAGCCTCTGCGCGCTTGATCATCATTGAGCGCGCTTGGTGCTTCGCCAGGTTAGCCAGCGGTTTAATCGCCAATATGCCATTGACCACTTGAGAAGCCAAGCCAGGGGATGTGTTTTGTGCAACAGTCATCGTAAAAAATCTTGTTATCCAGTTTGCTTAACCCATTGACCTATTGAAATCGTCTCAACAAGTTGATTTAACTTTCTGAGCGCCCAATCCTAGGGTACCGTCGCCGCCAATGTATAGCGTAATGCCCCCTAGTAGGCTGATTCAGCTTAGAGTGACAATACCAAAAACTGGCGACAATGAAGGGCTTCTTAATCAGACTCAATAGTTCCCTGGGAGGATATCCGCTAGACGCATCTCTCACTGTACGAACCCTTTCCGCAGGTAACTGCTTAAGCTGTCAACAATGGTCACCATAACTAAAACCATAATCAATAATGCCGACACCTGTTGATACTTCAGGATTCGTAAAGCACTAATGATTTCCAGCCCAATTCCCCCCGCGCCCACAGCGCCTAACACCATAGAGGCGCGAAAGTTATACTCCCAACGATAAAAGGTGACATCGGCCATCTGGGGAAGAACTTGGGGCAGAATGCTATGGACAATCACCTGCGGCTCTGTCGCCCCCACCGACCGAGCCGCCTCCACTGGGGCTTGATCGCTAAGTTCAATCGCCTCCGCAAAAAATTTTCCCAACATACCGATGGAATGAATTCCCAGCGCCAAAGCCCCGGGCAATTTGCCAAACCCAACCGCCGCCACCAAAATCATCCCCAAAATCAGCTCAGGAATGGCGCGGGTCACATTCAAGACCATTCGAGCGCTATAAAATAAGACCGGATGAGGGGTGGTGTTGCTAGCGCCCAAAAAAGACAGAGGAAGGGAAATCCCAATGGCGATCGCAGTCCCCGCTACACTCATCGCTAGGGTGTCGATAATGGGTTCAATCCATTGGGGAAAGCGGCTGAAATCCGGTGGGAACATTTCCTGAACGAGACTAATAACTGCGGGGACACCCTCCGCCATTCGCTCTACATCCAACAGCTCTACAACCAGAAAGCTAATGAATATGACGCTCACTAACAAAACTGCACGGATCAACCGCCGCAGCCATTTCCGCTGGTGTTGACGAAGAATACTATCAAATGGGCCATGACTTGCCGCCATTGTTGATCTCCCATTATTCGGGTTCTGCAGCTAAACATCCTCTCATCCCCCCATCCCCAGTCCTCCCCTAGGACTCAATTTTTACGCTCATTCCGTCAAGATGAACGGCTCTCTATTGGACAAACTCTCCCAGATCCAGACCTAAGATTTGTCCGGCTTTACGAATTCCGTCGTAATCTTTATCAGTCATTGCCGCAAACCCATCCGCTTTGAAGGGTTCCAGCACTGACGCTTCATCAAGATTCAAGAAAGTCGAGCTGATTTGGTCTTTAAGCGCTGGGTCCAAATCAGCCCGCAGAGTCCAAGGATACTGAGGAATGGGGTCCGACTCGGCAATGACAGCAACTTTGGAGGGGTCAATTATGCCTTCTGCTACTAGGGAATCAAAAATAGGGCGGCTGAGTCCCCCAGCTTGGGCGTTGCCATTTTGAACCGCTAGCGCGACAGCGTCGTGCGCCCCTAAAAAGACGGCTTCATAATTTTCACCTGCTTTGAGTCCTGCTTCCGCCAAAGTTAGCTCAGGAAAGAGTCGACTAGAGGTCGATGCGGGATCGCCAAAGGCGACGGTCATGCCTTCAATATCTGAAAATTCACTCACCCCAGCTTCTACATTGCCAATGATAAGTGAGGTATAGGTCGTTGTGCCATTCTTAAGCCGGGCGGCAAATGGTTCAATGTCGCTTTTCGTTTTCGCTAATACATAGGAAAGAGGGCCAAAATAGGCCAAGTCCAACCGCCCATTACTGGCCGCCTCAATCATGGAGGAGTAGTCAGTGGTGACCACCAACTCAATTTCCCTGTCCAGCGCATCTTCCAAATAGGCGGATAGCCCTTGATTGTCCTGGATAATGCTAGCCGCGTCTTCATCGGGCAGCAGCGCCACCACCAGCTTAGACGGATTGGCTTTTTCGGCGTTTTTCTTTGCAGTTGAGTCTATGCCGCTGCATCCTGCTAATATCACAACCCCAGCCAGCAAAAGGCTCCCCATTCCTACTCTTAAACCATTCGTCATTCATAATCCCTCAAGCGACACCTCCCGATCTCCCCTATCCCCTTACCTCCCCCTACGACTCCTCAATTCGAGCTTAATTGCCAACCCCCATCCCTCAAATGACCGCCTGAAGAGACCGCCCCGGATAAATTTCTTCTACGGGATAAATTTCTTCTAAATGATGCCTCTCTAACTTGGACGACGGGCCGTCAAATACAATTCGACCGCGAGCTAAGCCGATGATGCGATCGCTATACTCTCTGGCGAATTCCACCTGATGTAAACTCAGTAAAGTCGAAATACCATCAGTTTTACAAATTGTGCGAAGCAACGATAGTATCTGATGAGAACTCGCCGGATCAAGACTGGCGATGGGTTCATCCGCCAGCATTAATTGAGGATGTTGCGCCAGGGCCCGAGCAATTCCAACTCGCTGCTTTTGGCCGCCGCTGAGTTTTTTTACCGGTGTCAATGCCTTATCAATCAAGTTGACCCGATCTAAACACTGCAGAGCGATTTTTTGATCGGATTGAGGCAGCGGCAATAGGCTTCTCCAAAATGAATGATAGGCTAATCGGCCCATCATCACATTGTCCAGTGCTGAGCACCGCTCAATTAACTGATGCTGCTGAAAAATCATGCCGGTCTGTTTGCGGTGCGATCGCAATCGATGGGAATTCGACAACTCCCCTAAACCATCGACAATGATCCGGCCTTGGGTAGGTGGGGTCAGATGGTTGATGGTCCTCAGCAACGTCGATTTACCGGCCCCAGACGCCCCCAAAACCACTGCAAATTCTCCCCGGTTAAGTTGCAGTGAGATAGATTTCAACGCAAACAGCCGATGTTGATAGGTCACACCGACTTTCTCTAGACAAACAATTGCAGATTTATCCATTGAGAAGCTTCACAAGTTGAGACAATGACTAGAATTTGCTCATGTCTAGATTCAATCACTCTAAGTTCTTGACACTCCTCAAGACTAATCAAGGGTGTCAACTTAAGGCGAGACGTTCTGACTTCTATCTCAGCGATCATTTCCCGCTTTAAGCTGAAGCCCCTAATCAAGACTGTCAGACAGTCGAATCATCCCTCGTATTTTGAGGATACGAATCAAATCACAGGGATCATCAAATCATAAACGGAGCCTATTAGCCAGTCTTATGACCTGACCTGGCCCCAAAACGCCCTTTATATGATTTTTCTTGCCCCTTTTGAATTTTCTCTGCCGCAGCCCTAGCCTCTAGAGCCGTTGGGACATAGCGGAAACAAGGAAGTTGAACCAGCGGCTGATTAAGAAACCCTTTGACCGGATAGTAATTGGCGAATTCCGAGACAAAAGGAATGAAATTGAAGACGCCCCAAACGCAGATTGTCAAGGTCAACATCGCCCCCCGATAGCTGACAGTCAACGGAATTCCCAATATCTTTCTAACCAGTCCAGGCTTTTCGTAGCGGCAGCCATAGGGGACTTCTAGCGACTCTAAAAGTTGGATTTCCTGTAGATGGAAGTCGTTAGGCTTGAGAGCCGACAGGCTCCACATTTCCATCAGGCCGTCGCTATAAATACGGCCTGCCCAGGTTCTGAGACCCAAAAACAGTAAAAAGGCAATGCCCCCCGTATAAAAAAAATATTGGTCGAGATACTCAAGGGCTGCGATCGCTGAGAGCGTCTCCAACGCCGGATTCATGGTCAAAAAGAAGGTGGGCGACGCTTTGAAAGTCGTAAGCGCCACATTCCCAATGACATAGCCAATGGCCAAAAGAAACAACTGCAGGGGCCGACGACACAGCAAAGCCCTGATAAACCGCCAATCGAAAAAGCTGCGCCAGTCCCCCGTAAATGCATGACGAGCCTGAGCCGAAGGCGCATACAACATCATTACCGTAAGTATTAGCAGCCCCGAAAACCCCAGCGAGAACCCTGTGGCGGATTCTTCATACAGTTTGGTAAATGAAATGTGCCATCCGGTATACCAAGCAATCATCCAAAGTACACAGGGAAACAGCGTCAAGCTCCAGGTGGCGAGAATACCCGCCGTTCCCACTCGAAAATTGAGCCAACCCGTATGAAGCCAGCCATGCAGACGCTTTAGCACCGGATGACCAGGACTGACGATTCCTGACTGCTGTCTAAAGAGGTTGGGGGCGTCGCGCATTGGTGTAATGGCAGGAATACCGCCAGCAAACGCCTGCCAAGAAGTTTGCTCCGCCATTGGAGAAAGCCGAAACAATCGCTGACCCACTCGATGTCTCACCCAGCGATACACCCATCCTAAAACCAAGATCGACGTCAAGAGCGTCTGACACAAAATTGTACAGACCAGGAGACACCAAACAATTCGAACTAGGCGTTTCACAATGCAAACTTTTCCTCTGAGATGATTGGACCGGGGCTCAGCAGGGCGCTTTTTAGTTTAATTCAGATAGCCTGGAATTAGGGCTTCAACTTAAAGCGAGACAATCCAGTAGAGAGGAATTCTGAATTCTGTCTCCTGAATTCTTGCCCTGTTAGAATGTCTCGGCTTAAGTTGATACCCTTCACACCTAACTTTATGACAAGACGCCCTAGGCAAACACCTCTTCCAGAACATTGCCTTCAGCGAATTCAGCTTGAAACCCCATTAATTGAGCTAACGTAGGCGCTACATCAACCTGGGACACGGTCCGATCAACAATTTGGTTCGCCTGGACGCCTTTACCTACAAACAAGGCGAAAATCTCGTGGGCTGACCGGGAGTTGAAGTGGTGTTGATATGGCACCGAGAGGAATTGATTGGAATCTCGGCCACAGTCGGGCGCGATGCAAAAAATGGTGTTGTCCCGATAGTCCGGATCGGCGGCCACAGCCTCTACAATCCGCTTTATGCCCTGATCAATAATGGCGATGCCGTTGGTGTAGTGGGCCGGAAAGCCCCAATGGACATAATCAGGATCCTGGTAATTCACCATTAAAAATTTGGGTTTTAACCGTTGAAGCGCCCAAACAACCAGCTCTGTCAGCACCCGATCTCCCCGAGGATTCACCAAACCGGAATCGCCGTAATATTGACGCCACTCTTCCCAGAACTGAATCATTTTGGGGGAATAAATATATCCCCCTTCGTTACGATAATCCAGGTTTTCCAGCTTTTGCAGTTCAGCTGTTTTCTGCTCCAGCGCTTGCCCTTGAAACACCCCGGCCAGAATTTGTTGACGCAGCCGATACACCTTAAACCGATAAAGACTTAGAACCTGGCAGCGATAGTTCACGCCAAACGAATGATGATTACTGAAGGAAAAGAACTCCTCCGACGTGCGATCTTCGCCGTTGATTAGCAATACTTCATGGTCGCTAACGGCAAAACTCTTTCTCAGATATTCAAACAGAGTGGGGACTTTGGACTCAAAGCGATCGCCGAAATCACCCAAGTTGGTAAACCCCCCATACTTGCCTGTCAATAAATACAGCGTCCCTTCTCCATGGCTGGTGGTGACGTCTTTGATCTGGTCCAGCTCCATTTGGGTGAAGAGGGTTCCCTGTTTAGCCAGGACGTGGCGCAGAAACGGCGCATAGGTATAATCTGGGTCAATCGTTTCGCGACGACGGACCCCGCCGCCAAACCGAATCAAGATTACTCTGGGGCCCGTGTAAGCAGGTCGTTCTTCCAAACTGCTCGCCCAGCTTCGGGGTTGAATCAGTAGCGATGCGGCGCCCATCGCCCCGTATGAAAGGAGCGCCCGTCGGCTCAGTAGGGAATTCGGACCCATATCACCAGTACCTCCTTGACGTCCTTCTGAAGGATCAGTACTTATCCATTTCGACCGTTCGACGCCCTTGGGGAATCAGAATTATTGGGACAAGCACCTGAAGAACAAGTCAGTTTACCCATTTTGCTGCGATCACTCTCAACCAAATCGACGCATCTGCTTAACTGGAGTCATCGAAAAGCACTTTTACCAAGCTCTGCTCATCTTCTAAATTAACCAAGATTCGTGGGGCGACGCGCCCTGCGGCTCATACCTTCAACGAATAGACCTATTTCTGTCGCGGCAGGTAGGGCATAAAGCAGCAAAGCAGACGCGATCGCAAAGAAGCTCAGTTGTCGTGAAAACTCAAGTTGTCGCAAAGGGTTTCAGTTTTCGCAACCCAATGCTGGATTGAGGCGTGTGTAAGCCAGAATAAATCCTGAGAGTGCAGAGCAGGCCGCACCCTAGTCTATCTAGGGCGCAACCTTACTCCTCATCAATGGCGCTATTCTCCTTGCTGTAAATGGTTCATCCGTCGCCCAGAATGAAGAAATGCCGCAGGTGAATCTACCCACGCTACAGATCGTGTTTGAGAACGACTTTGGCTCCCAGGGAGCGATTGGCAAAATAATTTAGGAGGTTTAATGCTGTTTGTAGCCAATAAAATGCTCTGTGCAATGCTAATTGCTGCATTAAAGATTGGATTTTATCAACCAATCCCCCATCTTTCTTTGAATAATCACAATCAATTAGAAAATTCGATGTCGGCAAAACTGGCAAATGCATTTTCACTGAGAGTGAACCAAGTAGCACAGATAGAATCTGAAAATCTTGAGCTAAAACTATTAGAGGTAAAAAGCGATTCTAGATGTCCTTCTGGGGTACAGTGTATTTGGCCTGGTCTTGTCGAAATTGTCATTCATGTCAAAACAGATAATCAAGCAGTTGAGTTGATTTTGATTGACCAGGCAGGAGATGCTAATTTAGCAAGTCAAACTTTTGATGGTTATTTAATTGAATTGGTCGAAGTTACACCTTATTCACAGAAAGATCAAGCAATTGAAATTGAAGACTATAGCGCTACTTTGGTAGTTTCTGGAGAATAATTTGGATTTTCGACTACTCACCCCGAATTGCTCTCAATCGTGATTCTAGGGGAGAAGGAGGACTATCGCGCCTCATTTGTTGCACTACCGCTTCACTTTCGGCTGTATGCCGATCAATCTCTTCACGATGATCGTAATAATATGCCATAGCAGCGTAAACCGCCGCCTTAGACAAATGATATTCAAACGCAATATCTTCTAAAGACTCCCCCAGCTCCAAGTACATGCGAGCAATGGTAGCCACAGGCATTCTAGTTCCAGCAATGCGAGGCTTACCGCAGCAATAGTCAGGATCGATAGCAATATGCTCTGTACTTACGGGGGGCATAGACATTTTTTTGCAAAGGAAACTTAATAAAATAGCCTGACTCAGGTAAGTACCTGGGCATTGAAAATTTCACCGAGGTCAAGTGTCATTCCGAGAGAAGCGAGGAATCTCAATCTCCCGCTAAAGTCTGAGATGTCTCGATTCCGCTTTGCTCCAATCGACATGACATCCTGGTTGTAACAAGTGCTTACTCTTTTACAAGTATCCCAACTCAAACATTCACCCCTTGTATTTTAGTGCGATCGCCGTTCTTGGAGGCTGGGTTAGCCAAGCGTAACCCATGCAGTTCAAGGCTTATAGCAAGTGTAATGCGATCGCAGTTTAGTAGAGGAAGCGCGATCAAAAGTTTCAAACAGTGCAATCTCTAATCTTGTTGGAAGGGGCAGTAATGGGTTAGTTACATCCCCTTTAGTCATCTTCATGGGCTGCTAACCAGGTTACCAGATCATCCATCTGCTCAAAGTCCAACAAAGCTTCCCCCAGATTCTCTAACTGAGTGAGCGTCAATTCCTCAATCCGTCCTTGCAGGTCTTGAGGGATTTCACCTAACTTACGAGTAAGTTGTCGCATAATAAGCGATTTCGCTTCCAATTTTCCTCCCAACCGCTCTCCTTCTTCCAATGCCTCCTGATATACCCGCGTCTGTTTTAGGTCGCTTAAACCCAGCATTGCTTCAATCTCCCGACGACTTAACTGCGGAAACTTATAGACCACAATTGTTTCAATTAGCTCTATTATGGCGCTTCTGGACAATCCGGCTGGAACCTCCTGCTGGGACCGTGTTAGTAGCTGTTTGGCTAGACTAGCCGCTGTTGCTTCAGGTTCAACCACCAAGCGCACTAACCCCAGTCCCATTGAAACTTCCTGCCGCTCTCCCAACTCATCCAGACATATCTGTTGAACTCGAGGGCTATCCAACAGAACTCGATAAGGTTCGGTATCAGTGGGCGCTATGCTGCGATTGGGATAAATTGCAACAGCTTGCCAATCCTTAATTTCAGGATTTTGCTTCAGAAATAGAAAAACCTCAGCAAATAAGCGTCGAAAAAGGTACTCATCCTTTTGAAATTGGACTTCTACAAAATAGGCTCTGGGTTTGGTTACTTCTGGCGGCGGCAGAAAAATGCCATCTATGCGAAAAGCGGTTTGCTTCAACTCAACCGAGCGAAAGACATAGCGCTCCGCTTGCACAGGGAACTGATCAATCAATTCAAAGAAAAGCGTAGGGGCGCTCTGGAAGAGCCGGTAGAACAAAGAATCAGTTTTCATGCAGCTGACCGCTTGGGAAAAGGTTCGCTTGCTCGTAACTGACAACAAACCTTCTCAAGACTAGATCAATAGTACTAACGCGATGTGCAACTTTCTCTCTCATAAGCCAATTTGCTTGTATCAACCTCTATTCAGAGGTTTCGGCCTGATTTGG
>JASJDH010000342.1 GCA_030065175.1 Leptolyngbyaceae cyanobacterium MO_188.B28 | reverse complement strand
AGTTTATTCAATTACAGGAAGGAGTGGAAATGATTTTCTGTGATGCTCATTTGCAGAATAATGAATTATGTAGCTGGGAACGCGACCATGCTGGAGAGTTTATACCTACGCCTGAGATTAGTTACCGTAGTAATGATCGAATAGCTGAATTTACTTGGGTGCTATATGTCGGCAATGGTCAATTAGAAGCACAAATTAATAAAAGTAGTGATAGTAAATCCGCGACAAGATTTATCACTTTATCTGGTGATGGCGGTAACTACCGAGTACGTCTACAGGGAATAAATGTTGATTTAGAGTAGTCATGATAACTTCATCAAGTTACCAGCATCATTACCTGAAATTCTCTTAGGGAAATGGCTACAGTCTTTTTACATTGGCTTGACGTCATGCTCGTTTCAGGCAGCCATCCTCTAGGTGGACAATTCGGTCAGCAATATCCAAAATTCGGCTATCGTGCGTCACCATCAGGATAGTGCAGCCCTGCTCCTTCGCCAGTTGCTGCATAATGTCCACTACATCTCGACCCGATTTACTATCTAATGCGGCTGTTGGCTCGTCTGCTAATACCAATGTCGGACGACTGACCAACGCCCGGGCGATCGCAACGCGTTGCTGTTGACCGCCCGAAAGATTTTCAGGGTAATAATCCATGCGATCGCTTAACCCCACCTCGCAGAAAATTGCTTCGGTGAGATCATGAACGGTTTCATCAGAAATAGTCTCGTGTAATTCCATCACGAGTTCGACATTCTGCCGAGCCGTTAAAGATTTCAGTAAATGATGAGCTTGGAAAATATAGCCAATGTGGGATCGAACTTTTCGTAAGCTGTGTTTACTGGCGTCACGAAATTCTTGTCCCAACACCACAACACTGCCTCCCTGGACAGAGCGTAATCCACCGATTAATGTCAGTAGCGTGGTTTTTCCAGAACCGGATGGTCCTGTCATCAATACAATTTCACCTGGATCGATAGTCAAGTGAATATCAAACAACACTTGTTTCCGAAGCACCCCTTGTCCAAAGAAATAATTGAGATGCTCAATCGTGACCACCGGGGGGCTAGACTCAGCCCTCTTTGGGTTAAAAGATGTCTGCTGGATCTGCACTGTGAAGCCTCCGGACTGCAATACCGCCTGAACTCAGACACATCCCTATCGTCAAGATCAAGACCCATAACGCTCGGACAATCGTCATGCTAATTTGAAGCTGCGTTGCGGCATGGGTTAATTTGTATAAAATAGTTGCGATCGCAAATCCCGGCATATACCCCAGAACCGCCAAAATCAAGGCTTCCTTAAAGACCACATTGAGTAGATAGCGATCGCTAAAACCAACGGCTTTTAATGTGGCGTATTCAGCGAGATGATCAGAAACATCGCTGTAGAGAATTTGGTATACGACCACCGTTCCGACAAATAAACCCATGAAAACGCCTAGACCAAAGATAAAGCCAACGGCGGTGCCGTCCGACCAATACTTTATCTCTAGATCGATGAATTCCTGGCGCGTCATAACCTTCACTTCTTCGCCAAATTTAGCTTGCAAGCTGGATTTCACCACTTGAGGGTCAACGTCGGGTTGAAGGGAGACGATGCCCAGATCAACCTCGTCTAAGCGCCGATGGGGCTTTAGACGCATAAAATTCAGGTCGCTTGTAATCAGTGTGCCATCTGTGGCGAAGGAAGTCCCGATGGTAAATAAGCCCTTTACTTTAATCTGACGATCCTCGACTTCTCTGACCACAGGTTGACCCTGCTCTATAAGTGTTGGAATGGGGCCAAATTCAGGCAGAGAGGCGCGATCGAAAAGCACCGTATCCATTTGCTGAATCTTAGAGAGATTTTGGGTGACTTCTGGCAAATCAAAAACGGGTTTTGCGGGATCAAATCCAAAAACGAAAATGCTATATTTCTGCCGAGTATCTGAGGTTTTCCACTCTGCAAAGTCAATATACAGGGGGTGAACACTGGTAACACCCGTCACCGCCCGGGCTTGGTGTAAACGCGCGCGTGGGAAATGTTGAAGCGCCGGCAGTCCACGCGTTTGAGGATGCATCAACACGATCTCTCCTTTGAGATGTTGATGGGGGGTGGTGTTACTGTCGTAGAGAGAATCCTGAAACCCATACTGCATAAAGACCAGAACCACCGCGAAGCTAATTCCGGATAACGCGACCGCTAGGCGAATCTTCTCGCGCTTCAGTTGGAGCCATGCTAGAGGAATCTTACGTCGCATAGAGCGCCTCACTGCTGAATAGCGACATCGACCTGGATATTCGTTAACCCGGCAACGGCTTGACTGGCGGATGGATCCAGCCGAATCTTGACTTCTACAATCCGCCCATCGGTATCCGCCAGGGGATCGGTATCGAGGACATTGCGCTTAAAAATTTGTAGCCCAATCTGTTCAACCGCGCCTTGTAAGGGCTGATTCATCGCCTCGCTCGCGATAGTTGCGCGTTGCCCCACCTTCACGTGCTGGATATCCGTTTGATACACCTCAGCGATCACGTACATTTGATTCGTTTCTCCCAGGGCGACAATGCCTTGATTTCCAACGAGTTCTCCAGCCCAAGTGTGGATCTTCAGAATTTGACCAGCTCGCGGGGCCCGAACATAGGTGAGATTCAATGCGGCTTGGGCTTGCTTGACGGCTGCGATCGCACTTTCGATTTCCATTTCTGCTTCTCGCACATCAACTGATCGGATTTCTGCAATCCGATCGAGATGCGCTTCTTCTTCTTTAACCTGTTGTGCAAGAGTTGTTTGGATTTGGCGATAGTTGGCTTCTGCTTCCCTTAATTGCTGTTGACTCACATCCAGCACTAAGCGTTTACTATCTCGTTGTGAAATTGAAATGGCGCCAGATTGATACAGTGATTCATATCGTTGATATTCAGATGCAGCATTACGCACTTCAGATTCCAAGCGCCTAATTGTGGCTGCTTGGGCGGCGACATCTTCTCTTAACTGGGCGTTTGCTCGCTCAATCGCCGCCTTTTGCGCATTGATTTCACCAATCTTGGCGCCAGCTTCCACTTTCGCCAACCGGACCTGGGCAACCTGAACTTGTTTCTCAGCCGCGCCTAAATCGGCAAGGCGTCGATCGTGACTGTCCAATATCGCCAGGAGCTGTCCTGCTTCTACTCGATCCCCTTCTTTGATAAATAATGTCTCAATCCGGGGTGCTTCAGCGCCGGTTGGAGCTGAGACATGGATCACTTCATCCTTGGGTTCTACTCGACCTAGCGCGGTAACAATTGTTGTGGCGCTCACCTGTTCTATGCGAGTTTCAGAGGTTGTATGACGACCCGATCTCGCATAAAAGGTTTGATAGAAAGCAATGGGTGAGATCGCAACCAGAATGCCGAAAATCACCATCACTTTACCGGTATGCTCAGGCAGCCGAGGCAAGGGAAATTGTTTGGCTGTTGCTTTCTTCACAGTAGGTTTAAAGTTAACAAAATTGAAGCGATAAACGGAATGATCACAATTCTGATCCTCTATTATGTTATGCAGGAAATTTGAGGATCTTGTGACGTCGCTTACCCCCAATGTAAGGGAGTTGCGTCAAAATAAAGTCCCAGAAAAAGGGAGTGGATGGGTGGATGGGTAGATGGGTGGATGGGATGTTATTTTTCTGCAGATCTCTAAACGCCATCGTATACTTGACCTGATTGATGACTTTTATTCTCCTGAGCAGAAGACCTTATTTTCTCGCTACAAAGGTATATTTTATGTTTCGTAAGGTGTAACTTCTCTCTTTAAAAGTTTCTCTATGAACAGGGAGCTATTTAGTATTTGATCAAGAATGAGAGGACGCTGCAGAGATATCTAACCTTGAAGCTGAAAAACTCACTGCGATTGAAATTGTTGTGCTTGGGACAGAAGGGGCTGATATGATTTAAGTAGGGGAGATCCTACAGCCCGCAACAATGAGTAAGCTTTGACCTCCTCCAGCTGCACAACACTAACCGATTAGGAGGCAGCCGCCATGCTTGACAATACTGCTCAGCCTAATGATAAATCTGGCCAAAAACCGGTCAACTCAAATGTAGTCCCCGATCCTTGGCAAGAGGATCTGTCCCCTCAGCCCCAATCAATTCGCCCATCCCAGCAAGTTTCCCTGGATCCGGGGCGGGAAATTGCGGCGGCGCCAGCTCCGGAAGGCGTCTTGAGCCCCGAAGGGAAACCGTCTGCGTTGCAAATTCCACCCCATACAACTCCCACCCCAACTGAGGTTTTACTGCAAGAAGAGCTCAAGGTCAGCGCAACACAAGCAAAAAGTCTCTGGGACCATATCCGCGATTTGTTGGCGCTGTGGTGGTGGCGGGGACCTCAAGATGAGCAACCGACCTAATGCAATAGCCCGCTTAATACTCTGACGGGAAACCCATTGTCGCCAGTGACAATCTGTGATGAACGTTCACAAGTTCATCAAGTTGTCGCCATAGGATGGGAATAGTAAAGCAGTCAGAGGAGTTGTATCATGTCTGACTGGCGGCGTTCTATTGGCATAATCAGTCTGGTTGGGGGGCTTCTCTTTAGCGCAGCCGCCTTAGCGGCATTCCAACGACCTTTCCCTCTAAATGAAGAGAGTGAGGCGGATTTGCCGCGCACAGTGGAGTCGCTTCTGATGAATCTCGCCGATGGCGTTTATCAATTTTGCACTGAATCCGATCCTCAGGATTGGCGTGATGGGGCGGGGGCATGTCTCAATGTTCTAAAACAAGGGACTACGGCCGACGGCTATTATGGCTATCCCCATAGCGATCGCTTTGTGTGCCTGCGTGGGCAGATTGCCGGGGATTGGCTCTACGGCGAGGGAATGGTCGTTTCATGGGCGGGCCGCACCTGGTCTGACATTCCTCAGGAAGAATTCACTTGGGATCAAGAAGGCCGATTGCATCTGAGCCAGGGAGAGTTGGCCCACAGCGAAGAGAGCAGCGAAGGTCAGGTCAGCTGGATTATCTTTCAACAGGCCAGTTTAAATATGCAGGGTTTATATCTCTATCCCGTCTTCCGCATGACATCGCCAACCCAACTGTGTGACTGGCCTTTAATTGACGGGGAGGTCTGTGATGATGAAAGTTGCCGATATTATGACACGGGAAGTGGTCACCATTCGCAACTCAGCAACGGTGGCGGAGGCCGTTAAGCTGATGCAGCAGCGGGGAGTGCAGGCGCTGATTGTGCAGCAAAGCCATGAGCTAGACGCCTATGGCGTTGTCACGGTAGGAGATATTGTCGGTAAGGTCATTGCCTTTGGCCGTGACCCTAAGCGGATACGGGTATATGAAATTATGACCAAACCTTGCATTGTACTCAACCCTGACCTGGGGGTTGAATATGCAGCCCGTTTGTTGACCCAGGCGCACCTGCACAGCGCACCCGTGATTCAGTCAGAGCTTCTGGGGATTTTATCAATCACTGATATTTTAGAACGCAGCAGCGCTATTGAGAAACCACAAGAACTCGAGCTAGCGGAAAAGATTCAGCACTTGTCTGAAACAGCCCGTCGCATTTGCCAAGAAAATGGGCCGGGTTCGGCAGCCTGCGCCAATGCTTGGTCAGTGGTAGACGCTCTACAGGCAGAGTTTGCCCATCAGCGTTTTGAGCCCCTGGAAAAGACAGCTTTTGAAACATTTTGTGATGAATATCCAGAAGCGTTCAAAGATCGAGAAGATGACGCCTGGTTCGGTGGTTCGGTGGAGACCAATCTCCAATAGATAGCCTAGGGGATTATTGTGGCGGCTGTTGATACGGAATTTATGAAATCTTATTCACCTGACGAGCTAAGCGTGAATAAGGGGCAAGAACTATTACATCATGCGGTAGCGAAGGCTTGAAAGATTGTCGTTCCCAAGTAATGGAGGAAGAATTTGATTAGGAAGACGCCTCTATTGAGAGATAGGAGACGTGATGATCTCAAGAGTGCAACCCAGCGATTGGATGAGATATCTCAAAGAAGTTGGCAAATAAGTCACTGCTAATCGTGTGGAGGAAAACCATGACTGAAAAACTGGGAAAAATCAAAAATTCGCTTCAGGATGCCCGATCTAGCAGATTGATCTTTCTATCTCACTGCCTGCTGAATCAAAATGCCTGTGTGCGAGGTTTAGCCCGCCCGCCCTCTGTGATTCGAGAACTGGTGGATCTACTGCTGGCCCATGACATTACCTTTTACCAAATGCCTTGCCCAGAGGGCGCCTATCTGGGGTCAATGCGGTGGGGACAGGTGAAAAAGATGTACGGAACCCTGATGTTTTGTCGGCACTGTCGGCAAATTGCAGAGCAGATCTGCGATCAGGTGCAGACCTACCGTGATAACGGTCACGAGGTAATTGGCTTCGTGATGCGAGACAGTAGCCCAACCTGCGGATTGAAATATGCGGCAGTCACTGCTGATAACGATCAGGTATGGGGGTGGTATTGACTGACATGCCAGTCCACTACAACGCTTTGGCAAGACCGAAGGCGTCTTTACGGAAGAGTTGAAGGCTGAGGCGGCGCGACGCGAACTGCAGAATTTGCTATATGGACTCCAAGAAATGGATCAGGAACAGATTGGGAGGCAGAGGAAATGTTAGGCATTAAAACGCTTGTTCCAGAAGCACTCGAAAATTTAATCGAATTCTCAAACGTAAAGGAGGATATTGAAAACCAGAAAATTACACATTCAATACGACACTATCTGAATCAAGACAAGCAAGGGATAAAACAGATTATATTCCATCCAGAATGCGTAACTGCATTAAAAATTGATGCAGAGAAAGAGGTGAAATTATTTGTTCATAATCCTGACTATGACTTGCCGGAAACTAGAGAGGAAGCAATAGCTTTGTTGACACTTGCTGCAATTAAACAAAGTTTAATTGAACCTCTGACAGAAGGATTAAAAAAAACAGCTATAGACCTGGCTAAATGGGCATATGATATGACTGAAGGTGAACACCGAAAATTTATTAAATTAGTCAAAAGCAAAGAAAATTTTGACTTTGATATATACATAAATCAGAGTGTTCGATCGACCGATAATCGAATAAATATTTTACGTATTTACCTGCTTGATATTCTTGCTCAGCAAGGTCTTCGTATATCTTTGCAAGATCAGTATGGCAATTCTAAATCTGGTAATTACAATCCTACTGTTTGGCTTGAGCGTGTCTTGGGTGAAAATTATGGACTCATTGAAATTAGAGAACACGCAAACTACAGACTGCAGGCAGGCTTCAGCTTTGGAATACATGAAGGAACAAATATTAGAAAGGAACTAAAAAGATATAAGCTTGACCAATTTACTGAAGAATCACAAAAACAGCTAGAAAGCATCAGAAAAAAAACTAATATAGCCCCAAATATACGATTTACTGAAGGTGGATTAGTAGTCAGGCAAGGTAATATATTTACATTGGATACAGTTTTTGCCACAAAGCTCAGTATGGGACACTTTGGCCACTTTTCTGATACATTAAGTATCCTAGTTGATAAATACAAGGCTCTTCATTGCTTCAAACTAAGAAACGGTAAGTTAAAGATAAAAATAGGAGCGCCACTCGTGTGGCATTCTCCTAAGCTAGGTATAGCTTACGCTTGGTGTAAACTTCATGGTTTGTATGCGAGTCAAGACTCAACTCTCTTGCGTATGCAGCATATGTTTGACAATGAAGATGCTTTTATGGATTTAGCAACAACAAGACTTAATCTCGAAGGACACAAATATACTCTGGAAATGATGAACCCTACTGTGAGAACGGGAGCAGAGTATGTACATTTTATGGCATTAAAAATTCATGATAATATTGTTCATTCTGGCTTAGGCATAAATGGTTGTCCGCAGCAGTGCGGTTTTGATCTGGATGATGAGGGGAAAGTCATTGTAAAACCTCAAAGATTATTGGATATGCAAGAGGGTTGGATGTATATCTATAAGATTTTCGAGCAGTATCCAGAGTTCAAGTTAGAACCACTAAATAAAGGTAGATTGGGATTAAAGCATATTGAAGATTTAAAGAAATACCTGGAAAGATATGCCTTTTATGGTGTTACATTTCTTTCTAAGCCAGAATGGCAATCTGACTGATAGTGTGTAAAAGTGAGGAGTTAACGAGGAATCGTGATTTTTGGCGCTATCGCTTTCGCTGCTTTTGGGCCTCCCTTCCTTTAAATCTTGGGAGATATTCGGGCTTACGATTCCTATACAAACCACTGTGCGCCGAGAAGACCTGGTCGATGTGGCTCTGGGGCGACAACCCGCTGATCGGGTGATCCAGGGTGGGCAGTTGATCGATATCTTCAGTGGGAAATTCGTTCTGCTGACGTAAACCAACTGAGTGTTGTTGCGAATTTTCTCTTCGATCGTGTGGAATGCAATTACCTGAACTCCGCCGCGATACTCCACTACTGCACAGATGACGCCCCCCGCATTGGCGATAAAATCAGGGATAACTAGAATATTTCGGTCATGACAGATTTGTTCTGCTTCTGTGGTAAAGGGAATATTCGCGCCCTGGACAACGAGCTTGGTCTTTAACTGGTCAACATTGTTGGCGCAGACGACGTCGGGTCTGGCCGCTGGAATCCAGATGTCGCATTCGAGGGCGATCGCGGCGTCACGGTGCAGTTTTTCTCCCTCGGGATAATCAATCACGCTCTGACCCATCTGCTTCAGCGCGATTATAGTGGTTTTCAATTGCGTTGACTACAACACCCCACACCCTACACCTCACCTTACCGAGATCTGTTCAATCCAAGTGAGAATTGCTATAAAACCCTCCACCCAGCCTTTACCCGAATGCGCTAAGTCGCTTTCAAATTTGTCCAAAATCGCTACGGTCAATGGGTCAGTTAGTTGACTGCAAAGAGGATAGGAGCCACTACGCCAGTTTGCATATCGTCCAGGGCGCGACGCAGAATCGCCATATCATCACTCGACTGTAGCCATGCGTAGGGTGGCGTAAATTTCGCCGCCAACCACCTGCCAGGTCAACTTTGTGAGTACTTTGTGATAAGTACTTTATTGGAAACTGCGAATAGTTCTTCGTAGTCTTCTGAGAGGATTGTCCGCACATCACCAAACTCATCAGGGGTAACTGCTGAGTTGAGAACGGCAAATACTGCCCGAACGTGCATCACAGCAGTCGCGGGATCGATTCCCTCTTTTTGGCTGACCCGCTGATAAAATTCCTGCAGAGTGAATGCGCTGCTGGTTTGGCCCTCTCGACTCCGAAGATAGGTTCCCATTTCTTCAGGAAGTTGTTCAGCTAACTTACTGGCTTCATCTTCTTGAATGCGCTCAGCCAACGTTTCCAAGGTGGCGCGGATGGCTCGCTCGACCTCATCCAGCGAATCCGCCTGGGAAAAGCTTTGAACATGCTTGGTAAACTCGTCGTATTTCATTTTCGATCGCCTGCTCATCTCTTGACACTAACTTGCTTTTTCTGAGGCAAGCGGTAGGTAACCCGTCCTCTGGTCAAGTCGTAGGGCGTCAGTTCCACCTTGACGCGGTCCCCAGGCAGAATCTTAATGTAGTGACGCCGAAGTCTACCGGAAAGGTAAGTTAATACTGTGAAGCCATTATCCAGTTCAACTCTAAACATGGTATTAGGCAGCGCCTCTGTCACAACCCCTTCCATTTCAATTAAATCTGCCTCAGACATAAGGCGTCATCTCCTAACCTCGTTGCTGTAATTTTGAAAACCAGAGTCTGCTTCTTTGCATATCGAACCCTTCCGCCTCTATAAAAAATCATAGGTTGAAGGGTTGAGGATCTTGTGAGGCTGCAAAGTTGCTTTCGTCATAAGTTCTTCACATTTTTTACCTAACCTCAAAGCAAGGCTAAGATTGCATCGCTCTGGCTAGAGTTGGGGGCAATCAGAGATCGCTTGCATCTAAGCAAGACCGTTATTTCCTGGTTCAGCAACATGCAAGTATAGGGAGGGTGTCCTATGACCACCTACATTATTCTGAGTCGGTTCTCCCCTGGAGCATTCAATGAGCCCAGGGAATTCAAGCAGTTAGCCGCTGTGGTGTCTGAAAAAATCAAGAG
>JASJDH010000341.1 GCA_030065175.1 Leptolyngbyaceae cyanobacterium MO_188.B28 | reverse complement strand
TGAAGACCGAAATTATCCCAGATAACGCTACCTACAACAAGTTATGTGATCGTTTGGGGTGTGGGAATTAAAAGCTCCTCAATTGATTCTATCCGGTTGGTATCTGCGAACCTAAAGACGGAAATTCAGGATTGAATTGAACGTGATCAGCCGAGTTGACTAGTGAGAAATCATGGGCATAATTAGATATTTACTATCAGCTAGCTGCAAACAGGCTGTTTGGACGAGCAAAAGGCGAGGTGAGTTCGGTTTTACCCTACTTGAGTTGTTAGTATCGATTATCCTGGCTACCCTGGTAATCACGCCGCTGTTAGGATTTATGATCGATATCCTGCAAACCGATCGGCGAGAACAATCCAAGACAGCTACTGAACAAGAACTGCGCACAGCTGCGGAATACATTGCTAGGGACCTGTCAGAGGCCGTTTACATCTATGACGACGAGGGGTTAGCCGCCATCACCGGCAATTACGCTGAAACGACTTGCACAGGGTCAGCTTGTGATTCTTCCATAACCGGCCCCAGCAATTTGCCCTCACGCAATCTTCCTGGGTTTGATGGCAGCGTTCCAGTTCTAGTCTTTTGGAAACGTGCGTACCTGAGTAAAAATAGAGAACTTCTCGGGCGAGTAGCCGACCCTAATAACAATGATGGTTTTGTCTATTCTCTTGTCGCCTACTATCTGATTAATAATGCGGACGCCCTATGGTCCAATTCGAGTCGTATCGCTCGATTCGAAGTTAAGGGGCCGCTCAGAGACGCCTCTGGCTCTACTATTATATTGCCGGAGCAAGCGGGCTATGAACCCTTAGACTTTAACCTGGGCGCTCTCCAGGATGTGATGCGGGGATGGCATAAGAGCGAAACCACGAATTACAACTTTGCCGCCACGTCTACTCCATTGACGGTGCTAGTTGACTATATTGATCTCTCTAATTCTACGGTTCCGACGTCTGCCTTATTTTCCAGTGACTTATCCGCCAGTATTGAACGCTGTCCAAATGAAGATCTCAATCGGAATGGCGTTATCGATGGCGCAGAAACGGATGCTAATGGAAATGGAGTTGCGGACATCTGGACTCAAGTTCCTGATTACGATGCTCTCCCCGCCACTTACAACGCCCTCAAGACCCATGGGTTTTATGCCTGTGTAAAAGCTTCAGAGCCCGGACAAAACAACATTGCTCGAGTCTTTTTGCGAGGCAATGCCCTGGCTCGTCTAGGCAATAATAATGATATTCCTGTTTACAAAGATGGCGTCGCCAATTACTTTCCACGGGTAAGAATTGAAGTGAAAGGAAATGGCAATTTGTAACTATCGATTTTATCCGTCTACTTTGTCAATGATGCTTTTTCTGTGAAACGATTGGGGATGTTTTTTTAAGTAATTGCGAGTTACAAAAGCAGGAAGGGACGTATGAGTCAGCCCATCAAGTCACATCCAACAAATTATTCAGAGTTAGCCCCAGAAGGTGTAGAGCTAGATTCATCCTCACTTCAGGACGAAGCGGGCTTTACGCTGATTGAGATAATTTTGACCGTCTTTATCATTGCTATTTTGGCGGCGATCGCGGCTCCCAGTTGGTTCGGCTTTGTGCAGCAGCGACGCGTTAACCTCGTCCGAGATGAGGTTAACGCCGTTTTGCAGAATGCCAGGAATGATGCAAAAAAGACTAAGCTAAGTCGTAGAGTCTACTTTTATCCCGACGCCCCTGACTATTATTACGTCTCCGATCCGACTAGCCCAGTCCCCCCTTCTCCCGCCATCGACCCTGACCCTGACCCACTTATAAAACGAGTTGGAAAAAGGATCAGCCTATCTCCAGGACAAGTAAATTTATCTCAGAGTCAAAGCTCGGTCACGTTTAATTACCTGGGTGAAGTAGATCAGACCGATCAAGTGGGTTTTACCGTTACTGCTTCTGCCGTTGGATCATCGGGAGATGTCAGCAAGCGATGTGTTATCGTAAAGACCTTGTTGGGAGCGTTCTCTCAGGAATCGGGAAGCACCTGTAATTTTGCGTTGCCCGCGGAAGAATAGACTTCACCGCCATTTCCTGCTCAGAGCCGTTGTATTGCAACGGCTCTTTTGCGTTAGGTATAAAGTGGCCTTGGGTATCCTGACATCCATTTGCGGATTAGATATATATTGCCCATATGCCTTTCATAGGCCAATAGGATTGCGGGGACAGTGATATTGTTGGCAGGTGAGTTTTTGTTTCACTGCGACGTTGTGCAAAATCGCTCAGCTCATCCCATACCTGTTCTGTTGCGTTAGCGACAAATCTCTCCAGGGAATGCTGAGATAGTTGTCAGAATGTTGTGTAATGCTAAGCGAGCGTGGGCCGATTGATTGTTGGAGAGACTGTTCTATCGGTGAGAAAAACCAGGGATTTACGCTGTTAGAAGTGATGATTGTACTGGTCATGATTGGGATCTTGAGTGCGATCGCTGCGCCCGCCTGGACAACCTTCTATGCAGTCCGCAAACTTAATGTTGCACAGGACCAGGTGCATCGGGCGCTCAGATTAACCCGCAGCAATGCTGTACAGCGTAAGGAAGATTGGCAATTCAGCATTCGAGAAGCCAATGGAGTCGTTCAATTAGCCGTCCATCCCGAGACTGTCTCCCCCGCTGTCAACATGTGGCAGGAACTAGAGGAAGGGATTCAGCTAGACACAGAAACCACCCTCCGGCAATCTGGCAGTGTGCGGCGCATCAAGTTTGATTATCATGGCAATGTGAAACCGCCATTTGGACGAGTCACTCTATCCAGTCCTCAAGGGGGAAACGCCAAACGCTGCGTGATTATATCCACAATCTTGGGAGCCATGCGTCAATCGAAAGAGAAATCAAGACCTGAGCGAGGAAAGTATTGTTATTAATCCTTTCAGAGAAATCACTTAACGACGCTTCAATCAGGAATTTTCTCTGAAACAACAATCGGAATTCCCACTGAGTTGACAATCAACGAAATCAGCAAATTTCACAGGCGAAAATACCGTTACTTCCGGAAGCTTTTTGAATCCTCCCGCCCAGTATTTGTGAGGGAAGAATAGCCTCAAGCTCTCCGGCGTTGCTGAACAGAGAGATGAATTGGGTTTATTGTGGCGCCATGATCACCCCCACCCTAAATCCCTCTCCCCAGGGAGAGGGATTTTGATTCTGGCTCCCTTCTCCCCTAGGGAGAAGGGTTGGGGATGAGGGCGGTTCATCCCAGTATTCAGCAACGCCCCCTGCCAGGCACTAAATTCAGAGGGCTCCAACTTAAAGCGGGACAATCCTGTAGAGAAGGAATATAGAAGTCAGAAGTCAGAAGTCAGTCAGGAACTGGATTCTGTCTCCTGACTCCTGTATTCTTGTCCCATCAGAATGTCTCGGCTTAAGTTGATACCTGTAAAAGGCAGTCAGGCTTATATGACCCAGGTGGATAAGCAGTAGGTTGGATTTTGCATGCTGATGCTGTGGAGTGAATAGGTAGCGCGAAGGGATATAGCATTGCTAAGCTCTGAACTACATTTAACCTCACCGCAGCGTATAGGAAGGCCCCTGTGAAAAACAAACTCATCCGCAGAATCATCGGCGCTGTCGTACTCATTGCGATGATCGCCCTGCCCATTATCTTACTGAATCGATTTGGGCTCGATAAGGAAATGATTCGGGCGTATGTAGAACAGATGGGTATCTGGGCGCCGCTCGGGCTATTTGCGCTGCGCTTTACGAGTGTGGTGATTCCGGCGCTGCCGTCAGAGGTCTATTCGGTGTTGACGGGGGGACTGTTGGGCTTTGGCCAGGGGATTGCGGTGGTATGTCTGTCAGATTTGCTCTCCTGTACGCTGAGCTTTTGGCTGGCTTCAACCTATGGCCGGGGAGGGGTGCGGCGATTGGTGGGCGATCGCTTTATGGGCCGCGTAGATCGCTTTGCCCAAAAGCACCTAGAGCGTAATTTCTTCCTGATGACGGCATTTTTGATGACCGGCTTTTTCGATTTTGTGGCCTATGGCATCGGCCTTGCCCGTGCTCCTTGGCGTAAGTTCCTACCGGCTCTCTTGCTCAGCATTATGATTTCCAATCCCCCTGTTGTCGCCCTAGGAGCAGGGATCTTGGCAAAGAGAGGGCATGTGTTTCTAATGGTGTTTGCTGTGCTGGGGGTCTTTGGACTGGCCCTATTAACAGGATGGTTACAACGGCGTACAGCCCCTCAAGGAGTGACTGATGAATAATGGGTTTCAGTCAGTTAATCGTGCTGCAACACCATTGGAACGCCGCGCCCGGGCGTTACAATCACGCCAGAGCGACGGGGAATTTCTGGGCGCTGGTCTGCTAATTGCAGCGCTGAATTCACCACCAAGCCCGCCACGATCAGCTTAAGTTCGAAAAGCGCCAACGCCTCGCCAATACAGCGACGTTCGCCGCCGCCAAAAGGTAAGAACTCAAAGGGGGTGTAGGATCGCTCTAAAAATCGTTCGGGCTTAAACGCTAGCGGATCAGGATACAGATCTGGGCGGCGGTGGGTTAAATAAATAGAACCATACAAAATGGCGCCCGGTTCAAAGGCATAATCTTGAATAACAACTGGGGCTTTGACCATACGCGGCGTCGTCAACACTGCGACAGGATACAATCGCAATGATTCGTTACAGACTGCATTCAAATAGGGCAACTGCGCGATCACGGCTGGATCGGGAGTCTCACCCAGTTCTAACAGTTCAGCCCTCAACCGCTTGTGCACCTCCGGATTGCTGTAGATCCCATACATTGCCCAAGCCGCTGTGTTGGCCGTTGTTTCGTTACCTGCTAACAAAAGTGTCATTAATTCGTCCCGCAACTCGCCATCAGTCATGGCGTCGCCGTTCTCATCACGGGCTGCAATTAGCAGGCTCAATATATCTGTACCGGGTGCAGCATCTGCTTTTACCTGGCGACGATCGCGAATTTGCGCGTACAGCAATTCATCAATTTTCTGCTGCAGGGATTTGAAATACGCCCAAGTTCCGTAGGGTTTTTGCAGAATTGGGAAAAATAAGCAGGCTGCGAACAGTGGTGAGCGCATCGTTTCTGCTAGTCGCAGAATATAACTTTTGAGGAGATCAAAGCGGTTACCCCCGACAACGCCAAATACGACCTTCAAAATTACATCCAAAGAGATGTTTTGCATAACCTCTCTAATGGGAAACGGGATACCAAACTTACGGTCGGCCAGGGCGCAAAGCGTGAGGTCGCGGATGATATGACCATAATCCTTGATGCGTTCGCTGTGGAAGGACGGCATCAGCAAGCGTCGCTCACGGCGGTGGCGCTCTCCCTCTAGAACAAAGAGTGAGGTGTCGCCAACAATTGGTCGGAGGTGGGAATTCGGTGGTGAGCCAATGCGGCCGCCGTCGCCAGAGAGTAGTTGTTTAATTCCGGCCGGGCTGCCCACCAGAAACGTATTGGGGTTGTTGCCGATCAGGGGGGCGCGGACAACGTCGCCGTACGCGCCAACCCTATCAAGATAGCGTGTGAATTGGAAGGCATATTGCAGTTTCTGCAACCAGTCGGGGGTTTCAGGACCGGGCGGGCGAATGGAAGTGGCAGCCATGGCGGAGGAGCCTCACGGGGTCTATAGCGCCTTACTTTATCAGAATTCCCGATGTTCGCAAATGTCCTAATTTTCCTGATATTCCTAATATTAGAGACAAGCCGAATTTATACGGCCAAGAAAAAGCCCTGCCGAGGGCAGGGGATATGAAAGCGTGTCAAGGCTAACCAACTGTTATGTATTACCTCAATCCTTAGAATTGCTTTCAGGATAGAAGTGTGCATTTATTTTTTTTTCAAGAACTGGCACATTCAAAACGGAATTTCTTTTTTAATCCTGAAGAAACTGAACTCTTCCCCCAAGGTCTTGTCGTGAACTCTTAAAGGCGAAGCATTGGAAGCCAGCTTAACAGAAATGTTTGAAGACTGACAGTCAAATGCTTTGCCCCTAGAGGGTTACACCAATGTCCCACAGGGTTACATTACTTATCTGTAACCCTAGCAATGTCTTCTCAATCCCAAGTTCTGACTGGGAAATCAGGAACTGTTAGGCGCAGCCTCAAATTTGGAGGCGCAAAATAAACCAGGGGTAGCCTTCAATCATCCTCACAATGTTAGGAAATAATTCGTCATGTTTCTTCCAGGGAGATCAGAAAATTTCCCTGGGAAACTTACATAGACGATTTGTGGATACCACAGTGGCCGTTGCGAGGAGGAGCCAGCGGGGGAACCTTGCTCCAAAAAATGGCGAAAGACTGACGGGGGCGTTCTAGCTGCAAGAGCGGAACCTGTTGGAATCTAGAGGGTTTACTCCTGTGGGCCAAGGAATTCGACTTCACCCTGTGCTGACCCGATCAGGTCGCCTAAGCGGGTAGAGCCCGAAGGGTCGGTCGACTATAATGGCGGACTAAAAATTGAATTTTTTCTAACGCCCGCGCAACCCCCAACTCAGCGATTGAAGAAAGCCCCTTACTGAGGTCAAAATTCTCCGCTGGAACCTCTAGCCACCAGGATTGGGGGCGACGGCCATAAACGGATTGGGTTAACGCTAAAAGGGTGCATGGGTCACAGCTATGCCCGGCAGCGGGAATCGAACAGCCGCCGGGCTCTGACCCACAAGCATTGATGGGCTTGAATCTGACGCCTTCCGGGCAATTCATCCGACAGGCGTCGACGAAGACAACATATTCAGCATTCGCCAGCGTTTCTGAGAGTTCTGGGGTTAGTTTCTGAACAGAGAGCGATCGCAATTGAGGTAGCCCCCACGTTGCAACAGCCGTCGCAACATGAGATCCAATCGCATCATCCCCATGTAATTCATTCCCATAACCGACAATCAAAAAAGTACAATGGCGATTTTCTAAAGTGGCATTCGTAGCGGTTAGAGTCGCGGTAGCAGTCGTCATATAAAATAGCCCCCTGTCTCAGTAACAAGCGATCAGGCACCCCGGAATAGCGGTCAAAAATCAGTTTAGCTTTGACCCTATCCTGAGATTAGGAAACAAACTTGAAGAACTTATGAAGGTTCCGCCGAAATATGGATTTACTGGTCTGTAAATTTAGACCGAAAAGTCTAGTAGTTAAAGGATATGAGGCGTTAGAAGCCGCCTCGTCACTGAATTATGATTCCCAACTTCTGCTTGAGGAATCGTTGCTTACTTTTAAGGATTGTTGCTGGTTTGAGTGAGTCGCTGAATTATAAGACCACTGCACTTTTAAGGATTGTTGCTGGTTTGAGTAAATCACCGATTGTATTGCTATGCATTTATTCAGTATTTTCCTCGCTCGACGATTTCAGGATTAAGACTGAACAGGGGGCGTGGTGCAGCACGTAATTGCTGACGCTTCCCAGTACTAACTCACTTAGTCCAGAGCGGCCCCGATTGCCGATGACAATCAGATTGGCTCCCCAAGTACGGGCTATCTGGCAAATGGTTCGACCAGAACTCCCCGCAACTTGGCGAAATTCCGTGGTTACCCCTATCTGATTGGCTTTAGATGCAAAGGTCTGCAGCGTTTCTAAGCACTCACTTTCATATCTAGCCCACTGCTCATGCCATCGCTCAAGATCCACCTCTGCTCCAGGGGCCCAATAAACTTCACCCGCCAGGGCCGGCATTGGCAGTGGACTGTTCTCTTCCTCCCCTGATAAAACATGCAATAGCATTAAGTCAGCTTGGTTAGTTTTCGCTAAGGACAATGCCCGGTCAAAGACCGTTTGTCCCATAGGCGAGTGATCCATCGCCGCCAAAATTTTCTTATACATTAAGACCTCCTAATCGACCGGGGGAATGGCAAGCTAGAGCAAAGCCTGGCCTATTAAAAAATTAGGAAAAGAATTTGAGGAAGTCGTGAGGAAAGGGGGCGCGTAATTTAGCCCGAGCAAGTCTGGTGGAGAAGGAATTGTCATGGCGGCGACTCGTTTCCTTTATGGGTAGAAGCTTTCAGAATCTCCACTGTGAAATCCTTAGAGACCTAAAATCTTTAGTTGATCGCAGCTTGAAACCGCTCATCCGCCCGGATGAGATCAAAGTCTGAATCCGTTTGCGCCAGTTAACGGGACAGACAAAATTTGTAAATTCCTATAACAAAATTAGCGTCACTGCATAATTCCTCATCAATTTTTCTGAGGAGCCTTTGAGTCAAGTTAAGCAGTCATAAATATATCAAGGGCTAAAGACGTGAAGAAGAAACTCATTCTAGTTTTATCAACTATTGCGCCAGCACTCTTAAATCCTTCCTATGTAAATGCCCAGGAAGTCATCTCACAGCAACAATGCCGCACTAACTTTCAGGGTTCATTAATTGAAGGCGTTCTTTTAGTTGAGCGTTGGAGTTATCACGATACACATCGGGTTTATGGGCGATTTCATGATTCTGCCAGCAATCTGATTGAACTCGAGGTATTTACTAATCAACCAGGCGGGGTCGGGGAGCTATGGTTCAATAATGCCAGGCATCGGGCGGCTCGGATTGATCTGCGGCCGACTTCGAATGGATTTGTTGTGTATGCAGAAGATGGAAACGTAGCTCAGTTTCAATGTGGCTAAAGCTATGCAGACCATATCGACTCTGGAGACCTATCGCGCCATGCTTATAGATACTCAAACAGGAAAAGTGCTGCTTAACGAAGTAGCCTATCGCATTATCAGTGACCAGGCTCCTGAAGAATTGCCTATTTATGTAGAGACTCGTGATAAGTATTTGTCAGATCCAGATAGCTTTACGCAGTCCAGTCGGAGCAAAGACGAAGTGCTGGGCATCGGTGAAGTCGTTGTAGTAACGACCTTTACCAAAGTTGTTTTTCCCATCATCAGCCCAATTTTGCAATTTTTGTTGGAGAAGTTCACTGAAGCTTTTCAAGCAGAATTGGGTGAAGAAGCGGTGTCTTGGGTAAAAAAGCTTTTTGATCCTCAACCAGTTCCGCAGCCAATTTTCACCCAATCTGAGCTGGAGGTTATCGCATTTACCATTCAAGATATTGCTGCTAAGGAGGCTAAGCGGCTTGGCTTAGAAGAGCATCAAGCCCGCACCGTCAGTGATGCAGTCATTGCTCGGCTGGCGCTGGCAAAAAAATAATGGAAACCGCCCATGAATGATGAATCATCTCCTAAACTCAGTCCTTTCGCTTTTCCATCAGAAACCGACATCCGATTTTTGCTTTTAGTGATTGCCATCACTGGCGCGATTCTAATACTCGCTGATGGCTTTATTGGCGGTGTTCTAATTCGTGGAAGCGATTCACTAAGCTTCATTGCAGCAACTGGGACCACATTGTCGATCTTTGGAGCTGCGAGACAAGCGGCTCGGCAAGATGCTCGTAGACGAATTCAAGACCAACAGTTAAAGGCATTTCCACCTAATCATGCGGCTCCGCTCAAGGCAGCTTCCCTTGGGCGTATGAACCGCTACATTCAACAGATTATTGAAAGACTCCCACTGGTCAACGCGAATACGCCTGAATTCCTATGGGATGAGGTCAGTGAGGGTAGCGATCGCCCGACAGGTATAGCCTTTGGATACGGCCGCAAAAAATATGTCTGCCTGCGCAATGGTCTGCATGAGGCATTTATTCAAGCAGCTCAATCTGACCGCTTCAATGCAGTCCTGATGCATGAGTTGGGACATTTAGAGAACCAGGATGTTGATAAAACCATTTTCTCAATTACGCTGGGGCGAAGCTTTTTTCGAGCGGCCTTGGTTCTATTAGTACTATTCGATATTTATTTAGTATGGTCAACGCTAGATCGCATGATAGCGGGGGATTCGCTGCAGCCCATCCGAGACGGTATTCCAACCATTTTGAGTATCAATGTAAAATCAATTCTGTTGATTTTACTGGTAGAAATCAGTCGTAGCAGTGTACTCAGGGTGCGTGAATACTATGCTGACGCCCGCGCCAGTGCATGGCTAGGGCAGGCGACTCCCTTTTTGGAACTATTTCAGGCTAGATCTTCTAGTAAAAAAACGGTTAAGCCAGCCCAGCACCCTCAAACAAGTATGACCTTGATAGTGATCTGGAGCCAGTTGAGACAGTGGTTTTAT